>JAPSJS010000027.1 GCA_031178065.1 Altererythrobacter sp.
GCTCCATGGAGCCGGTGATCCGGTCGGCGTAGAGGATGACCTTGCCATCCACGTTGCGCGCCGCGCGGCCGATCGTCTGGATCAGGCTGGTTTCCGAACGGAGGAAACCCTCCTTGTCGGCGTCGAGGATGCACACCAGCCCGCATTCGGGAATGTCGAGCCCTTCGCGCAGAAGGTTGATGCCGATCAGCACGTCGTAGACGCCGAGGCGCAAGTCGCGGATCAGCTCGATGCGTTCGAGCGTCTCGACGTCCGAGTGCATGTAGCGCACCCTCACGCCCTGTTCGTGCATGAACTCGGTCAGGTCCTCCGCCATGCGCTTGGTGAGCGTGGTGACGAGCGTGCGATAGCCCTTCGCGGCCACCGCCTTGGCCTCGGCAATGCAGTCCTGCACCTGATCCTCCACCGGGCGCACCTCGACCGGGGGGTCGATCAGGCCGGTGGGGCGGATGACCTGCTCGGCGAAGACGCCGCCGGTCTGCTCCATTTCCCAGCTACCGGGCGTGGCGGAGACGGCGAACGTCTGCGGGCGCATTGCGTCCCACTCGTTGAAGCGCAGGGGACGGTTGTCGATGCAGCTCGGCAGGCGGAAGCCGTATTCGGCCAGGGTGATCTTGCGCCGATGGTCGCCCTTCGACATCGCGCCGATCTGCGGCACTGTCTGGTGGCTCTCGTCCACGAACAACAGCGCGTTCTCTGGCAGGTATTCGAACAGCGTCGGCGGCGGCTCGCCGGGCAGGCGGCCGGTGAGGAAGCGGCTGTAGTTCTCGATCCCTGCACAGCTACCGGTGGCGGCGATCATCTCGAGGTCGAAGTTGGTCCGTTGTTCCAGCCGCTGCGCTTCCAGCAGACGGCCCTCCGCATGCAGCTCCTTGAGCCGTTCCTGCAACTCGAAGCGGATCGCCTCGGCAGCTTGCTTCATCGTCGGGCCGGGGGTGACGTAGTGCGAGTTCGCATAGACGCGCACTTTGTCCAGGCTGGCGCCCTTGGTGCCGGTCAGCGGATCGAATTCGCTGATCTCTTCGATATCGTCGCCGAAGAAGCTGATCCGCCACGCCATGTCCTCGTAGTGCGAGGGGAAAATCTCCAGGCTGTCGCCGCGCACGCGGAAGTTGCCGCGCGCGAAGGCGGTGTCGTTGCGCTTGTACTGCAGGGCGACGAGCTTGCGGATCAGCTCGCGCTGGTCGACCGTCTCGCCCTTCTTGATGTCGAAGATCATCGCCGAATAGGTCTCGACCGAACCGATGCCGTAGAGGCAGGAGACCGAGGCGACGATGATCACGTCATCTCGTTCCAGCAGCGCGCGGGTGGCGGAGTGGCGCATCCGGTCGATCGCCTCGTTCACCGAGCTTTCCTTCTCGATGTAGGTGTCCGACCGGGGAACGTAGGCCTCCGGCTGATAGTAGTCGTAGTAGCTGACGAAATACTCGACCGCGTTGTTCGGGAAGAAGCTCTTGAACTCGCCGTAGAGCTGCGCGGCGAGGATCTTGTTGGGCGCGAGCACCAGGGCGGGGCGCTGCAATTCCTCGATCACTTTCGCCATCGTGAAGGTCTTGCCCGATCCGGTGACGCCGAGCAGAACCTGCGTCTGCTCCCCTTCTTTCGACGCCTCGACCAGGTCGCGGATCGCGGTCGGCTGGTCGCCCGCGGGCTGGTAGTCGGAGACGAGCTCGAACCGGCGCCCGCCCATGCTCTTTTCCGGGCGTTGCGGTTTGTGCGGTGTGAAACCCCCGGAAGTGTCGGGCTCTTCCAGTCCTCTGCGAATGACGAGTTCGGCCATGGCTGGGATATGGGCGAGCGAGGCGCGGACGGCAAGCGCTTGGCAGGCCGCGCCTCGCTTGATAGCTAGGGTGAAAGGGGACCCAGCAAGGAGCAATCGAATGCGTGCAATGGTCATGGTTGCCGGCAGCGCGCTTGCGCTTGCGGCGTGCGGCAGCGAGCCCGATCAGCCGAAGACGGCCGAGGAAGTCATCGAGGCGGCCGACGAGCTGGTGAAGCCCCGCCCGGGGCTCTACCGCAGCAGCGCGGAAGTTATCGATTTCGAGATTCCCGGCATTCCGCCGGAACAGGCGGCGCGGATGCGCGACATGGCTGCCGGCCTCCAGGGGGAACAGCGGACCCAGTGCCTGACCGAAGCCGAGGCGGAGGAGGGCTTTCAGCGCGTCGTCAAGCAACTTGGGGAAGGGCAGGACGGCATAACCTGCACTTTCTCGCGCTTCGAGGCGGCGGGTAAGGACCTCGACGCGGTGCTTACTTGCGGCGGACCAAACGGGGTCGATGCGGAGATGACGATCGACGGCACCGTGGAGGAAGAACGGAGCCGCATGCGGATGGCCATGAGCCAGCAATCCGGAGCGATTCCCGGCGGCGAGATGCGTATGACGATGGAAGTCGTGTCCGAGCGGATCGGCGACTGCCCCTGAGGGGACAAAAGCTGCGCGTGGAACGTCGCCGTTCAGCCAGCGTTAGCCAAATGAGCATAAGTTACATTTCTATGGCAACGCTACCGGCCCCTTCCTCGTTCGCGCAGCTCCCTACCACGCGGGAAGAACTGGCCCTGCGCTGGGAACTGGCGCGCGAACCGGATCCTGAGGCGAACGGCGGGCCCAAGCTCCGATATCTGGTTGGCGAGCTGTCGCATCTCGCCGAGCCGGTTGTCCGTCCGTTCCGGCGCATCGATATCCCGGCCGCCTCTGCCTGTCGGACCGTCATGCTGCTGCCGGGCTTCGCCACCCACCCGGTCCGCATGCGCTACATGGCGCGGCTGCTCGAACAAGCAGGCCACAAGGTCAAGCGGTGGGGTCTGGGCTTCAACTTCGGGCCAACCGAGGAGAACGTTCAGTATCTCGAGCGGCGGCTGATCGAAGTGCATGAGCGCTATGGCCGAGAGGTCTATCTCGTCGGTTGGAGCCTGGGCGGGCTCTTCGCGCGCGAGATCGCCAAGCGCCACCCGGAGCGGGTGGCGAAAGTAATCACCATGGGTTCTCCCTTCTCGGGCAATCCGCGCGCCAACAACGCCTGGCGCGCTTATCAGTTCGTGACCGGCCACCGCGTCGACCAACCGCCGATCGAGGCCGATCTGCGCGAGAAGCCGCCGGTGCCGACCATCGCTCTGTGGAGTCCCCGCGACGGCATCGTCAGCCCGCGCAGCGCGCGCGGCCGCGAAAGCGAGCGCGACCGGGCCGTGGCGCTGCGCTGCACCCACCTGGGCTTCACCTCGTCGCCTCAGGCCATTCGCGCTGTCCTGCGGGAACTCGAAGGCGACTGAACCTTTTCCTACACGACGAGGGCGGCTTGTCGTGGGACGTGAACCGCACCGGATAGCGATCCAGGAGGTTCATGTACGAAGCGGACGGCAGATTCGACGAGATGCGGACCGGCGATGGAACGGTTCGCCCCGCCTACAAAGAATACCGCCACTGGTTCGATCAGCAGGACTCCGCTTTCCTTTCGCGCAAGCACCGCGAAGCGGAGATCGCCTTCCGCCGCACGGGCATCACGTTCAATGTCTACGGCGAGCATGAGGCGGAAGAGCGGCTGATTCCATTCGACATGGTGCCGCGCATCATCACCGCGCCCGAGTGGCAGCGGCTGACGCGTGGAATCGAGCAGCGCGTGCGCGCGATCAACGCCTTCATCCACGACCTTTATCACGGGCAGGAGATTGTCAGCGCGGGCGTGCTGCCGGAGAGGCTGCTGCGCGACAATCCAGCCTGGCTGCAGAACATGGTCGGGCTCACGCCGCCCGGCGAGATCTACACCCATGTCGTCGGCATCGACCTCGTACGCACCGGACCGGATGAGTTCTTCGTGCTGGAGGACAACGCACGCACCCCGTCGGGCGTCAGTTATATGCTGCAGAACCGGGAAACGATGATGGCGATGTTTCCGGAGCTTTTCACGCGCGTGCCGGTTCGCACGGTATCGGACTATCCCCGGCGGCTGGCGAAGAGCCTCGCGGCTTGCGCACCGGCGGCGACGGAGGGCAAGCCGACGGTCGCCGTGCTGACGCCGGGGATCCACAACAGCGCCTATTTCGAACATGCCTTCCTCGCCGATCAAATGGGCGCCGAGCTGGTCGAAGGCAGTGACCTGCGGGTGACCGATGGCCGCGTCGCCATGCGTACGACGCGCGGGTACGAACCGATCGACGTGCTTTATCGCCGGGTGGACGACGACTTCCTCGATCCGTTGACCTTCAATCCCGACAGCGTGCTGGGCGTGCCGGGCATCATGGACGTCTATCGTGCGGGCGGGATCACCATCGCCAATGCGCCCGGCACCGGCGTTGCCGATGACAAGGCGATCTACAGCTTCATGCCGGAGATCGTAGAGTTCTACACCGGCGACAAGCCGCTGCTGCCCAACGTGGAGACCTGGCGCTGCGCGGACCGAGAAGGCCTCGCCCATGTGCTAGACAACCTTGAGGAACTGGTGGTCAAGGAAGTCCACGGCTCGGGCGGCTACGGGATGCTGGTCGGTCCTGCCGCCTCGAAGCGTGAACTGGCGGCATTCCGCCGCAAGTTGAAGGCGAGGCCGCAGAACTACATCGCGCAGCCGACCCTTTCGCTTTCGACCTGCCCGATCTTCACCCGGCGCGGCCTCGCCCCGCGGCATGTCGATCTCAGGCCGTTCGTGCTTGTCTCGCCCGAGGGGATCGACATCGTTCCCGGCGGGCTCAGCCGGGTCGCGATGCGCAAAGGCTCGCTGGTAGTGAATTCGAGCCAGGGCGGAGGCACGAAAGATACGTGGGTGCTCAAGGACTGATGCGGAGGGCCCCGCCTTGCTAGGCCGCACCGCGCATGGCCTTTTCTGGATGTTCCGCTACCTCGAACGGGCGGAGAACACCGCTCGTCTGCTCGAGGCGGGCTTTCACATGGCGCTCACCCGTGATGTCGCCACCGCGGAAGAGGAATGGCGCTCCGTCATCGAAGCGTTCGGGCAGCGCGCCGGATACGAGACCAAGCACGGCACCTACACGGGGCACCAGGTGTGGAACTACCTCCTGCGCGACCCCGACAACGCCATGAGCGTACTCGCCCTGATCAGCGCGGTGCGGACCAATGCTCGCGCTGTGCGCAATGCGATCAGCGGAGAACTGTGGGAAGCGATCAACGAGAGCTGGATGGAGATTTCAGGGCTCCTCGCCCGACCCGTGGCGCAAGGCAGCGTGGGTGAGGCCGTGCAGATTATCCGCCGAGCGGGCACTGCGGTCCACGGCGCGATGAACGGGTCGATGCTGCGCAACGAGGGTTTCCACTTCGCGCGTGCCGGCACTTTCGTCGAACGTGCCGACTGCGTCGCGCGCATTCTCGACATGAAGTACTATCTGCTGCTGCCATCGCTGTCGTACGTGGGGTCGAGCCTCGATACGGGCCAGTGGGATCAGGTGCTCCGTTCCGTCTCGGGTGATCGTGCCTTCCGCTGGCTCAACGCCGGCCAGATCGACGCGCGGGGGATTGTCGAGTTTCTCGTGCTCGACGACCGTTTCCCGCGCAGCGTCGCCTTCTGCCATTCGGCGCTGCGCGACGAGTTGGCGGCGCTGGCGCGGCTTCACGGGGCCGAGGGGGAGAGCAACGCCCTGATGCGTGAGAGCGCCACGCGCATCGCCGACCTCACAATCGAAAACATCTTCGAAACCGGCCTGCATGACTTCCTGCTCGAGTTCATCGCCTGCAACCGCGCCATCGCCGATGCGATCGCCGACGATTACCGGTTACTGAGCTGATCGATGCGTCTCTCGATCCGCCATCGAACCCGCTACGCTTTCGCCGAACCGGTGGTTCACGCGCTCCAGCGACTGCGCATGATGCCCAAGGCGACCCAGGGCCAAGCGGTCCTGTCATGGGATATGGAGTACGAGAACGCCCAGCCGGAGCTCACCTACGAAGACCAGCATTGTAACGCGGTGACGCTGGTTTCCGTCGAGCAGGGTGCGCGGGAAGTGGTCGTCAGTTGCAGCGGGGTGGTCGACACCCGCGACCAGGCAGGCGTCATCGGCCATCATTCGGGTCATCTGCCGCTATGGAGCTTTCTCGGGCAGACTCGCCTCACGCGACCGGGGGCGAAAGTGCGGGCGCTGCTGCGCAACCTCGAGTGTGCGCCCGACGGCAAGCTCGACTTCCTCCACGCGCTCTCGCAACGCATCCGCGAGACGGTCGAATACCGCGCCGGATCCACTGGGGTCGCGACCACGGCTGAGGAAGCTGCGGACGCCGGCTGCGGTGTGTGCCAGGATCACGCGCAGATATTCATCGGCGCCGCCCGCATGCACGACATTCCTGCACGCTACGTCAGCGGCTATCTTATGATGAACGATCGCATCGACCAGGAAGCGACCCACGCCTGGGCTGAGGTGCACCTCGACGAGCTCGGCTGGGTGGGGTTCGACATCTCCAACGGGATCAGTCCCGATGCGCGCTACGTCCGCGTTGCCACCGGCCAAGACTACCGTGATGCTGCCCCGGTCACTGGCGTCAGCTTCGGGGTTGCCAGCGAGAGCCTCCACGTCGATGTGGCGGTCGAACAGCAGCAGATGGAACAGCAGCAATGACCTATTGCGTCGGAATGGTGCTCGACGAAGGCCTCGTCCTGATGAGCGACACGCGCACCAATTCGGGCGTCGACAACATCTCGGTGTTTCGGAAGATGTTTCATTGGCAGCAACCCGGGGAGCGGATGCTCGCGGTCATGACCGCGGGCAATCTCGCCACGACGCAGGCGGTGATCAGCTACCTCGAGGAACGCATCAAGGTCCCGGGGGAACGGCACAATTCACTGCTCGAAGCGCCGACAATGTTCCAGGTCGCGACCGAGATCGGACGCTTGCTGCGCGCCACGATCGAGGAACGGCAGGAGGCGAACGCCGACCGGGGGCGGGGCCGCTTCACAGCATCGGTCATTCTCGCGGGACAGATCAAAGGCATGGAGCCGCGCCTGTTCTTGATCTACCCCGAGGGCAACTTCATCGAAGCGAGTTTCGACACGCCTTTCTTCCAGATCGGCGAGACGAAATACGGCCGCCCGATTCTGATCCGCGGCTACGACCGCGAGATGAGCTTCGAGGATGCGGTGAAGCTGCTGATGGTTTCGTTCGATTCGACTCTCAAGGCCAACCTATCGGTCGGCCTGCCGCTCGACCTGCTGGTGATCGCCCGTGACAGCTTCGAGCCCACGCACGCGCGCCGCATCACGCATGACGACCCCTACTTCGAGGCTATTTCCTCGAGCTGGGGAAACGAGCTGCGCAAGGCGTTCCATGCGCTGCCGGATTACAGCTTCTACACGGGCGACGGATAGGCGCTCCTGCGGAGCGTGGCAGCACGTAGCCGTTACGTCCATTCCGGACCAAAGCCGGACGTCTGGAACGCCACCTGTCCGGCCCCCACGGTGAGGGATTGCCGCTAGCTAAAATCTTGAAAACAGAGCGATTGTGATGCCGCCCGAGGGGGTGCATGGGTGCATCGCTGCGCCGCATGGGCGGGCAGCAGATCATTCACATCGTCGAACCGGAAGATGATCTACGCGCGCAGATTGCGCAGGTCGCCGGCGCGCTGGGCCATCGTGCGGAAGTCTATGCCGCGATCGATGAGGTGGCGGACCTCCAGCCGGAGGGCGGGCTGCTGCTGGTCCGCGATTGCGATCGGTGGGGCGGCATTGCGGAGAGTATTCGGCGGCTCACTCGGCAATCCGTCTGGCTGCCGGTGATCGCGACTGCAGTGGAGCCTGGAACCGCACGGATAGTCGCGGCCACCCGGGGCGGAGCCTTCGACTACCTCGACCTGCCCGTGACGCGCGAAGCGCTGGGCGACGCGATCGACCGGGCGGCAGTCGAAGCGCCGGATCATGCCGCCACGCAGCGGCGGCTTGCCGAAGCGCGCCGCCATATCGGCGCCCTGACCCGGCGCGAGCGCGAGGTGCTCGATCTGTTGACCGACGGCCTGAGCAACAAGGCGATTGCTCGCGAGCTTGCGATCAGCCCGCGCACGGTCGAGATCCACCGCGCGAACATGATGGCGAAGCTTGGGGCCAGGCACCCGGCGGATGCGGTGCGGATCAGGCTCGATGCGAGGAAATGACCGCGCCCGTAGTCAGCGGCAAAACCCGCCGTCGCCGCCGCGCTCGAGGTGGAAATGGTTGCGGTGCGCGGCGTTATATTCGGGACCGAGCACGGTCTCGAACCGCTTGCACGCGCTGCGCTGGACGATGCGCAGGAACTCACGCTCGGCGGAAGTTCCCTCGTCCCAGTCTTCGAGCACGCTCACCCTGCGGCCGTCGGCGAGCACGAATGCGGACACGTCGATCGCCTGGGCCTGGGAATGCGCGGAGCGCCGCGAGCTGCCGGCGACGTTGCGGCAGGCGTAGCTGCCCATGGTCTCGACCTGCACGATAGGACTGCCGAGATAGATGCGCGCAGCGCGATCGACGCCGTAGCGAACCCAGCCGGTGAACGCCGTCGCAGTCGGGCAGGCGACGGGGCCGAGGTTGGTGACGGCGAACGTGCCGCGATCGCCCGGCAACCGGGTAAGATTCACGGTGTTGAGCAGCGAACATCCCTGCCCGGCATAGCGGTCCGGCAGCGGGCTGAAGCCCGCCCCGGTTGCGCCGAGTTCGGCCAGGCATTGCCGCGCTGCCGGGGTGGGCGACACGGTCGTGCCGCTCGACGGTTCGCGCGGCCGCTGGGGACTGCGGCTTTCGGGCAGGACCTGACAGGCGCCGAGTGCCAGCAGGGCAAGGCAGGAAAGGATCGCGCGCCGCATTGCCGAAATCCCTGCCGCCCCGATGGTTAATCCAACCTTGCCCGCCCGAGCTCCGCCCGCCGATCAGTTTGCGGCGGCTGCTTGCGGCGCGGGAGTGGCCGTGGCGAGGCTTACGCCCCAGATCGCCAGCCACGAAGCGATGAAGCCGGGGATGATCTCGTACACGCCTTCCCCGCCGAGGAAGCTCGCGTTCCAGCCCAGCGCGATCCAGGCGATCACCACCACCGCGCCCGTGACGAGCCCGGCCGCAGCGCCCGTGCCTGTCATCCGGTTCCAAGTCAGAGACAGAATGATCAGCGGCCCGAATGCCGCGCCGAAGCCGGCCCATGCGTTGGCGACGAGGCCGAGCACCTTACTGTCGGGATCCGAAGCCAGAATGAAGGCCGCGATGGACACCAGCAGCACCGCCAGGCGGCCGATGTTGACGATCTCGCGCTCGCTCGCGTTCTTGCGCAGGAACAGGCGGTAGAAATCCTCCGTCAGTGAACTCGATGAGACCAGGAGCTGCGAACTGATCGTGCTCATGATCGCCGCCAGCAGCGCCGCCAGCAGGAAGCCAGTGACCAGCGGATGGAACAGCAAGTTGGCAAGGACGATAAAGATCGTCTCAGGGTCGTCGATCATCAGGCCATTGCGCGCCACGTAAGCCCTGCCGGCAAGGCCTACGCCGAGTGCGCCAATGAGGCAGATGAACATCCAGGTCATGCCGATATTGCGCGCAACGGCGACGTCCTCCTTGCTGCGGATCGCCATGAAGCGGACGATGATGTGCGGCTGACCGAAGTAGCCGAAGCCCCAGGTCACCGCAGACAGGAAGCCGATGAAGGTCAAGCCGTAGCCGATGTCGAGGAAACCGGGCTGCACAAGAGTGAGCGACTCACCGGCGCTCCCGCCCGGTCCGAACATCACCACTAGCGGCATGATCACCAACGCAACCACCATGATGCAGCCTTGCACGAAGTCGGTCAGGCTGACGGCGAGAAAGCCGCCCACCGTGGTATAGGCAAGCACGACACCCGCCGTCAGCAAGACGCCAAACATGTAATCGCTCATGCCGACGTCCCCGAACGCACTCGCGAAGCTGGTCGCGAACAGTTTGCCGCCGCCCACGAGCCCGGCCGCGGTGTAGACGGTGAAGAACACGACGATGATGATCGCCGAGATTACACGCAAGGTGATTGCCCGGTCGGGGAAACGGTTGGCGAGGAACTGCGGGATCGTCAGCGCATTGCCGTAATCGATGGTCTGCTGGCGCAGTCGCGGGGCGACGACGATCCAGTTGACGAGCGCGCCAAGGAACAGGCCGATGCCGATCCACGCCTCGACCAGTCCCGCCACGTAAAGCGCGCCGGGCAATCCCAGCAGCAGCCAGCCCGACATGTCCGAAGCGCCCGCGCTGAGCGCCGCGACCGCGGGATGGAGTTGCCGGCCGCCGAGCAGATAGCCTTCGGAAGTGTCGGTGGACTTCTTCCAGGCATAGAGCCCGATGCCGAGCATCAGGAGGAAATAGAGGGCGAGTGAAATGATTGTTCCCGTCTGCATGCGCAGCGAGGTAACAAGATTGCGGGGCGATGGCCATCGGCCTGGCGAAATTTGGAAGGAATCCAATGCTCGAGCCGCCTCAGGGGAGTATTGTTTCCTTGCAGTTGGGCACATCGACAGAATGCTATGAAGCTGCGAGCTTCTTTTGAGCCAAGGTGATCCGAGGACCGCCCGGCATCGCCGAGTGCTCGATGCAGAAACCCAAAGCTTGCACCGCTGAACGCGATCGGGAAACTGTCACCCATGCCGGTACGACTTCGACCTCCGCCTCAGCGGGTGCACCGTTCGGGCTGCGCCCGATGACCCCGATCACAACCGTTACGTTCGCAATGGCGCTCGGGTTCGTGGCAGTACACTTGTTCGTCGGGCGCTTGGCGTTTCTCGACATCGTGCCGCGAAGCCGCTGGCTCAGCTTCGCGGGCGGCGTCGCGGTCGGTTATGTTTTTCTCCATATCATGCCGGAACTAGGCGCGCATGCGACTGCCTTTGCCGCAACCACGGAACTTGCGGCGCCGGTGGCCGAGGCAATGGTCTACGCGCTCGCACTGATCGGACTGGTGTTGTTCTACGGGACCGAGCGGGCGATCGTCGTCTCACGAGGCGAACGGCGAACGACCGAGGGCCGCGACCGGCCGGAGCATGGCATGTTCCGGCTGCACATCGGCGCCAGCGCGCTGCTGATCTTCGTCATCGCCTATCTCCTCAACCATCGCGAGGATGAGAGCTTGCCGGGCCTCGTGCTCTACTTCGGCGCGATGGTTCTCCATTTCGCCACGGCCGATTACGGCGCGCGTAGTCATCATCCCGAACTCTACGACAGGCAAGGCCGCTGGATTCTTGCCGCGGCGACGCTGGCCGGGTGGGGGGCGGGCGTGGTATTTGCCCTGCCCGCGCTCGCCATCGGCAGTCTGTTCGCCTTCATCGGCGGCGGAATCGTGCTTGTCGTGCTCAAGGAAGAGCTGCCCGAGGAGCGGAGGAGCTATTTCCTGCCGTTCCTCGGTGGCGCAGCGCTCTATGCCGCGTTGGCGATCGGTGAGCTGTACCTCGTGACCTGACCGAACGGGGGCTAAGTCCGTTAGGCCTTGCGCTTGGCCTTCTTGCGCTCGTGCGGGTCGAGGATCGCCTTGCGGAAGCGGATGCTGGACGGGGTGACTTCGACCATCTCGTCGTCGTCGATGTAAGCGATCGCCTGCTCCAGGCTCATCCGGCGCGGCGGGGTCAGGCGGATCGCATCGTCCTTGCCGGTGGAGCGGAAGTTGGTGAGCTGCTTCGACTTCATCGGGTTGACTTCGAGATCGTCGGGTTTGGCGTTCTCGCCGATCACCATGCCTTCGTAGATCTTCGCGCCGCCGCCGATGAACAGCTCGCCGCGTTCCTCCAGTGCGTTCAGTGCATAGGGCACCGCCTCGCCCGCCACCATCGAGATCAACACCCCGTTCTGGCGGCCCTCGATCGGACCCTTGTAGGTGTCGTACTTTTCGAAAAGGCGGTTCATGATCCCGGTGCCGCGCGTGTCGGACAGGAACTCGCCGTGATAGCCGATCAGGCCGCGGCTCGGCGCGGAGAAGGTGATGCGCGTCTTGCCGAGGCCCGACGGGCGCATCTCGACGAGGTCTGCCTTGCGGCGCTGCATCTTCTCCACGACGGTGCCCGAATATTCGTCGTCGACGTCGATCACGACCGTCTCGTAGGGCTCCTGCCGCTGGCCGTTCTCCTCGCGGAACAGGACGCGCGGGCGGCTGATGCCGAGCTCGTAGCCTTCGCGCCGCATCGTCTCGATGAGCACGCCAAGCTGAAGCTCGCCGCGGCCGGCAACTTCGAAGCTGTCCTTGTCGGCGCTCTCGGTCACGCGGATCGCGACGTTGCTTTCCGCCTCGCGCAGCAGACGGTCGCGGATCATGCGGCTGGTGACCTTGGTGCCTTCGCGCCCGGCGAGCGGACTGTCGTTGACCGAGAAGCGCATCGCCAGCGTCGGGGGATCGATCGGCTGTGCCGCGATCGGCTCCTTCACCGCGGGATCGGCGATGGTGTTGGCGACGGTCGCCTTCTCCAGCCCTGCGAGCGCGACGATATCGCCGGCGCGTGCGCTTTCGACCGGCACGCGCTCAAGCCCGCGGAAGGCGAGCAGCTTGGTCGCGCGGCCCGTCTCGACCACGTTGCCGTCCATGTCGAGCGCATGGATCGGATCGTTGATGTTGACCGTGCCCGACTGGACGCGGCCAGTGAGCACGCGGCCCATGAAGTTGTCGCGGTCGAGCAGGGTGGCGAGGAAGGTGAACGGTCCGTCCTCGTCAAGGTCGGGAGCGGGGACATGGTTGACGATCCGCTCGAACAGCGGATCGAGCGTGCCCGAGCGCGCCTCCTGATCGTTGCTCGCATAGCCGTCACGGCCGCTGGCGTAGAGCACGGGGAAATCGAGCTGCTCGTCGGTCGCGTCGAGGCTGACGAAGAGGTCGAATACTTCGTCGAGCACTTCCTGCGGGCGCCCGTCGGGCCGGTCGATCTTGTTGACCACCACGATCGGGCGCAGGCCGAGCGCGAGCGCCTTGCCGGTGACGAACTTGGTCTGCGGCATCGCGCCTTCGGCGCTGTCGACCAGCAGGATCACGCCGTCGACCATGGAGAGGATGCGCTCGACCTCCGCGCCGAAGTCGGCGTGGCCCGGCGTATCGACGATGTTCACGTGCGTGCCGTTCCATTCGACGCTGGTGCACTTGGCGAGAATGGTGATCCCGCGTTCCTTCTCCAGGTCATTGGAATCCATCGCGCGTTCCTCGACGCGCTGGTTCTCGCGGAACGTGCCGGACTGGCGGAAAAGCTGATCGACAAGCGTGGTCTTGCCGTGGTCGACGTGGGCGATGATGGCCACGTTGCGAAGGGCGCGGGACATATTTTGAAGCTTTCGGTTTTCTGCATGGCGCGGCGGTCGCGCTGCGCAATAAATCGCGCGCGCCCTAGACGAGCCGCGCCGGCGGGGCAAGCGCGCGCTGAGATGCAGTGGCTTTTGATTAGCGCGGTTTCCCTTTACCATTGACCGTTGAGGTGGCGCGGCCGTGCTAAAAAGTTGACCGAATGCGCGGTAATCGCCTCGCTCTGCCCTCCTGCCGTAACGTCACCTGTGACTCGAAAGGCACAACTTGTGCACGCGTGAATCCGAACCGTCACAATAACTTGAGAGGTCTCTTTCCGGGACCTATTCGCCCGTACCAGACAGGTCGAATCCAATGACCGCACGTTCGCTAACAGGAGAGGATTTCAATGCGTTTGACCGCTTCCATTCGCACGGCACTGCTCGCGGGCGTAGCCGGCGTTGTACTCCCTGCGTCCGCCTTCGCGCAGGACACAGCCGATCAAGCCGAGCCTGGCGCGGAGGCCGAGGCGTCGTCGCGGACCGGGGCCGGCAGCGAGATCATCGTCACTGCGACCAAACGCGCGCAGACGCTGCAGGAAGCGCCAGTATCGGTTAGTGTCACGAGCGGCGAAACGCTCGAACGTGCAGAGATCCGAGATCTGATCGACCTGCAGACCGTCGCGCCTTCGCTGCGCGTCAGTCAGTTGCAGAGCTCCGCCAACACGACGTTCATCATTCGCGGCTTCGGCAACGGTGCGAACAACGCCGGCATCGAGCCTTCGGTCGGCGTGTTCATCGACGGTGTGTTCCGCTCGCGTTCGGCCGGGCAGATTGCGGACATCGCGAACGTCTCGCGCGTGGAAGTCCTGCGCGGTCCCCAATCCACTTTGTTCGGCAAGAACGCTTCGGCAGGGGTCATCTCCGTCGTCACCCGCGAGCCTCAGTTCGACTTTGGCGGTTCGGTCAGCGCAACGTACGGCAATTTCGACCAGATGGTGCTGAAGGCCGACGTGACCGGTCCCATTAGCGAGAGCGTGGCGTTCTCGGTCGACGGCACTTACAACAAGCGCGACGGCTATGTCGACGTGGTCAACCTCGACGAGAAGATCAACGAGCGCAACCGCTACTCAGTCCGCGGTCAACTGCTGTTCGAGAATGGCGGCCCGCTTCGCCTGCGAGCGATCGCCGATTATTCGAAGATCGACGAGCTTTGCTGCTTCGCCGGCAATGTCGTCGCTGGCCCCACGGTGCCGCTCATCTTTGCCGTCGGCGGTGAGATCGAGCCGGAGAACCTCTTCTCCGATCGGACCTACCTCGACACGCTGCCGATCAACGAGATCGAGAGCTACGGTGGCTCGCTCCAGGCCGATCTGGAGCTTGGCGATCTGACACTGACCTCGATAACGGCCTATCGCGAACTGCGTTCGCTGAGCCAGCAGGACGTCGATTTCTCCAGTGCAGATGTCGTCAGCGAACTGCGCGACCAGGCGTATGACACCTTCACGCAGGAAGTCCGCATCGCGTCGGACTTCGACGGTCCGCTGAACTTCCTGCTTGGCGGCTTCTATTTCAATGAGAAGGTTGAGCAGACCAGCGGCATCACCAACGGAGCCGACACGCGCGCCTTCTTCGACCTGCTGGCGGGTGGCGGTGCCCCCGGGACGCTCAGCTTCGTCGAATCGCAGCTCGGTTTCGAGCAGGGCTCGATCTTTGCCGAAGGGCCGTCGACCAGCGAATATTTCACGCTGGACAACGAAGCTTACTCGATCTTCGGCACGGTCGACTTCGAGCCGTTCGACGGTCTGACGCTGACGGCCGGCTTCAACTACACCAAGGACAAGAAGGATTTCACGCTTCAGCAGGAGTCGTTGGATCCGCTGGCCAACATCAATCTCGTGGACGTCGTCGTCGTGGGGCAGATCGCCGGGGCGCTCGGCATACCGCCGGGTAGCGTCGATGCGGCGACGATCGCGGCGTTCCAACAGGCCAACCCCGCCGCATTCCAGCAGATTGCCGCGGCTGCGACCAATCCTGCGGTCAATCCGCTGCTGGCCCTGCAGCCGTTGCAGTTCCTGCCGCCGTTCCTCAATGTGCCGAACTCGGTCGAGCCCGGTCGTACTCGTGACGATGATTTCAGCTACACACTGCGCGCCGCCTTCGATGTGACCGACCAGCTGAACGCCTACGTGACCTATGCCACGGGCTTCAAGGCTTCCTCGGTCAACCTTTCGCGCGACAGCCGGCCGCTGCCGGCGGACTACACACCGGGGCCGTTCGGCAGCTCGATCCTCGCGCCTTCCTCACCAATCCGTGACGCTGGGCTGGGCGTGCCCAACCTGACCACCGGTACGCGGTTCGCGGGGCCGGAGGAAGCCGAGGTCTACGAAGTAGGCCTGAAGGGCGACTTCCCCGGCGTGAGCTTCAATCTAGCGCTGTTCGACCAGACGCTGGAGGGGTTCCAATCGAACATCTTCACCGGCACGGGCTTCGCACTCGCCAACGCTGGCGAGCAGTCCACCCGTGGCTTCGAGTTCGACTCGATCCTGCAGCCCGTCGATCCGCTGGTGCTGACCTTCGCGCTAACCTACCTCGATCCGAAGTACGACAGCTTCCCGAATTCCACACTTGGCGATCTGTCGGGACTGCGGCCCGCCGGCATCCCCGAATGGACGATCGCGACATCGGCGACTTACACGCATGAGTTCGGGATGACGGGCAACGCGCTTATCGGTCGCCTGGATTACTATCACGAAAGCAATACGCAGATCGTGGATGGCCTGACGGGGTTCGATACCAACGAGGAAGGGCTCGCGCTTGCGCGTCTCTTCCGTCGCGAGGTGAACCAGGTCAACGCTTCACTGACGCTGGCGCTCGACATGGGGCTTGAGCTCAGCGCTTTCGTCCGCAACCTGACGAATGACCGCTACATCACCACGATATTTGATGGCGTGGCCCAGGCGGGCACGGTTTCGGGCTATCCGAACCAACCGCGAACCTACGGCGGTACGGTGCGCTTCAAGTTTTAAACGAGCCGGTCGACGGTTCGAAGACGGAAGAACGGGAAGGGGCCGCCACAGCGCGGCCCCTTTCTCGTTTCGTAGCCTCAGAGCGCCCGCAGCGCCTGCGCGGGCTTGGCTCTGAGCAGCGGCAGCGAGCCTGCAAGGGCGAAGATCAGCACGACGGCCAGCCCGGCACCGAGCACCGCCAGCATGGCACTCCAGTCGGGTAGCCAGTCGAATTCGAAGAGCTGCGTGATCACAAGCCAGGCGAGCGCGCTGCCAAGTGCGAAGGCGACCACGGCGAGGGCCGAGGCGAGCAGGCCGTATTCGACCAGTTGCATCACCAGTATCTGCCGGCGGCTCGCGCCGAGCACGCGCAGGACCACGGTGTCGTAAGTCCGCGCCGCGCGCGCGGCGGCGATCGCGCCGATCAGTACGGCGAGTCCCGCGAGCACCGCGACCGAGGCGGCGGCGAAAGTCGCCAGCCCCACCTGGCCGAGGATCGTGCGCGCTTCCGTCAGGATCTGCCCGACCTCGATGACCGAGCTCGAGGGAAACTCCCGCACCAGCCGGCGCAGCAGCGGCCCCGTCGGCGCCCCTTCGGGCAAATCGACCGTCGCGGCGAGATTGTGCGGCGCGTCGGTGAGCACGTTGGGGCTGAACACGAAGACGTAGTTGAAGCCCATGCTCTCCCAGTCGATCCGGCGCAGGTTGGCGACCCGCGCGGTGCGCTCCACGCCGAGCACGCCCACGGTGATGTAATCGCCGACCTCGATACCGGCAGCGGCCGCCAGCTCCTCGTCGACCGAGACCAGCGGCTCGCCGGCCCACATCGGACCCCACCACTCGCCTTCGACGATCGTGTTGCCCGGCGGCACGGTCTCCGCATAAGTCAGCCCGCGTTCGCCGCGTAGGCCCCAGGCGCCGTCGGGGATCTCCTCAAGGTCCGCGACGCGCGTCATGGCGTCTCTCGGCCCATACGCGAGGACGGCGCCGCGCAGCGCGGGCACCGTACGGATCTCCGCCTCCGGCTGGTCGTCGCGGATCAGCGCCTCGAACGCGGCAACGCGATCGCGCGGAATGTCGAGCACGAAGTAGTCGGGTGCCTGCTGCGGCACACGGCGTTCGATATTGCCGCCGATCGCGGTCTGGATGCCTGCCAGGAGCACGAAGGCCGAGAGGCCGAAGCCGAGCGCCGTCACCAAGGCGCCGGTGGAGGAGCCGGGGCGGTGAAGATTGGCAATCGCATTGCGCAGTAGCGGGCTCGCTGGGCGGGGCAGTCGCGCCGCCACGTAGCGGATGCCATGCCCGAGCAAGGCCAGCAGCCCCAGCGTCGCCGCCGCGCCGAGCAGGAACAGCGCCGCCAGGTCGGGCTGGCGCGAGGTCAGCAGGACGAGCGCGACGATCCCCGCCAGCCCGCAGAGCACCCAACCCAGCGCGGTGCGGTCGCGCATCAGCGGCGCCACCCGGGCGCGCATCAGCGCCATGGCCGGAAAGCGGCGCGCGCGCAGCAGCGGCGTCGCGGCGAAGACCAGCGCGACCAGCAGGCCGTAACCTGCCGCGAGCAGCAGCGCGCCCGGCGCGAAGACGAAGCCGCCTTCGACCGGCAGCAGGTCCTGCAGCGCGGCGGAGAGCAGGGGCGTGACCAGCAGCCCCGCGGCAAGCCCGAGCACGCTGCCGACCACCGCCGCTGCCGCGATCTGCAGCGCGTAAATGCGCGCGATGTCGCCGCTCGTGGCACCGAGTACCTTGAGCGTGGCGATGCTGGTCCGGCGCGCTTCGAGATAGGAGGTCACGCCGCCGCCGATGCCGATTCCGGCGATGACCAGCGCGGCGAGACCTACCAGCGTGAGGAACTCGCCCATGCGCCCGACGAAACGGTCCGCACCGGGCGAAGCGCGGTCGCGCGTGCGGAAGTCGAAGCCGGCTTCGGGAAAGCGCTCCGTCAGCGCCTCTTCCACCGCTTCGGGATCCCGGTCGGGCTCGAAAGCGACCCGGTACTTGCTCTGATACATCGCGCCCGGCGCGATCAGGCCCGCGCGGTGGGGCAGGGCGACGTCGACGATCACCGTCGGACCCAGCTGAAAGCCTTCGGAGAGCCGATCGGGTTCATCGGCTATGACCCCCGCGGCGGTCAATTCCTGCGTGCCGATGCGGAAGCGCTCGCCGATTTCGATCCCGAGCCGGTCGATAGCGCCCTGCGCGAGCCATGCCTCGCCCGGCGCGGGAGCGCCTATGGTGCGGCCGTCGGCCAGCGTCAGCGTGCCGTAGAGCGGCCATGCGGCGTCGACGGCCTTGAGTTCGACCGGCGCGGCGTTGTCGCCCGCGGTCGCCATGGCCTGCAGCCGCGTGCCGCCCGATATGCGGCCGTATTCCGCAAGCGCCGCCTTCTCTTCCGGCAGCAGGTCGCGCTGCCAGACTTCGATCTCGAGATCGCCCCCGAGCAGCACCTGCCCCCGGTCGGCCAGTTCGCCCTCGATCGCCCCGGTGAGCGTTCCGATCGCGGCCAGCGCCCCGGTGCCGAGAAACAGGCACACGAGCAGCAGCCGCAGTCCCCTGAACCGCGCATTGAGATCGCGCCGCGCGATCCGCCAGGCCGTGGACCAGGTCATGCGGCGCCTCCGCGTGAACCAGGCTCACCCACGGCGGTCGCTCGCGATACGTCCGTCTTCGATCGTCACCACACGGTCGCAGCGCTCCGCCAGCTCCGGGTCATGCGTGATGACGAGCAGCGTCGCCCCGGTTTCGGCTCGGCGGGCGAAGAGAAGATCGATGATCCCGTGCCCGGTCGCGACGTCGAGATTGCCGGTCGGCTCGTCGGCGAAGATGAGGCTCGGGCGAGAGGCCGTCGCGCGGGCGATGGCGACGCGCTGCTGCTCGCCGCCTGAAAGCTGGGTCGGGAAATGGTCGAGCCGGTGGCCGAGCCCGACCGCTTCGAGTTCGGCGCGCGCGCGGGCCTGCACATCGCTGTCGCCGGCGAGCTCCATCGGCGTCGCTACGTTTTCGAGCGCGGTCATGGTGGGGAGAAGGTGAAAGGCCTGGAGCACGATCCCGATATGTCCGCGCCGGGCAAGGGCCAGTGCGTCCTCGTCCATCGCGGCGAAGTCCTGTCCCGCCACGGTCAGGCTGCCGCCGCTCGCCCGTTCCAGCCCCGAGAGGACCGCCATGAGGGAACTCTTGCCCGAACCGGACGGGCCGAGCAGTGCGAGGATCTCCCCCTGCGCCACGTCGAGGTCGACGCCGCGCAGGATGTCGACCGGAGCGCCCGTCTGGCCGAGAGTGAGGGTGAGGCTGCGCGCGGAAATCGCGAGAGAAGGGTTTGTCACTGCGCGGCGATGGCATAGGCAGGCGCCACGAACAAGGAGCCTTGCCGATGCGTCTCAGCCGTCTGTCGATTGTCGCCGCCTTTGCGCTGGCCGCCTGTGGCGGCGAAGCGCCGCAGCGCGAGCCCGCGCCTTCGGCAGAGCAGACGGCTGATGCGGTGCCCGTGACGGGGCCGCAACGGCACATCCTCGCCTTCGGCAACAGCCTCTTCGCCGGGTACAATCTCGCGAAAGAGGAGAGCTACCCTGCGCGCCTGGAGGTCGCGCTGCGGGCACAGGGGATCGACGCGCAGGTCGCCAATGCAGGCGTGTCCGGGGACACGACGGCCGCTGGACTTCAACGGCTTGCCTTCACGCTCGACTCTCAGGAAGAGACGCCCGATCTCGTGATCCTCGAACTGGGCGGCAACGATCTCCTCCGCGGCCTCTCGCCGGAGGAGACGAAGGCCAACCTCGCAAGCATGCTCGACATTCTCAAGCAGCGTGAGATTCCCGTCCTGCTGATGGGCATACGCGCGCCGCCGAACTACGGGCCGGAGTTCCAGCAGGCGTTCGACGCCCTCTACCCCGCGCTGGCGGAGGAGTATGACGTGGAACTGGTGCCGTTCTTCCTCGAGGCGATCTACGACCAGCCGCAACTGATCCAGCCCGACCGGATCCATCCGACTGCGGAGGGGATCGAGACGCTGGTAAAGGCGACGGTGGAGGATGTGGCGGAGGCGCTGCCGGACGAGGAGACGCCGTAAATCCTGTCGTCCCGGCGGAACCCGGGATGACGGAGGCAGTGATGCCGCGTCAGGCAGCGCGGGCGACCGCTCCGGCGGAGACATCCCAGATCGCCGCTTCGGGCTGGATGTCCGCGAAGGGTGCGCGCTCGGTGCCCGTCAGCCACACTTGTGCGCCCCCTTTGCGCAGCAGCGCGAACAGGGCTTTGCGCCGCAGAGGGTCGAGATGTGCGGCGACTTCGTCGAGCAGCAGGAGGCCCGGCCGACCCTTGGCGGCCAGTTCGGCATGTGCGAGCGTGATTGCGATCAGCATCGCCTTCTGCTCGCCGGTCGAGCAGATCGCGGCAGGCGCGCCTTTGCCGGCCATGGTGACGTCGAGATCGTCGCGGTGCGGGCCGGTGAGCGTGCGCGCGGCCTGGCGATCGCGGCGGCGGCTCTCGCGCAGGGCGGAGGCGAGGTCCGCCTGATCGAGCGGGCCGCCTGCAGCATAGGCGAGGGCGGGGCGGGCGAACGGCTCCTCCGGCAGCTCAGCCAGTGCCCCGGCGACCGCGGCAATCGTGCGCGCGCGGCCTTGGGCCAGCGCACTGCCGTGCTCGGCGAGGTGACGCTCGACCCCGTCGAGCCAGACCGGATCCGGCGGAGCGTCGTCGGACAGCAGGCGGTTACGCTCGCGCAAGGCGGCCTCGTAGCGGGCCGCGTGGCGGGCGTGCGCCGGTTCGAGCGCGAGCGTCATGCGGTCGACGAAGCGCCGGCGCCCGCCCGCGCTGTCTGCGAAAAGCCGGTCCATTGCCGGGGTCAGCCAGCTTACCGCGAGCCATTCGCCGAGGCTGGCGGCGCTCGCTTCTGCGCCGTTGACCTGCACCAGGCGCCGGTTTGGGCGGTCGGGCCGGGCAAAAGTGCCGAGCCGCACCGGCTCGCCGCCGCCAGCCTCGAGCGAGGCGCCGATCGCGAAGCCGCCCGCGCCGCCGCCGCGTGCCATCTCGGCAAGTGGCGCACGACGCAGGCCGCGGCCCGGAGCGAGGAGCGAGAGCGCCTCCAGCACATTGGTCTTGCCGGCGCCGTTCTCGCCTGTGAGCAGGTTGAACCGCGCGGTTCCCGACAGCTCGCTGAGCGCGTGATTGCGAAAATCGGAGAGGGAGATCAGGTCGAGCGCCATCGAAGCGCGGGCGATAGCGGGGCGGCCTCGCCAAGACTATCGGATTCTCCGATCCCGACATGTGGTGAAATTTCCCAACCCTCGGCGATGAATGACCGGTGAACTTTCTGTGCAGGTTCAGGAAATGGCGGAATTCTGCCGTTTTCACAAACTGGCACGCCCTGTGCAAAGCATGGAATGTTCGCGGGATTGGCCCTCGAACAGCACAAGGAAGGGAAAGTTTCGATGCAATCGTTCAACGACATGAGCAACCGGGTCCTCGCCGCGGTTTCTGCTTTCGCCGTCTCGGCCGTGTTCTTCGCCGCCGCGATCGTCCCCGCCAGCCCCGCCGGCATCCTCGTATGACCGGGCCCGAGCGCAACCGCCCCGCTGCGGCGCCGGAGCGCAGCTTCCATCTCGACAAGCGGAATGGCAAGCTCTTCGGCGTCTGCAGCGGGATCGCCGACTACTTCGGGGTCAATGCCACCTGGGTCCGCGTCGGCTTCGTCGCCGGCACGCTGATCGGGTTTGGATCGCTGATCCTGGTCTACCTCGCGATCGCGCTGATCGCCGATTGACGGGTCCCCGCGGGGGCCCGTCAGTCCCTTATCCCGAAGTCCGTCATCCCAGCGAACGCTGGGATCGCTCTCCGGGGACTCCGAACGGGCTGGGCCCGATCCCAGCTCTCGCTGGGATGATGCCAGGCCGGACGACGCCCCGAGCTACATCGCCGAAATACCGCCGTCGAGCTTGAGCTCCGCCCCGGTCATGAAGCGGCTTTCGTCGCTTGCCAGATAGACCACCGCGTTGGCGATATCGTCCGGTTCTCCGACGAACTTCAGCGGGATCTGCCGCGCCAGCTTCTCCAGCAACACGCCCTTTTCGAGATTGTGGTGCTGCGCCGTTCCGTCGAGGATCGGTGTGTCGACAAACGTCGGGTGCACCGAATTGCAGCGGATGCCCATGTTGTTCTTCGCGCAGTGCAGCGCGATCGACTTGGTCAGCATCCACACCGCCGCCTTGCTGGCGTTGTAGGCCGGCATCGTGTCGCTCGCGATCAAGCCGGCGATGCTCGAGATGTTGACGATCGAACCCGGCGCATGCTCGCGCATCAGCGGCAGAGCCTTCTGACAGCCGTGGAAGATCGAATCGACGTTGACCGCGAAACAGCGCTTCCAGTCCTCGAAGTCGCAAACCTCGATATTGCCGCCGACGCCGATCCCGGCGTTGTTGACCAGCACGTTGAGCCCGCCGAGGTGCTCGCGTGCAGCCTCGACCGCAGCGCTCCACTGATCCGGGTCGGTCACATCGTGCGCGATCGCGAAAGCCGTGCTGCTGCCGCAGCTCTCGTTTATCGCATCAGCCGTCTCTGCCGCGCCGCCACCGTTGATGTCAGTGCACAGCACGTGCGCGCCTTCTTCCGCCAGTCGCCGCGCGTGCGCCGCACCGAGGCCCTGCGCGGCGCCCGTCACCAAGGCCAGCTTGCCCGCACATCTGCCCGCCATATCAATCCTCTTCGATGAAGTCGCTCGCCAGTAGCATGGCGATGCGCACGTCGACGCCGCGCCCCAGCGCGCGCCGTTCGGCAACAAACCGCGGCAGATCGGCAAGGGGCACGCGGTGGACGGTGATGTCCTCGCTGTCGGTACCGCCACCGTCGCCCACTTTGGTCAGCCCGCGGGCGCGCATCAGCGTGAAGCTCTCGCTGACCATGCCGGGGGACGAGAAGAACTCGCCGCAGCTCTCCATCCGCTCGGCGCGGTAGCCGGTTTCCTCCTCGAGCTCGCGGGTGGCGGCTGCTTCGGCCGCCTCGTCCTCCAGGCCCTCGTCATCGCCGATGAGTCCGGCGGGCAGTTCGAGGCAGATCTTGCCGAGCGGCACGCGGTATTGCTCGACCAGCAGCACGTGGCCGTCTTCGACGGCGAGGATCGCCGCGGCGCGAATGCCGCGTGCGCGGCCGACGTACTCCCAGCGGCCGCGCTTCTTGATAGTGAGGTACCTGCCCTGCCAGACGATCTGCTCGGGCGCATCGTGATCGGCCGCCATCAGACTTCGATCAGCCGATCCGGCAGTTCGTTGATGTCGTCGTCGGCGCGCGGGAAATGGCCTGCAAGGACCTTGCCGACATCGCGCACGCCGGCGGCCATGCCTTCGGCCAGACGGCTCTGTTTGATCTCGACGAGCATGTCGGCCATCGCCTCGCCCCAGACCTCGGCCGGGACTTTCTCGGCGATCGGCTGGTCGGCGACGATTTCCGCACGGTGCTCACGCATGGAGAGATAGATCAGCACGCCCGTACGCCCGTGCGTGCGCCGCTCGGCCCCGACCTTGAACAGCTTCACGGCCCTGGCGTGCACCCGCGCGTCCTTCACCGGGCCGGGCACGAGCCAGAACTTGAGCGGCTGCCAGAGCTGGATCGCCCAGACGGCTGCGAACTTGATCAGGCCGAGCGCGGTGAGCATGCCGAACAGCTCCCCTGCGGTCCATTCGTGGGTCCAGCCGCCCATCAGCAAGTCGACCTTGTCGAGGAAGAAGTCCGGGAACAGCGCCACCACGCTCATAGCGGTGAACGCCGCGGCGATTGCCCACAGCAGTGCGATATCGTTGTAATCGTCGGACCGGTCGGCGAGAACGGTGACGATCTCGCCCGACGTTTCGAGCTCAGCCGCGGAGACCGCGTCGGTGACGATCCGGTGCTGGTCGGCTGTCAGATACTGCATCGCCTACCACCCCCCGGAGGCGCCGCCGCCCCCGAAACTGCCGCCGCCGCCGGAGAAGCCGCCGAACCCGCCTCCTCCACCGCCGAACCCACCGCCGCCGCCCCAGTCGTTGTTGGAAAGGCTGCTGGCTACGCCCCACAGGGCGATGGTGCCCAACGTGTCACTCATGCCGTCGCCACGATAGCGCCGCCTGCGGCCGCGGCCGAGCATCGGGAGGATGAAGGCGAAGAACATAAAGGCGATCCAGATCAGCGCGCCGAACGGGAAGCCGCCGTCGCTCTCGCGCGCCTGCTCCGCCTGTGCGGCGACTTGCGCCGCTTCCTCGGGCGGCAGTTCGAGCTGGTTGATGATCCGGTCCGCGGCTATCGCGATGCCGCCCGAATAGTCGCCCTCGCGGAAGTAGGGCTTCATCGCTTCGATATATTCGAACGCTAGCCCATCGGGGATTACGCCTTCCAGGCCGTATCCGACCTCGATCCGCATCCGCTTCTCGTTAGGCGCAACGATGAGGATGATGCCGTCGTTGTTCTCCGCATCGCCCAGGCCCCAGGCGCGGCCCAGGCGGTATCCGTAATCGGCGATGTCGTATCCCTGGAGATCGGGGACGGTGGCGATCACGAACTGCCGCTGACTGCGCTGCTCGAACGCGTCGAGCTTCTGCGTCAGCGCCGCTTCGGTCGCGTCGTCGATCACGTTTGCCGCATCGACCACCGGCGCCGTTCCGCGCTCGGGAAACTCCTGCGCCGCGGCGGGCAAGGCAAGCCCCACCGCCGCGGCGAGGATCAGGAGCAGGCGAACCAGCTCGCGCATCGCGCCTGTCCGGCGGGCGATCAATTGTTCGCCGCGGCGGCGGGCTGTTCGGCGGTGTTGTCGTTGGCGCTGGCGCCCGGCCCGGACGCAGTGCCGCCGACGCCCATGTCGAGCGTTGGGGCGACTTCGGCACCCTCTGTCACGGACTCATAAGGCACCATCGGCTCGGCGCCATGGATGATGTTCGCGCCTATCGTGTCGGGGAAGGTGCGGATCGTGGTGTTATACTGGCGCACCGCCTCGTTGTAGTCGCGGATCGCAACGCGGATGCGGTTCTCCTGCCCTTCGATCTGGGTCATGAAGCGGCCGAAGTTCTCCTGGCTGCGCAGCTCGGGATAGCGCTCGACCGAAACGAGCAGGCGGCTCAGCGCCCCGCCGAGCGAATTCTGTGCCTGCTGGTACTGAGCCATTGCGGCGGGATCGGAGAGGTCGTCCCCGTCCACCTGGATTTCCGGCCGGGTGGCAGAGGCGCGAGCCTCGATCACCTGGTTGAGCGTCTCGCGCTCCTGCTCGGCGGAGGAGAGGACGATCTGCTGCAGGTTGGGGATGAGATTCGCACGTTCCTGGAACGCCGCCTCCACATCGGCCCACTTGGCCTTGGCATTCTCTTCGGCGGCGGGGACCGAGTTGATCCCACAGGCGGCCAAACCTAGCGACGCGAGTGCAGCGAGCGAAAAACGGCGGACGAACTTCCAATTCATCGAAGGGCTCCCCTTGTGGAGGCGCATCGCGCCCCGCGAGCATCTGTATTGCGGAGATAGCACACCGATGGGGCTTTTCAAGCGGCGCGGCGGGCTTGGCAGCATGCGCCGATGATGTAAGAAACATTTATCTAGCCCGGGTTGGCAACGAGGAGGCGCACCGAACATGATAGCGGATTTCAAGGCGTTCATCGCCAAGGGCAACGTGATGGACCTGGCAGTGGCCGTGATTATCGGCGCGGCCTTCGGCAAGATCGTCACCTCGCTGACCGACGACGTGATCATGCCCATCGTCGGCTGGATTTTCGGCGGGGCGGACTTTTCGAACTATTTCATCCTGCTCAGCACGCCCGAAGGCTATACCGGATCGCCGAGCGATTACGCTGCGCTCAAGGAAGCGGGCGCCGCGATGATCGGCTATGGCTCGTTCGTCACCGCGGCGATCAACTTCCTGATCCTGGCGTTCATCATCTTCCTGCTCGTGCGCTACGCCAAGAAGGTGCTCGCCGAGTTCGAGAAGAAGCCGCCGGAGGAAAAGCCCGCCGGCCCGACCGAGCTCGACCTGCTCAAGGAAATCCGCGACGAACTGAAGAAGCGCGGCTGAGCAGTCGATTCCGTCCCGTCACCCCTGCGCCGCAGGGCCAACGGGTGGATCGCGGCGATCTTCATCCACTTCACATTAATCCGCCAGCGCCTATATAGGCCGCGTCGGTTTCGGCCGGCTATGGCGATAAATTGCGGTGTGCAATAGGCACAACGGACCCGGGGGCAGTACCCGGCGGCTCCACCACCAAAGGCGTACGCCACGCCGTTGATGATGGGGCCGAACCAGGATCGACGTGTGTTGAAAAGCACTGTTTTCGCCCGGGCTGAGTAACCCGTTAAAGGCTCAAAACTCACAAGTGCCAACGATAACGAAGCACTTGCTCTCGCCGCGTAATGTGACGGCCTAACGGCCTGAATTTACAGAGCTAAGAGCACGGTTCGGACCGAACCGGGTAACAGAATCGGAAACCGGGGGCCCGGGGGAGCCTAGCAACAGAATCCCCCACCTGATTCCATCCACGCCAGCCCCGTCGTCCCAGCTTTCGCCGGGACGATGTCAGCGTGTGCGGGCGTCTGAGCGGGAGGCAGTTTCCGCGCGCTCCCGCTCATAGCGCAGGGCGTCGAGTATCTTCGCTCCGGCGAGGAATACCGCGCCCGTGCAGGCGAGGAACAGCAGCTTGCCGCCCCAGCCCGGGAACTGTTCGAGATACGCCGAACCGCGCGCCGTGGCGCCGAGTGCGAGCGCGTAGATGATCAGATAGGCCTCCGCCCGCGTCTTGATCGCGAACAACCGGCCGATCTTCCTGAGCATTCGCACCCTTTCGCTTACCACGGGCGGCGTTCGGCGCCCCAACACGGCTAACAGGCTTGCGAGAGTAGGAGTTCCCGGTGCGCCGTCCAAGCGACCTAGAGGTCCGATAATCCGAGTGTTTCAAGAAGGGACGCGCGCGCCGAACGTACGTCGCGGGCCAGCGCGACGTTGCCGAGGTCGACGGGGTCGATCTGCTCGGGCCAGGTGGCTGCGATCACATCCTCTATCCGCTCCGCGGTGGCCTCGTCGAGGAGGAAGCGGGGGTCGACCGTCGCCGGGTCGGCGACCACCCGCAGGCGCAGACAGGCGGGGCCGCCTCCGTTGGCCATGGACTGACCCACGTCCACCGGAATGACCTGCCGAATCGGCCCGTTGCTCGCCAGCATCGCCTCGCACCAGCTCCAAACGACCCCGCTTTCGCGGCACTCCTCCGGCACCAACAGCGCCATCTCGCCGGAAGGAAGCGTGAGAAGCTGCGCGTTGAACAGGTAGGTGCGGATGGCTTCCTCGAGGCTGACCGCGTTTGCCGGGACTTCGACCACTTCGAGCGCGGGGAACTTCGCCCGCATCGCCTCGCAGGCGCCGGGCTGGTCGGCGAACGCCTGTTCATGGGTGAACAGCACCCGCTCGTTCGCGACCGCGACCACGTCGTTGTGAAACGCGCCCGCCTCGATCGCCGCAGGGTTTTGCTCGATGAACACGGTTCGTTCGGGGTCGAGCCCGTGGAGGCGCGCCACGGCACGGCTCGCCTGTTCATGTTGGCGCGCAGGGAATTTTCCACCCGGACGTCCGTAGACGAACACTTCCACGCCCGGCGCATCGTGCCCTTCACAGAGCCGCATATGATTGGCCGCACCCTCGTCGCCGAGGCTCGGCGGGAGGGCGTCGTGAACCGCGAAGTGCGCCGTATCGGCAAAGGCGAGGTCGAGCTGACGCTTCGTGTCGCGCCACTCCTGCCCGCGGTGCAGCATGGTCGAGAGGTTGGCCGGCGTCAGATGGCATCGTCCGTCCGCCGTGTCGGGCGCGGGGCTGACGCTGGCCGCATTGGCGGTCCACATCGAGCTTGCCGACCACGCGGCGGCGAGCAGCGCGCGGTCCGCCGTCTCGTCCACCGCGAGACGCGCCAGCAGGCCGGCGTTCGGGCGGGGCAGGGGGAGGAGGAAGCCTTGCGCGAGCCCGCGCGCCATGTTGCCGCGCATCTTCGCCAGCCCCTGCAGCGCCGCGGCGCGCGGGTACGAGGGGCTACCTCTGTGACTTGCGCTGGCGATATTACCGAGGCTGAGGCCCGCGTAGTTGTGGCTTGGGCCGACGATACCGTCGAAGTTGATCTCGACGAGGGTCATGAAATGAATCCCATCACGCAATCACATAGAGGGGTAGGGCGCGCCTGTATCACCGCGCCACGCTCCACACCTCGTCGCCCGGGCCGACGCACAGCGCCTTGGCGGCTGTCTCGTCGATCGCCAGCGTCCCCTCGGGCGTGACTTCCCGCATGCCATAGGCGGAGCGGAAGCCGTCCAGCGCACCGGAGGCGATGATCGCGCGCTCGCCGTACTCGAGATCGCACCGCTCCACCCGGTGCCGCCGCGCCTCGGCGACGCTCTTCACCTGATCGGTGCGCGCGGTCATGGTTGGGCCGCCATCGAAGATGTCGACATAGCCTTCGCAAGCGAAGCCTTCGTTCTCCAGCATCTTCATCGCGGCCCGGCCGGAGGGATGCGGGAGTCCGATCACGCTGCGCGCGTCGTCGTCGAGCATCGCGACATAGACCGGGTGCTTGGGCATCAGGTCGGCGATGAACTGGTTGCCGTTGATCGCGTTGAAGTAGTCGGCTTCCTGGAAGCTCATCCCGAAGAAGCGGCCCGCGACCCCGTCCCAGAATGGCGAGCCGCCGCGCTCGTCGATGATTCCGCGCAGTTCCGCGAGCACGCGATCGGCGAACCGCGCCCGATGCATCGCGATGAACAGATAGCGGCTGCGCGCAAGCAGCAAGCCGAGGCCGCCGGCGCGCTCGCCGGGGTGGAGGAACAGGCCGCCGACTTCGCTGCACCCCTCGAGGTCCGTCACGAGGCTGAGCAACTCGGCGCGCACCGTGCGGTTCAGTTCCTGCGAGTGCTGCGTCAGGGTGGTTAGCCGGTAGGAGTAGAACGGCCACTGCTGGCCGACCCGGGTGAAGAGCTGGCAAGTGCCGCGCACGTCGCCGGTATTGGTGTTCTCCAGCACGAGCACGAACTGATCGTCGCCGAGCGCGTCGTCGGTGCGCGCGAACGCCTTCGCCGCGCGGTCCAGCTTGGCGGAGAGCGCGTCGCGATCCGGCGGCAGGTTGGTGAACCCGCCGCCTGTAAGCTTTGCCATTTCGTAGATCGGCTCGAGGTCGTCGGTGCGCGCGGCGCGCAGGGCGAAGGTCAAATGGCGTCTCCGTAGGCGAGGTGGCGCAGCACGAGCGCGCTGAGCGCGGCGCGCTCGGCAAGCGACGCCACGATCATGAATTCGTCCGGCGAGTGGATCGCACCGCCGCGCACGCCCATGGTGTCGACCACGGGCACACCGGTGGCGGCGATATTGTTGCCGTCGCACACGCCGCCGGTCGATTTCCAGCCGATCTCCTGCCCGAGCGCGGCGCCGCAGTCGCGCACGAGGTCGAACAGCTTCTGCGCGCGGCGATCGACGGGCTTGGGCGGGCGCGTGATGCCGCCGTGGCGGTGGATCGCGACTTCGTGCGCCTGTTGCACCTCGCCGATCAACGCGGCGAGGCCGGCTTCGAAGCGTTGCGCGGCATCGGGGCTCTTGGGCCGGATATTGAACCGCAGCACGGCGTGATCTGGCACGACATTGTTGGCCGATCCGCCCTCGATCTTCGCCGGATTGATCGGGCATTCGGCCGTCTGGAGCCGCTTGAGGCCCAGCACCAGCGCCGCCGCGGCCACGACCGCGTTGCGCCCGTCCTCGGGATTGCGTCCGGCATGGGCCGAACGGCCGGTGACGGTGAGCGAATAATTGCCGCTGCCGCCCCGTGCGTGCGCCAGCGTGCCGTCGGGCAGGGCGGAGGGCTCGTAGGTCAGTGCCGCGTACTTGCCGCGCGCCAGTTCCTCGATCAGCGGCGCGGAGGCGAGGGAGCCGGTCTCCTCGTCGGAATTGATCATCACGTCATAGCCGAGCTTCGCCGCATCGCCGCTCGCCTCGAACGCCTCGAGCGCGTGGAGGATCACCGCGATCCCGCCCTTCATGTCGGCGAGGCCGGGGCCGTTGAGAGTCTCGTCGTCGATCCAGCGCTGTTCCTGGAACGGGTGATCGGCGGGGAACACGGTATCCATGTGCCCGGTCAGCAGCAGCCGCCGCTCGGCCTCGGGCCGGACGCGGAGCATGAGGTGTTGCCCGAACCGCCGCTCGACCTCACGCCCGTCGGCAGCGATCGCGGTAACGGGGGCGGGATCAACCAGCGCGATCTCGCCCGGCAGCGCGGAGAACGCCTCTGCCAGCGCATCGGCCTGCCGTGCCAGCCCATCGAGATTGTCGGTGCCGGTGTTGATCGCGCTCCAGGCCTGCACCTGTTCCAGCATCGCCTGCTGGTCGATCGCCTCGAGAATGGCTGCGCTGTCGATTTCCGGTTTCATCCGCAACCGGCTCTAGCGGGGCTTTTGACGCGGCGAAACCCTCCCCTCCTCCTCAGAGGAAGGGAACCCGGCTTGCAATCGGACAGGTGCTTGGCCATAGCGCCTTTCGTCCTCCCCGGGATGCTGTCAGGAATGCGCGGAATCTTCCGCGCCCCAAGCATTGTGAGGACGAATGACCGAAATGATCGAACGGGCGGGATTGAAGGTCCACGCTGCCTTGGCGGACCTGCTGGAGCGCGAGGTTCTGCCCGTGCTCGGGCGCGATGTGGACGCGTTCTGGCGCGGATTCGCCGCGCTGCTGGCGGACCTTGCCCCGCGCAACCGGGCGTTGCTGGCGAAGCGCGAGGACCTGCAGGCAAAGATCGACGCCTGGCACCGGGAGCGGCGAGAGCAGCCGCACGACGCGGCGGCCTATCGCAAATTCCTGGAGGAAATCGGCTATCTCGTCCCGGAGCCGAAACCGTTCACGATCGGGACCGCGAACGTCGACCCGGAGATAGCGACCATGGCCGGACCGCAGCTCGTCGTGCCGGTGCTCAACGCGCGCTTCCTGCTCAACGCGGCGAATGCGCGCTGGGGGAGCCTCTACGATGCCTTCTACGGCACCGATGTGCTCGATGCGCCGCCGGCGAAGCCGGGCGGTTACGATCCCGCGCGCGGTGCGGCGGTGGTGGCGCGGGTCCGTGCCTTTCTCGACGAGGCGGTGCCGCTTGCCCGAGGCAGTTGGGCCGATGTGACCAACCTCTCGGGCGACATCCCGCTCGCCGATCCCGCGCAGTTCGCGGGCCGGACGGAGCGCGGGCCGCTGCTGGTCGACAACGGGCTGCATATCGAGATCGTGGTCGATCGCGAGCATCCGGTGGGCAAGGACGATCCGGCGGGGATCGCCGACGTCGTGCTCGAATCCGCTCTGACGACGATCTGCGACTGCGAGGATTCGGTCGCGGCGGTCGATGGTGAGGACAAGGCCCTCGCCTATCGCAACTGGCTCGGCGTGATCCGGGGCGATTTGGAGGAAAGCTTCGAGAAAGGCAGGCGGCAACGGACCCGCAGGCTGGCGCCCGACAAGCGCTACACCGCGCCCGACGGCAGCGAGCGGAGCCTGCCGGGCCGAAGCTTGCTGTTCGTGCGCAACGTCGGTCACCTGATGACCACTCCGGCCGTCCGCCTGGCGAGCAGCGCCGAGGCGCCCGAAGGCGTGATCGATGCGGTGTTCACCTCGGCGATCGGTGCGCTCGACGTCGAAGGCCATGCGACTTGCCGCAACAGCGCCGCCGGCAGCATCTACATCGTCAAGCCGAAGATGCATGGGCCGGAAGAATGCGCCTTCACCGACAACCTGTTCGACCGCGTGGAGGACCTGCTCGGCCTGCCGCGCCACACCATCAAGGTCGGTGTGATGGACGAGGAGCGGCGCACCAGCGCCAATCTCGCCGCCTGCATCCACGCGGTTCAGGACCGGATCGTGTTCATCAACACCGGCTTCCTCGATCGCACGGGGGATGAGATCCACACCTCGATGCAGGTCGGGCCCATGATCCGCAAGGGCGCGATGAAGTCGAGCGCCTGGCTCGACGCCTACGAGAAGCGCAATGTCGCGATAGGGCTCGCCTGCGGACTCTCGGGCAAGGCGCAGATCGGCAAGGGCATGTGGGCAGCGCCCGACATGATGCGCGATATGCTGGAGCAGAAGATCGGTCACCTGAAGGCCGGCGCGAACACTGCCTGGGTGCCGAGCCCGACCGCCGCGACGCTCCACGCGCTGCACTATCACCAGTTCGACGTGTTCGCGGCGCAGCGGGGGCTGGGCGAGGCGCCGGGGCTGGATGCCTTGCTGACGATTCCGCAGGCGGACGGCACCAACTGGTCCAACGACGAAGTGCGCGAGGAACTCGACAATAACGCGCAGGGCCTGCTCGGCTACGTTGTGCGCTGGATCGACCAGGGCGTCGGCTGCTCCAAGGTGCCCGACATCCACGACGTCGGCCTGATGGAAGACCGCGCGACCTTGCGCATCTCCAGCCAGCACATGGCCAACTGGCTGCTCCACGGCGTCTGCACGCGGGAACAGGTCATGGACAGTCTGCGCCGCATGGCCACCAAGGTGGACGAACAGAACGCAGGCGACCCGGCTTACACGCCGCTCGCCGGCAACGAGGACGGTCCGGCCTTCCGCGCCGCCTGCGACCTCGTGTTCAAGGGCGCCGAGCAGCCGAGCGGTTACACCGAGCCACTCCTCCACGAATGGCGCGCGACGGCAAAGCGGGGGTAGCTTTGATCGCATGTATTTGTCCCACGCCTCTTCCGGATGCGTGAACGACAACGACGTGCGGCCCAATTTACCTATGTTTAAGGCTCGCGGCGCGCGGCCCTGCACGGGCTGTCGCATCGGTTCATCGTAAGATGCGCCCGGATTAACCGCGCCATACCCAAGGTCGCCTGCAGCGTTCATCCGCCCGAAAGGATAACCCGAACAGCCGGGGCATCCGCGGTGTCGAACCCGGCGTGCATGCGCCGCGTGACATGCTGCGAGAAGAGGGGGGTCTCGACAGCCGGACACGCAGGGGCCGGCTGATGTAGATCAAGGAGTAACGTAATGAGTTTCAGTTCCAAAAGGCCGAAGGGCCTCTTCCTGCTAGCGATGCTTTCAGTGTCGGCTTCGGGCAGCGTTTATGCGCAGCAGCAGGAGGCGCCGGAGGGTGAGTACGTAACCACCGTCTACGGTTCGCTTCCGGCCGATCTGACCGGACTGCCCGAAGGGCCCGAGATCGAAGGCATCATCTCCGCCCGCGAGGGTGACAAGGTACAGGTCACCGGCGCCGACGGCACTGCCACGGTTATCGCGGTGGGCCAGGCAACCGAGATCAAGTCCACCGGTGGCTTCCTGGGCCTTGACCGCGACAAGCTCGCCGCCGACGCGCTGCTCAACGGTCTGCCGGTTTCGGTCGAAACCGTGGAATGGGGCGGGGGTCTGATTGCGAGCAAGATCGACCTCAAGAACAAGGATCTCCGCACCGCGTCGATGATCCGCAATGGCACCGCCCAGGGCTTTGCCGAACAGACCGCGGCGACCGAAGCGCTGCGCGGCCGCATGGGTGACATCGACAAGTACAACCTCAAGGGCACGACGAACGTGCACTTCGACGTCGGCAAGGCCGTGCTGTCCGAACAGGCGAAGGCCGATCTCTGCGCTACCGCGGCCCAGGCCGACGCGACTGAGAACGCCCTGATGCTCGTCGTCGGCTACACCGATTCGACCGGTAGCCAGGAGTTCAACCAGGAGCTCAGCGAGAAGCGGGCCAGCCGCGTCGTCAACTACCTGCAGCAGGCCTGCGGCTGGGCGCCGTATCGCATGCTGACCCCCACCGGGATGGCGGAGGCCGACCCGCTGGCGGACAACACGACGCCCGATGGCAAGGCGCAGAACCGCCGCGTCGCGGTGAACATCCTCGTCAGCAAGAGCGTGGAGGGCCTGTGAGCTGCACCGGGGCGGGCTCGGCCCGCCCCGCGATGATCGGCATACATTGAAGCGCCCCGCCGGCGGACATGCAGAAATGTCCACAGGCGGGGCGTAGCCGTCACGACAGTTCCCGCGCCACTGCCACGAATTCCTCCACACTCAGCGTCTCCGCCCGCCGCTGCGGGTCGATACCGAGCCCGTCCAGTGCCTCCAGCGCGCCGGGCACGCCCTTGAGGCTCTGGCGGAGCATCTTTCTTCGCTGTCCGAATGCCGCCTCGGTGACGCGCTCGAGCACCCGCGCGGAGACCCCGCCAGGCATCGCAGCCGGCTCGAGATGGACGATCGCGCTCATTACCTTGGGCGGCGGGGTGAAGGCGCTGCGGTGGACTTTCATCGCAAGCCGCGCGGTCGAGCGCCACTGGGCGAGCACCGCCAGCCGGCCATAGGCGCCGGTGCCCGGCTGGGCGACGATTCGCTGGGCCACTTCCTGCTGAAACATCAGCGTGAGGCTGGTCCATTGCGGCGGCCACGTGTTCTCGTGTCCCCTCGGCCCGCCGAGCCAGCGCACGAACAGCGCAGTGCCGACGTTGTAGGGCAGATTGGCGGCGACGGCGTAAGGCTCCCCCATCGTCGCGTCGTGATCGAGCTTCATCGCGTCGCCTTCGATCACGCGCAGGCGGCCGGGGAAGGCGGCTTCGAGCTCGGCGAGGGCGGGGAGGCAGCGGCGATCCATCTCGATCGCGGTGACCCGCGCCCCGGCTTTGAGCAGCGCGCGCGTCAGACCGCCGGGGCCGGGGCCGATCTCGAGCACCGCCCGGTCGTGGAGGTCGGCGGGAACGGCGGCGATGCGGTCGAGCAGCTGGGCGTCGAACAGGAAGTTCTGCCCCAGTGCCTTGGATGCGCTGAGCCCGTGTTTCGCGATCACTTCACGTAGAGGTGGGAGGTCGGTCATCTTCCGCGTCCCCTAGACCGTTCGTCCGGAGCTTGTCGAAGGGGATTCGATCTGACGAGGGCGTCAACAAGTGATCCCAGCGCTCACAGGTTCCGATCGGCCGCCCGCCGCGCCGCGCATTCGCCGGCCATGCGGATCGCGGCGATGGTGGCGCCGGGATCGGCGAGACCCTTGCCGGCGATGTCGAAGGCGGTGCCGTGGTCGGGGCTGGTGCGGACGATCGGCAGGCCGAGCGTGACGTTCACCCCATTGTCGAAGTCCAGCGCCTTCAAGGGGATCAGCGCCTGGTCGTGATACATCGCCAGTGCCACGTCGAAGCGGGCGCGGCCGCGCGGGGTGAACAGCGCGTCGGCCGGGTGCGGGCCGGTGGCGTCGATCCCTTCCTCGCGCAGCGCGGCGACCGCGGGAGCGATGATCCGCATCTCCTCGCCGCCAAACTTGCCGTCCTCGCCCGCATGGGGGTTGAGGCCGGCAATGGCCAACCGGGGGCGAACGAGGCCGAAATCGCGCTCGAGCGCGGCGGCGACCACGCGCGCGCGGCGGACGATGAGGTCGCGGGTGAGCAGGCCCGGCACCTCGGCCAACGCGACGTGGACGGTCAGCGGAACGGTGCGGAGCTGCGGCCCAACGAGCATCATCACGGCGTCCTGCGCCGCCACGCCGCAGGCGGCCGCAACATATTCGGTCTGCCCCGGATGCGCGAAGCCTACCTCGGCGAGCCGCGCTTTCGCGATCGGTCCGGTGACAACGGCAGCGGCGGAATGCGAGACGGCGAGCCGCGTGGCTGCGTCCAGCGAGGCGAGGGCGAGCCGTGCGCCGTCGCGGCTGGGCATTCCGGGTGCCCAGTCCCCGTCATCCTCGCCGAGAATCGGCAGCGCGCGGGGGAATACCGCCGCGGCCTCCTGCGGATCGGCGATGGTCTCTATCGGCAGATCGATCTCGCGCGAAGCGGCCGCTGCGCGCAGCAGGCTCGCGCCGCCGGCCACCAGGAATACCGGTAGCCGCTCCGCGTCGCGCCGCGCCCAGGCCTCGGCAATCAGCTCGGGCCCGATACCCGCCGGATCACCCAAGGAAGCGACCAAGGGCGAAAGCGCGAGCGGCGCGTGCGTCAATTGTACTCTATGTAGGCGTCGTTGCGCAGGTCGCGCAGATAGCGCTGGGCGCGCTTGGCGATGCGGTCGTCCTCGATCTGGTTCATGATCCGGTCGAAGTTCGGCCCGCCATCGGTCTGCGGATCGTCGCGCCCGCAGAGCAGCAGCACGCGCACGCCGTCCTCCAGCGAGCCGAAGGGCGGGGTCGCCTGACCCACCTGCAGGCCGAGGATGGTCGGCTGCAATTGCTCGGGAAGCTGCGCGACGCGCATGCCGTCGTTCGTCACCACTTCGGCGCCGATCTCCGACGCGACGCGTTCGGCATCGCCGCATCCGCGCATGCTCTGGATCGCGGTGTTGAACTGCTCGACCCGGGCGGCCGCCTGCGCTTCGGTCGTGCTCGGCGCGAAGGAGATCGAAATCTGCTTGAGGCTGAGAATTGCATTGCGCGGATCGGCCATGCCGACCTGACGCCGGTCGATCAGATAGACGATCTCGAAGCCGCCGGGAATTTCGAAGGGGCCGACGAGCTGGCCCGGCTCCATGTCCCGCGCGACCGTGGCCATTTCGGCAGGTAGCGTGTCGAGCCGGACGAAGCCGAGGTCGCCGCCCGCCGCGGCGGTCGAGGCCTCGGAGAACTGCCGCGCATAGACCGAGAAGTCGGCGCCCCGCTGAAGCTGCTCGACGATGCGCTGGGCGTTCTGGAGCACGGCCTCGCGGTTTGCCGGCGTGGCGGACAGGAAGATCTCGCCGATGCGGTATTCGACCGTGCCGCGATCCGCTTCCATGCGAGCGAGCACGTCCGTCACTTCCTCGCGCGAGACGTTGATGAAGGGCGCGACGTTGCGGCTGAGGAGGCGCTGCCAGGCGATCTCGGCGCGGAGCTGGCGCTTGAGCGAAGCGGGCGAGGAGCCCATCGCGATCAGCGCCTGGTTCATCCCCTCGATACTCTGGCCGTTACGCTGGGCGATTTCGGCATACTGCGCCTCGACCTCCTGCTCGGTGACCGGCATCTCCTGCGCGGTCGCGGCCTGGATCTGGAGCGTCTCGTCGATCAGGTTGCGAAGGATCTGCATGCGCGCAGCCTGGAGCTGCTCGGGCGTGAGCTCGTTTCCGCTCGCGCCGAGAAGCAGGGCCACCCGCTGCTCGATATCGGTGCCGGTGATCACCGAGCCGTTAACCACCGCGGTTGCCGTGCGAACGTTGGGATCGCCTTCACCCAGCAGCGCGACGTCGTCTGGGATGTTGAGCGGGTTGGCGGCCTGCGCCTGCAGCGCGACCGGCCCCCCTGCGAGACCCAACGCGGCGATGCCCGCGAGCAGCTTGGAAAACTTGTATTCGATCACCTGCAAATCCCATTTCCGGCGCTATCCACGGCGCCCGCTGTCGCTTGCGGCGCATTGGCCGGCGACGGCTTAACCGAAGCTGAGTGAGGCGCGGATAGCGTACTTGCGCCGCGCTGCCAATCGCGATGGTTCTCCGCGGCTTGGGCTCAACGGAAACCGAGATTGCGCAGCGCGAAGTAGAGCTGGAAGGTATCGCCGCGCTGCGCGTCGCCCGCATCGGTATAGTCGCGCCGCCAGGTGACGCCGAATTCGAGGCAATCGTCCTGATACGCGACGCCGAGGCGCGTGCGGACCGGGTCAAACCCGTCGGAGCTCAGCGTCGGGTCTTCCTCCCGGTCGGTCAGATTGAACACGCCTGCGCCGAACACCGACCAGTAGCGTGCGAAGGCGACGCGCGTCGCGACGCGCAGTTCCTCCCGGTCCTGCAGGTCCTCGATCCCCTCGGCGATGTCGCGGTCGAGCTTGAGGTAGCCGATCTCGGCGTAGGTGCGCCGGCTGCCGACCGTCGCATCGAGCTCGTTGCGGCGCACGGCAAGGCTGTCCTTGTCGAGCCGGAAGCGGTGCGTGAACTTAACGAAGTCGCGGTAGCGCACCTCGGTGCGGCCGACGAAGTCCGATATGCGCTCGCTCAGGCCCGTTCCGTTGATGAGCACGCCGGGATCTTTGTCGAAGCGGTAGCTCTGGCCCACGGTGGTCCGCACCCGCCAGTCGGGCACCTGCAGCTCCCAGTCGAAGCCGTAGGTCACCCGCGCACCATCCTCCACCCGGTCGTAGCCGGGGAAACGGTTGAGCGCGAAGAGGTTGGAATCCTCCAGGTCGATCGCGCGCGCGTCCTCGTTGGGTACGGCGAGGTTGCGGATCGGCGGACTGGCGGCGAACTGGACGCGCGGCGTAAAGACCTGCGTTCCGCCGAAGGCTTCGCCGACGAAGGGCCATTCGACGTCGATCGCGGCGACCGCGATGCCGCGCGTCTCCCAGCCGGGATTGCCGCGATAGACCGCGGTTTCGGTGAGCCCGTTCTCGTCGCTGTGGTAGACGTCGCCGCGCACGAGGCCGGTCAGCGTCACCACCTGACCGAGCGACGTGATCCGCTTCAGATCCCACCGGGCGCCGGCGAAGGCGCGCTGCGTGTCCTGCCCCTCGTCGCGCATGATCGCGAGCGAATTGAACTGGAGCTCGAGCTTGCCGCCGAGTCCGAGCGGATCGGCCAAGCGCCGGCGGTAGTCTATCACCGGCAGCGCCACCGGCACTTGCCCCTGCGGCACGCCGAGGCGCAGCGTCTGCGTCGCCCAGCCGGCAATGGAGAGGTAGGAATCGTCGTCGATCCGCTCGAGATTGACGGTCGAGCGCAGCCGGTCGTCGCGGCTGATGTCGTAGCGGCGCAGGAACGTGCGGTCGCTCGCGACACGGATGGAGCCGGTCAGGCTCCAGTGCGGGTCAAACTGGAACTTGCCGTTCGCAAACAGGTAGCCGCGCGGGTCCTTCTCCGTGATCGGGTCCCCCGTGATGTCCGAAATGCGGCTACTGTGGGTGGCGTAGCCGGTGATCTGGTAGGCGCCCTTCTCGGTCAGGTGGCGCCATTGCGCGGAGACCATCGGCGGCGCTTCGGTGAAGATATGGGCGCCGAGCGTCAGGTCCTTGTTGTCGGCGAGGCGCCACAGATAGCTGCCGCTGATTTCAACGCCGTTCGATTCCGAAAAACGCAGGTCCGGGACGAGGAAGCCCGACACCGCCTTGCCGTCGGTGCGCACCGCGAGGCCCGGCAGCGGCAGGATGCGCGCGCCGAAGATCTCGAGGAATGCGCCGGAGAAGCGGATGCGGTTCTCGTCGGGGGCGTAGACCACACGGTCGGCGGTGATGCGCCAGCTCGGGTTCTTCGGGCACCCTTCGGCATCGGTCACTGCGCAGGCGGTATAGGCCGCGCTGGACAGGGTGACGGTGCCGTCCTCCCCCCGCTGCCCTTCGCGCGCGGCGAGGCGGCCACCTTCGCGCAGGGCGAGCAGCAGATCCTCCATCGCGCCGGCCTCGAACTCGTCGGTCAGCTCGATCCGCGAAGTGTAGAGCTGGTTGCCCTCCTCGTCGACGAAGCGGACGTTGCCGGTGCCGACGATCTGCCCGGTGCTGCTGTTCCAGATGACCTGGTCGGCGCGCACAGATCGATCGGCGCTGCGCAGCACGACGTTGCCGGTGGCTGTGACCGTGTCGCCATTCGAATCGTAGGACAGCGTGTCCGCCTCGAACGCGATCTCGTCCTCGCTCGTGGGTGCGTCGGGCGTTCCGCTGGGGTCGAGCGGGGGGAGGGGTGTGGTGAGCTCGGGCGGCTTGCGCTCCTCCTCCGGCTGTTCGAGATCGGCGTCGATCGCCGCGTCGCCATCCTGCGCTGCGACCTGCGCCGGCGCGAAGGCGGCCATCAGGGCAGCGCCCGCCACGCCGGCTTTCCAGGCCGCCCTGGTCACGCGGAAATCATCGGCTTGCAGCGCATTCGACCAGGCGGGGAGCATGGGTTGCCTATCGCATCGGTCGAGCCTAATCGCAATCGCCATCGATTGGCGTTGCGCCGAGGGGTGCATCGCGAACATCTCGAAAAACTTCCGGAGCCTCCATGAAAGTCGAATTTTCACCAGCACTTCCCGAAGGAACGCGGCTCGTCGCGTACGTTGCCGACCAGGACAAGCTGCCTGGCGGGATCGAACCGGCGCTGGCGGAAGGCGCCAAGGCGGCGCGGTTCAAGGGGCGCGCGGGCGAGCTTTTCGAAGGGTTCGTGGAACGCGGCGGGGCGGTAGTCCGTGTTGCGTTGGCAGGTGCGGGTGAGGCCGAGACCGTAGCGCGCCCGGGCAATCTCGAGAAGGCGGGTGCGGCGCTCGCGGCCAAGTATCTGACTTCGGGCGAGAAAAGCCTCGTGGTCGACTTCACCGACAGCGCTCTTTCGGCCGAGCAGGCGGCCGCCGTGCTGCTGGGCCTGCGCCTGCGCGCCTGGCGCCACGACGCCTACCGCACGAAGCTGAAGGACGAGCAGAAGCGCTCGCTCGACACCGTCATCGCCGTCGCCGCGCCCGAGGGAGCCGAGGCGGCCTGGGCCGTCGAAGCCGCGCTGGCCGAGGGCGTCGAGTTCACCCGCGAGCTCGTGACCGAGCCGCCGAACAAGGTCTATCCGGTCAGCTTCGTCGAGAAGTGCACAAAGGCCTTCAAGGGCACCGAGGCGGAACTGACGGTGCTCGACGAGGACGAGATGGCCCGGCTCGGCATGGGTGCGCTGCTCGGCGTCGGGCAGGGCTCGGCCCAGCCTTCGCGCCTGCTCGCGATCAAGTGGAGCGGCGGTGGCGGCGAGGCTCCGACCGTGTTCGTCGGCAAGGGCGTCACCTTCGACACCGGCGGCATTTCGCTGAAGCCCGGCGCGGGCATGGAAGACATGAAGTGGGACATGGGCGGCGCGGGCGCCGTCGCCGGGGCGATGCTGGCGATCGTGAAGCGCAAGGCGAAGGCCAACGTGGTCGGCGTCGTCGGCCTGGTCGAGAACATGCCCGACGGCAATGCCATTCGCCCGAGCGACATCCTCACCTCGATGTCGGGCCAGACGATCGAGGTGCTCAACACCGACGCCGAAGGGCGGCTGGTGCTGGGCGACGCGCTCTACTGGGCGCAGAAGGAGTTCTCGCCCAGGCGGATCGTCGACTTCGCCACGCTCACCGGCGCGATGGTCATTACGCTCGGTAGCGAATACGCGGGCGTCTTCGCCAACGACGATGCGCTGGCCGAGGACCTGCTCACCGCGGGCAAGGCGAGCGGCGATCGCCTGTGGCGCCTGCCGCTCGATCCCGCCTACGACAAGCTGATCGACAGCCAGATCGCCGACATGAAGAACGTCGGACCGCGACCGGCCGGCTCGATCACCGCGGCGCAGTTCCTCCAGCGCTTCATCGAGAAGGGCACCGCCTGGGCCCACTGCGACATCGCGGGCATGGTCTGGGCCGACAAGCCCGGCGCGACCTGGGACAAGGGCGCGACCGGATATGGCGCGCGCCTTATCGACCGCTTCGTGCGCGACACGCTGGAAGGCTGAGGGGGAGCGGGCCGTGCGCGTCGGGTTCTACCTCGCGCCGGGCCAGCCCGTCGAACGCGTCCTGCCGCTGATCGCGCGTGCGGCGGCGAAAGCCGGGCAGCGCATGCTGGTGGTTGCCGACAGTGACGACCTCCTCGACCGGATCGGCGCGGCGCTGTGGGAATACGCGCCCGCCGACTTCCTCGCCAACGGCCGCGCGGGCGAGCCGCATGCGGCACACCAGCCGGTGCTCCTCTCCCGCACGTGCACCGCGGAGAACCAGGCGAAGCTGGTGGCGCTGGCCGACGGCGCCTGGCGCGAGGAAGCCGAGAGCTTCGAGCGCGCGCTGCTGTTCTTCGACGAGAGCGGGCGCGACGCGGCGCGCGCGGTCTGGCGCAAGTTCGACGGCCGCGAGGATGTCGAGCGCGAGTTCCACGAGCTCGACGGCGGCAAGTGGCAACGCAAGCGCTGAAGGAGAGGGCGATGACGGTTCGACTGGCAATGGCGGGCATGGCGGCGCTGCTGCTGGCCGGGTGCGGTTCCGAGCGGTCGGGCACGGTCGAGGGCGAGGACGGTACGGTCGCGCACTACAAAATCGACGAGTCGAGCGGCGAGGTGAACGCGACCGTCGAAACCGCCGACGGGACCGCGACGATGCGCTCGGGCGCGGACGTGCCGGTCGAGCTGCCGCGCGGCTTCACGATCTATCCCGGCGCGGAGGTCACGACCAACACGGTGTTCGAACAGGCGGACGCGAACGGCGCGCTGCTGACGATGGAATCCGACGCCTCGCCCGAGGAGATGGTCGCTTTCTACCGCAAGCAGGCGGAGGCCGCGGGCGTCGAGATCGCGATGGACATGAGCACCGACGCGATGCAGATGATCGGCGGCGATGCGCCCGATGGCGCGACGTTCAGCTTCACCGCGACGCGAAAGGGCGGCGGGACATCGGCGCAACTGATGGTCGGTGAGGCCTTCCAGTAATCGCCATCCCAGCGAACGCCGGGATCGCTGGGATGACGGCTGGTTGGAAGGTCGGGATCGTCCCGCCCGTCCGGGACAGCAAAAAGAGCAGGGCTTGCGGCTCGCGCGGTGCAGCGCTAGTTGCGCGCCGCATTCTCCCACGCACTTTCACGACTTCGAAGGAACACCTGATGGCGGTCACCCGCACCTTTTCGATCATCAAGCCCGACGCCACCCGCCGCAACCTGACCGGCGCGGTCACCAAGATGCTCGAGGAAGCCGGCCTGCGCGTCGTCGCCTCCAAGCGCATCCGCATGACCCGCGAGCAGGCCGAGGGCTTCTACGCGGTTCACAAGGAACGCCCCTTCTTCGGCGAGCTGGTCGAGTTCATGACCAGCGGCCCGGTGGTCGTGCAGGTGCTCGAAGGCGTCGACGCCGTGAAGCGCAACCGCGACGTGATGGGCGCGACCAACCCGGCCGACGCGGCCGAAGGCACGATCCGCAAGACCCACGCCGAAAGCATCGAGGCCAACACGGTCCACGGTTCGGACAGCGAAGAGAACGCCAAGATCGAGATCGAGTTCTTCTTCGGCGAAGACGAGATCGTCGGCTGATCGCTCCGGTAACGAAGTTCACGAAAATTAACATTGTGCGCGAATCGGGGGCGGGTGATATGCTCGCCTCCGTGCCGCTGCAGGACCGTGCGCAATCATG
>JAPSJS010000077.1 GCA_031178065.1 Altererythrobacter sp.
AGCGCCGCGCGCTGCCCGGCCGAGAGCTTCTTCACCCAATCCTCGAAGCCATCGCGGGCGACGAGATGGATGGAAATCGCGTCCTGCCCGCGATCGGCTTGAACAAGGTCGGTGTCATGGCTCATAATCGCTCCCCTAGGGTCCGTACTCTACTGGAGCAAGGTCGTGACGGAGCGGATTTTGGTGCCAGGCAAGGAGCAAGGAGGGAGCGATGGTCTCGCATCGTGACCGACGCGCGACGCTGCATGGCGCCAAAATCCGCCCGCCGCGCAGCGGTTGCTCATGGAAGCCCGCCGAGCGGCGTCGCTTGCTTGCGCTTGGCGCTGCCAAGCGTCTGCACTACGCTCCTTGTCGGCGGGCTTCCATGGGCAATCACGATCCTCGCTCCAGTAGAGTACGGACCCTCACGCCATTTCCGGGAGAAAATCCAATGTCGTTTCGCACCCTCGCCGCCGCCGCTCCGCTCGCCCTCGTGCTCGCGGCGTGCTCTCCCTCCGCCGAGGGGAGCGACGGGCAGGACGCGGCCTCGGCCGACGGCGCCACTGCGTCCGCGACGGCCGAAGCCGCGGGCGCGGCCAAGTCGGTGAAGGAGGAGAACGACCTCTACAGCTTCTCCTACGCCTACCCGGCGCAGGCCGGCGGAATTCCCGAACTGGCCGCCCACCTCGACGCGGATGCCGAGAAGGCGAAGGCGACCCTGATCTCCGAATCGGAAGACGATCAGAAGCAGGCCGAAGCGAACGACTACCCATACCGCGCGCACAGCTTCTCCAAGGAGTGGAAGATCGTCGCTGATCTGCCGCGTTATCTCAGCCTCTCGGGCGAGTTCGCGACCTACTCGGGCGGGGCACACGGGATGTACGGCCTCGAGTCGCTGGTGTGGGACAAGCAGGCGAAGGCCGGCATGGACGGCGTCGCGCTGTTCCAGTCGGCCGAGGCGCTGGACGGAGCGCTGGGGCAGAAGCTGTGCGACGCCCTCGACGCGGAGCGCGCAAAGCGCCGCGGCGAGGCGGTCCCGGCCAATGCCGGGGATGACGACACCGGCTTCAACTCGTGCCAGCACGTGAAGGACGCGACCGTGCTCGTCGGCTCCTCCGCCGGCGGCAAGTTCGACCGGATCGGCATCTGGTTCGGCCCTTACGTCGCCGGGCCCTACGCCGAGGGAAGCTACGAGCTCAACTTCCCGGTCGATGCCGCCGTGATCGAAGCCGTGAAGCCCGAATACCGCGAGGCGTTCGGCGCGAAGGAGTAAGCGCCCTAGGGCACGGCAAAACGGGAATGCGCCCTCGCAATCGGCGCATTCCCGCATTACATCGGCGGGCATGACCGAATACCAGGTGATCGACAGCCGCGAGACCGTCATCCGCGACGGCACCATCAAGCTCCACGGGCCCGAAGGGTTCGAGGGAATGCGCCGTGCGGGACAGCTCGCCGCAAGCATTCTCGATGCGATCGTGCCGCTGATGCAGCCGGGCGTGACGACGGCCGAGATCGACGACAAGGTGCGCGAGCTGACGCTGGCGGGCGGAGCGGTTCCGGCAACGCTCGGCTACCGCGGCTACACCCATTCGTGTTGCATCTCGATCAACCACGTCGTGTGCCACGGCATCCCGAGTGACAAGGCGCTGAAGGATGGCGACATCGTCAACGTCGACGTTACTCCGCTGCTCGACGGCTGGCACGGCGACACCAGCCGCATGTACCTGATCGGCGACGTGCCGCTGAAGGCGCGGCGGCTGGTCGACGTGACCTACGAATGCCTGATGATCGGGATCGAGAAGGCCCAGCCCGGCGCCCGGCTCGGCGACATCGGCGCCGCGATCGAGGAGCATGCGCGGCAATTCCGCTACGGCGTGGTGCGTGAATTCTGCGGCCACGGCGTGGGCCGCCTGTTCCACGATGCGCCGGAAGTGGTCCATGCCGCCACGGCTGGCACGGGGCCGGAGCTGCGACCAGGCATGTTCTTCACCATCGAGCCGATGATCAATCTCGGCCGCCCGTGGGTGAAGCTGCTCAAGGACGGCTGGACCGCCGTGACGCGCGACAAGAGCCTCTCTGCCCAGTTCGAGCACTCGATCGGCATCACCGAGGACGGGAACGAGATCTTCACCGTCAGCCCTACCGGCCTGCACAAGCCGCCTTACGAATAATCAATCCTGCCCGCTGGGGTGGATCAGCTCTCCCGGGCGGCTCGGATCGCCGCGCCGGCGGCAAACGGCGTCACCGCCACGAGCAGCAGGCTGATCGCCGCGGCGAAGGCGAGTCCGCCTCCGTCGGGCCGGGCGAGGGCGCCTGCGCCGAAGATCAGAATCGGGACGCTGAGCGGGATCAGGAGCAGGCCGGCGAGCGCCGCGCCGCTGCGCAGGCTCGCTGTCAGGGCCGCGATCAGCACGCCGATGGCGGCCAGGCCCGGCGTGCCCGCCAGCAGGCCGAGCAGAACTGTGCGCAGGGTCTCCTGCTCGAGCCCGAGCAGCGCGGCAGCGGGCAGGGCCGCGAGCAGGAGCAGCGGCGCGAAGCTGAGCCAGTGCGCGAGCATCCGCACGGCGATCGCCAGTTCCTCCGCCACGCCCCGCACGGCAAGCTGATCGAACACACCTTCCTCCAGATCGGGCGCGATCAGCCGGTCGAGCGGCAGGATCGCCGCCAGCAGCGCCGCGACCCAGATTACTCCGCCGCCGGTGCGCGCGAGGAGCGGCGCGTCGGGCCCGACCGCGAACGGATAGAGCATCGCCACCGCGAGGAAGAACAGCAGCGGCAGCAAGGCGCCACCGCGCCGTCCGCCGGGCATCAGCAGCATGCAATCGCGCAGGAGCAGCCGGCCGATCACGCGGTGAAATCCGCGATCTCGAGCCGCGTGGCCTGCGCGAGCCGGATCGGCTGGTGCGAGGCGACGATGCAGGTGCCGCCCGCCGCGCGATGCTCCCCGATGAGCGTTTCGACGAGCTCGGTTCCGGCTGTGTCCAGACCGTTGAGCGGCTCGTCGAGCAGCCAGACCGGCGCCCGCTGGCCGAGCAGGCGGGCGAGCGCGGCGCGCTTGCGCTGGCCGGTCGAGAGATAGCGCACCGGCACGTCCGCCAGTTCGGCAAGGCCGAGCCGCTCGCGGTGCGCCTCCATCAGCGCGGCGCCGCTGCCGTCGAGCTCGCTCCAGAAGGCGAGTGCGCGGTCGAGCGGAACCTGGGGGTCGAGCGCGTGACGCTCGTCGAGCAAGGCGGTCGAGGCGCGGCACTCGACCGACCCGTGGAACGGTCGCAGCAGGCCGGCGAGAATGCGGATCAGGCTCGTCTTGCCGATCCCGTTGGGCCCGGCGACGTGGCACGCCTCTCCCGGCGACAACGACAGCGACAGACCGCGGAACAGCAGTCGCTCGCCGCGGCGGCAGGCCAGGTCCCGGGCGGCGAGCATCGCTTGCATGACCGCGCCCGATAGGCGAAAGGCTGCCTGCTCACAAGCCGACCGCAAGCGGGGAAGATCAGATGGCCGTCGCCAAACTCACCGAGGAAGAACGCACGATCGCCCTCGGCGATCTGCAAGGCTGGTCGCTCGCCAGCGACCGCGATGCGATCGAGCGCACGTTCACCTTCGCCGATTTCGTCGAGGCCTTCGGCTTCATGACCCGGGTGGCGCTGCTGGCCGAGAAGGCCGATCACCATCCCGAGTGGTCGAACGTCTACAACCGGGTCGAAATCGCGCTGACCACCCACGACGCGGATGGGCTGTCGCAGCGCGACATCGACATGGCCAAGGCGATCGACGCGCTCTAGTTCTGGCCCTCAGCGGCCGAGGGGGCGGGCCTGCCGGCGCGCCATCTTGCGCACGCGGCCGGGCATCCAGCGCGAGGCGAAGGCGAGCCGCCGGGCGGTCTGCCCGACCAGCGTGTGCAGCCTGTCGCCGTGCACCGCGTCCCACGCCGCCTGGGCGACGTCGCCGACCGGCGTGATCTCCAGCCCCGCCGCCTTCACGCGGTCGCGGATTGCCTCGTTGCTGGCGGCGTTGGGCGTATGTTCGAGCAGCGGCGTCTCGATGAAGGCCGGACAGAGCGAGCGCACCCTGATCCCGAACTCCGACCATTCAGCGTCGAGCGCCTCGGTCACGCCGCGCACGCCGAACTTGGTCGCCGAATAGACCGACGCGCCGCTCGTGCCGTAAATGCCCGCGGCGCTCGCGGTGTTGAGCAGGCAGCTTCCCGGCGCCGTCTTCTGCAGGTGCGGCAGCGCGGCCTGCGCGCCGTAGAGCACGCCCTTGAGGTTGATGTCGACGCAGCGGTCGATCTCCTCGACCGTGTTCTCGCTGAGCGAGCCGCCGAGCGGAACGCCGGCGTTGTTGGCGACCACGTCGATCCGTCCGCCCGCCGCCTTGGAGAACGCCTCCAGGGCAATGTCCCAAGCGGCGCGATCGCGCACGTCGAACTTGTGCGCATAGGTGAAGCCGTTGCCGATCCCGGCCAGCGTCTCCTGCATGCCGGCGTTGTCGATGTCGCCCACCCCGACGAACCAGCCGCGCTGGCCGAAGAGCTGCGCGATCGCGCGGCCTATGCCGGAGCCGCCGCCGGTTATGAAGATCGCCTTCCGCTCGCTCATTTCGTTATTCTCCCTCCCATCTCCGGGGCGGAGGGATAGACGCGGCGGACAGGCTTGTCAGCCGCGTTTCGTCAGAGCGCTGGGTTGTTGTAGCTGTGCCAGGTGAGGAGCGAGACGGCGCCGCGATGGGGCCGCCAGGCGTCGGCCAGGGCGCGGGTTTCCTTTTCGGACGGGCGCGCCTCGAGGCCGAGGATCTTGCCGATCCCGACCTGCACGGCGAGGTCGCCCGCCGGCCAGATGTCGGGCCGTCCCTCGGCGAAGAGCAGGTAGATCTCGGCCGACCAGCGGCCGATGCCCTTGATGCGGGTAAGCTCGGCGATGGCTTCCTCGTCGTCGGCGGACAGGGATTCGAAATCGAGTTCCCCACTGACCACGAGCTCGCACAGCGAGCGGACATAGCCCTGCTTCTGGCGCGAGAGGCCGCAGGCGCGCAGCGTGTCGAAGTCGCGCGCAAGCAGCTCGGTCGGCGCGACCTCCTCGCCGAGCTCCGCTTCCAGCTTGCGCCAGACCGAGGCGGCAGCGGCGACGCTGACCTGCTGGCCGACGATCGTACGCAGCAGCGTGAGATATCCCGTCGGCCGGATACGCGGCTCGGGATAGCCGACGCGCGACAGCGCCTCCGCCAGCTTGGGTTCGCGCGCGGCCACTTCGTCCAGCCCCTCGCGCAACTGCTCGCTCGTCAATCCCATCGTCCGCCGCTTGCCTTCATCCGTTCGATTGCCTAGCAGCCCGCGCAAAGCGGCCTGTGTTGGCCGGGCCATAGGGGAAGAGCACGCAATGCCCAAGCTGATCGTCGTCAATCGCGCCGGCGAGGAATCCGCCATCGACGTGGCCGATGGCCTGACGGTGATGGAAGCCATTCGCGACAACGGCTTCGACGAGTTGCTCGCCCTGTGCGGCGGTTGCTGCTCATGCGCGACCTGCCACGTGCACGTGGACCCGGCGTTCAAGGACGTCCTGCCCGCGATCGGCGAGGACGAGGACGACCTGCTGGAGAGCAGCGACCACCGGAACGAAAACTCGCGCCTCGGCTGCCAGATACCCTTCACCGGCGACCTCGACGGCCTGAAAGTCACGATCGCGCAGGAAGACTGAGTTCGGAGGCGCAAACTGCAATTGCATTGCGCAGGCGCGCCGGGAAACCTAGCTCTACGCCGATGACTGCACCTGCGCCTACTCCCGATACCCTCGATCTCATCGGCAACACGCCGCTCGTCCTCCTCAAAGGGCCGAGCGAGGCGGCCGATTGCGAGATCTGGGGCAAATGCGAATTCGCCAACCCCGGTGCCAGCGTAAAGGACCGCGCGGCGCTCGGCATCATCCGCGATGCCGAGGCACGCGGCGAGCTGAAGCCGGGCGGCTGCGTGGTCGAGGGGACGGCGGGCAACACCGGCATCGGCATCGCGCTCGTCGCCAATGCGCTCGGCTACCGGACGATCATCGTCATGCCCGACAACCAGAGCCGCGAGAAGATGGCGACCCTGCGCGCCCTCGGCGCCGAGCTCGTGCTTGTCCCGCCGACCAAGTATTCCGACTGCAATCACTTCGTGCACACCAGCCGGCGTCTGGCGGAGGAGACCGAAGGCGCCGTCTGGGCGAACCAGTTCGACAACGTCGCCAACCGCAAGGCGCATATCGAAGGCACTGCGGCCGAGCTGTGGCAACAGCTCGACGGCCGGATCGACGGTTTCACCTGCGCCGCGGGCACCGGCGGGACGATCGCGGGCGTGGGCATGGGCCTCAAGGAATACGACGAGAAGGTGACCATCGCGCTCACCGATCCGCACGGCGCGGCGCTGTTCAACTTCTACGCTCACGGCGAGTTGAAGGCCGAAGGCAGCTCGGTCGCGGAGGGGATCGGGCAGGGGCGGATCACCGCCAACCTCGAAGGCGCGCCGATCGACACCCAGTTCCGCGTTTCGGACGAGGAAGGGCTCGCATGGGTCGCCCGGCTCCTGCGCGAGGAAGGGCTGTGCCTCGGCCTGTCTTCGGGCATCAACGTCGCCGGCGCGGTCGCGCTCGGCCGCCAGCTCGGCAAGGGATCGCGGGTTGCGACGGTGCTGTGCGACACCGGCTTCCGCTATCTTTCCACACTCTACAACCGCGAATGGCTCGAAGCGAAGGGCCTGCCGGTGTTCGACTGGCTCGAACGCGATTGACTGGCCTGCGCGATGGCGTAGCCTGACCGTATGCGCAGGATCAGCGACATTCTCGGTGCGAGGCGTCGGCACGGACCCGAGGAAACCGCGGTGGGCATCGCGGGCACGCGTTCGGAATCGCTGCGCCGGTTGCAGGTCGGGCTCTCGGGCCTCGCCGCGATCGTGCTGATGCTGGCGCTCGCCAACGTGATCATGGACCGCGCCAACCGTACTGAGGCCGCCAGCGTGCCCGATGCCGCGGCGACCGTTCTGCCTCCGCCGGTGCATAGCCAGCAAAACGATCCCCTTGCCGATGCAGGGGTGGTTCCCGACGTTCCGGCCCGTCCGGCGCCGACGCCGACATCCACGCAAGTTCCGGTGATAGTGCTCGATCCGGACGATGCGACTGACCCGGAATAAGCTGACGATCCTCGCTGCTGCGGGGGTGATTGCCATTGCACTCGCGGGCTGGGGGCTCGCTGGGGCAGGGCGCTCCAAGCCCGTGCTGGGGCTCTTCACGACGCTGCCGGTCTACTGGGCGGAAGCCGCCGACATGTCCGAGATGCTCAACCGGCAGGCCCAACCCGGCTGGGTCCGCGGCGCGCTGGAGGACCGCTTCGAACTCCTTCCCCTCGATACGCTCGCGGCCCCGGAAAGCGGCACGGCACGCGATCTCGACGACATCGACGCCCTGCTCCTCGCCCAACCCCGCGCGCTGTCGCCGCAGGAGAACGTCGTGCTCGACGACTGGGTCCGCGCGGGCGGACATGTGCTGGTCTTCGCCGATCCAATGCTGACAGCGGAGTCGCGTTTCGCGATCGGCGACCGGCGCCGCCCCCAGGACGTTGCGCTGCTTTCGCCAATCCTCGGCCGCTGGGGCCTGGAGATGCATTTCGATCCCGAGCAGACCGGCGGCGAACGGATGATCGCCACCGACACGGCGCCGCTTCCGGTCAATCTCGCGGGAACCCTCCATCCGGCCGATGGCTTTCCGACCAGCACCGAGAATTGCTGGATCGCCTACGACCGGATCTTCGCGCAATGCGCCATCGAAGCGGGCATGGCCACCGTGATCGCCGACGCCGCGGTGTTCGAGGAAGCCGAAGGTGCGCAGCGCGCGGCGCGGGCCGAGGCGCTCGAATGGCTCACGGCCAGCGCCTTCGGCAGCGCTCGGCGCTGAGCTTCTTTGATGATCGGGGATTTCACGGGACAGCGCGGAGATTCTGCGCGGACGAGGCGGGGATCTATGGGGAATCCGCCTTCTGTGATGGTTTGTGAGCGGGACGCGGTGTAGAATTTCTCCTTATTGAGCAATATTTTACGAACTCATCCCCGATAATCCCCTAAATTTCCCTTTCTTCCCGCATTCTGCCGGTTTAGAAATGTCCTCCATCGGACAGGTCGTCTCACGCTGCGTCCCGATTCGCGGGGTGAGCCGCCAGCGTTTGCGCGCTGGCGGAGGCGGGGGAGGCATGTCCGGACGAGCAAACCCTTTGGGTTATGGGGGCGGACCCGGTGCCGGAGGCGCAGAAGTTCACAGGATTTAGCGGTCAGGCCTTGTCGCTGGCAGGCGACAAGGGCCGCTATGTCTTGCCGTCCGCCTTCCGCAACCTCGTCAAGGAATCCAGCGACGGCCGCATCCTCTGCATCGACAAGCACCCGAAGCTCGACTGCCTCGTCGGCTTCGGCCTCTCGCGCCACGACGAGCTCGAAGCGCAGCTCGACCGGGAAGAGGACATGGCCTGGAAACGCGGGCTCGATTTCGACCGCGACACCCGCGCCGCGCAGCTCTTCGGCTACATGCGCGTCCCGTTCGACGACAGCGGGCGCTTCATCATGCCATCGCACCTCGTGCGCCTTGGCAAGGTCGAGGACCAGCTCTACTTCCACGGGCTCGGCCGCTTTTTCACGATCTGGAACCCCGCCGAACTGGCGCGGATGAACGACGACTGGGCGAGCGCCAAGGGCGCCTGCGCGGATCTCGTGGCCGAGCACGAAGCCAAGGCGGCACGCAAATGAGCGGCGCCGCGATCCCGCATGTCCCGGTGCTTCTCGACGAAGTGCTTGCCGCGCTCGCTGCGCGCTCGGGCGACGTCATCGTCGATGCCACCTTCGGTGCCGGCGGTTACACGCGCGCCCTGCTCGACGCGGGCGCGACCGTCCATGCGTTCGACCGCGATCCCGACGCGATCGCCGCCGGTCGCACGTGGCCGGAAACGTCCGAGCAGCCCCCGCGCCTCGTACTCCACCCGCGCCGCTTCTCCGAAATGGTCGAGGCGTTGGGTGAGGCCGGCGTGGCGCAAGTCGATGGGGTGGCGATGGATATCGGCGTGTCCTCGATGCAGCTCGACCAGGCGGAGCGCGGCTTCGCCTTCTCCGCCGACGGGCCGCTCGACATGACGATGAGCCGGTCCGGCCCCAATGCCGCCGATTTCGTCAACAACGCCGACGAAGCGGAGATCGCCGACGTGCTCTATCGCTACGGCGAGGAGCGCCAGTCGCGCCGCGTCGCGCGCGCGATCGTCGCAGCCCGGCCGCTCGCGACAACCGGCGATCTGGCGCGCGTGGTGCGCAAGGCACTCGGCTACCGCGCGGGGGCGCCCAAGGATCCGGCGACGCGCAGCTTTCAGGCGATCCGCATTCACGTCAACGCCGAGCTGGACGAACTCATGACGGGCCTTGCCGCGGCGGAGAGGCTGCTGCGCGAAGGCGGCCGGCTGGCGGTCGTCAGCTTCCACAGCCTGGAGGACCGGATCGTGAAGCGCTTCTTGCGCGAGGCATCGGCCGTCACCGCGGGGTCGCGCCATCTGCCGCAGGTGGAGGCAGCGCCCGCAGTCTTCGCCAAGGTATCGCGGGCCGTGCGCCCGGGCGAAGCCGAGGTCGCGCGCAACCCGCGTGCACGCTCGGCCGTATTGCGCCACGCGGTCCGCACCGCCGCGCCGGCGCGGGAGGCGGCATGATGACCGTCGGCAGCCGCATGCGCCAGATCGGCTGGGCCGTCGTGCTCAGCATTTGCCTCGCCGGCTTCGTCGTGCTGACCTTCCGGGTCAACGCGGTGAAGAGCGAGGTGCGCCTGGCCGAACGTCAGATCATCGCCCTTGAGCGCGAGAACCTGCTGCTCGAAACCGAGTTCGAGACCCGCGCCAACCAGCAGCAGCTCGCCAACTGGAACCGGGTCGAATTCGGCTATCAGGCGCCGCGCGCCGATCAGTTCCTCGACAACGAGCGCGAGCTTGCCGCCCTCGGCCTGCCGCGCGCGATCGGCGGGCCCGAGCCGATCCGCGTCGCCCGCGCGCCCGCGGCCGAGACCGCGAGCTTCCCCAAGATGGTCTCTCCCGTCACCGGCCAGCCAGCCGGCGTGGAGGACGATCGCCCCGAGGGCGAGACAGTCGCTAGCACGCGCTCGCTTGCCGACCGGTTGTCCGGCAAGGTCGCGTTCGAGACGGCGTTCGCAGAGTTCTCCGAATGAATGCGCTGACCGTCAGCACCGCGATCTCGGTCGGGCGGGTTCATTTCATCACCAACCGCCAGCGCTCGCTCACTGTCGCGCGCTGGCGGGCGTTGTGGCTGGCGCTGCTGTTCGTCGCGATCGGCGTCGTCGCGCTCGTACGGATCGCGTTCCTGGGCCTCAGCGACCGCGCGACCACGGTCGCCTCGCTGGAGGAGGCGCTGCTGCCGCCGCGCGGGGAGATCACCGACCGCAACGGCGTGCCGCTGGCCCGGGCCTTCCCCGCCTACGCGCTGTGGTACAATCCCGACGCGCTGGGCGCCGACGGAGAGCCGCTGGTCAAGGACCCGAAGCAGGTCGCGGCGGAACTCGCGGTGATCTTCCCGGACCTCGACGCGGAGGAGGTCGCCGAGCAGCTCGCATCGGGCAAGCCCGGCTATATCCGGCGTCGCGTCCTGCCCGAGGATGCCAACCGGGTGCAGGCGATCGGCGAGCTCGCGCTGGAAATGCCGCAGGAGACCGACCGCTATTACCCGCAGGGGCACATGGCCGCCCACGTGCTCGGCTATGTCGATGCGATGGGTAACGGGCAGGTCGGGATGGAGCAGGTCCTCGACAAGCGCCTGACCGATCCCGCGCGCCGCGGCGAGCCGG
>JAPSJS010000028.1 GCA_031178065.1 Altererythrobacter sp.
GTTGCACCACCGCGATCAGCCAGAAGAACAGGAATACCGGATCGGGCAGCTTGTTGCCGCTCCGTTCGATCCAGCCGAGAATACCCTTCTGTGCTCGGCCCTCTGCCGCTTCCACCACGTCTGTTCCTCTCCACAGTTCTTCGTGCGTGGGAGCTAGCATCGCCTGTGGCTGCTGTCGCTCCGGTTAATCGGCTCCTCCACAATCAGCTGCATTAATATTTGACATCGGCAACTATAGCTGTGAATCCGGAGTGGTGGAAATCGACGCTGACCCTGTGATCGATCCGATCGTCCACCGCGTGCGAGCGTTCAACCGCGACTTCTCGCAGCTGATGGGTCTGCTCGAACCGCGTTACATGGGCAGCAACCTGTCGGTCGTGGAAGCGCGGGTCCTCTACGAGATCGTCCAGCGGGAGCCTGCTCTGGCGCGCGACATCGCTGCCGCACTGCGGCTCGATCCCGGCTATCTCAGCCGCCTCATTGCGCGACTGCTCAGGCGCGGGTTCGTGGAGCGGGGGCGCGGGACGGATGCACGGGAGCGGCCGCTCTCGCTGACGGCCGTGGGGCGCGCCGCCTACGCGGAACTCGACCGGACCACGGCGGCACAGACGGTGCGCATGATCGCACCGCTCGGCGAAGATGGCGCACGGCGTCTCGGCACGCTGCTGAGCGAGGCCGGCGCACTGCTGTTCGGCACCGCGCGCGGCGAATGGTCGCTCCGCACGTTCCGCACCGGCGACATGGGCCTGATCACCGCGCGGCAATCGACCCTCTATCACGAAGCCTATGGCTGGGGGCGCGGCATGGAGGCGCTGATTGGCGAGATCACCGCCTCGTTCCTGCGCGAATTCAAGCCTCAGCGCGAGCAGTGCTGGATTGCGGAGCGTGAGGGGCGAATGCTGGGCTCGGTATTTCTCGTCGAGGACGACACCGAAACCGCCCGTCTCCGCCTGCTCTACGTCGAGCCGGAGGCCCGCGGGATGGGCGTCGGGCAGGCCCTCGTGAAGCAGTGCACGGCGTTTGCGCGCGAGGCGGGCTACCGCCGGATCGTGCTCTGGACTCACGCGGTTCTCGAAAGCGCCCGGCGCATCTACTCCGCCGAGGGCTACCGGATCGTCGATACCCACACCCACAACGACTTCGGCAAACCCGAACTGAGCGAGAGCTGGCTGCTGGAACTGTGAGCAATCGCGGCGCTGCGATTGGCAGCCGCGCGCCGGATGCCTAGCCAGCGGACATGGCCAAGCTCTACTTCTACTACGCCAGCATGAACGCGGGGAAATCGACCACGCTGCTGCAGGCGGATTTCAATTACCGCGAGCGCGGCATGCACACGATGCTGTGGACCGCCGCGCTCGATGACCGGGGCGACCATCAGGCGATCGAGAGCCGCATAGGCCTCGGCGCCGATGCACAGCGCTACCACGCCGAGACCGACCTGTGGCAGCGCGTCACGGCCGCACACAAGGCGGAGCCGCTCGGCTGCGTGCTGGTCGACGAGGCGCAGTTCCTGACCAGGGCGCAGGTCTGGCAATGCGCGCGCCTGGCGGACGAGGCGAATATCCCGGTGCTCTGCTACGGTCTGCGGACTGATTTCCAGGGCGAGCTCTTCCCGGGATCGGCCGTGCTGCTCGGCATCGCCGACGCGCTGATCGAGCTCAAGGCCGTGTGCCACTGCGGCCGCAAGGCGACGATGAACGTGCGCGTGGACGCGAGCGGCGGCGCCGTCAGGCACGGCGCGCAGACCGAGATCGGCGGCAACGACCGCTATGTCGCGCTGTGCCGCCGGCATTTCTCGGAGGCGCTGGCGGGATAAGGCCCTTCGGGTCGAAGCCCAGAAGGGCGCTTGGCCGCCGGTCCCGCACACCCTATCTACCCGCCATGACGGAAACCCTTATCCTTGCCGCCATCCTGATCCCCTGCCTGGTGATCGCGATCGTGTTCCACGAAGTCGCGCATGGTTGGACCGCGCTGGCGCTCGGCGATCCGACGGCGAAGGAGCAGCGGCGGCTGTCGCTCAACCCGATCCGCCATGTCGATCCGATCGGCACGCTGATCGTGCCCGGCGCGCTGGCCCTGTTCGGCGGGCCGGTGTTCGGCTGGGCGAAGCCCGTGCCGGTGCGCAAGAACCGGCTCGACAACCCGCGCTACGGGATGATGGCGGTCGCCGCCGCGGGGCCCGGGAGCAATCTCCTGCTCGCGGGCGTGGGTGCGATCGCGCTCGGGCTGGTCGCCACAACGCTGACGCTGCCGCCCAGCGGCGCGATGGAATGGGTGCTGACGGGGCTCAACTACTTCATCGTCATCAACATCTTCCTCGCGCTGTTCAATCTCCTGCCGATCCCGCCCTTCGACGGCTCGCACATCGTCGAGGGGCTGCTGCCGCGATCGATGGCGGCACAATACGCGCGGCTGCAGCAGGTCGGCATGTTCCTGCTGATCGCGCTGATCGCGGTCACCTGGGCCTTCCCCGACAGCGGGATCATCGAGAACGTCGTCTGGCCGCCCGTCGAATGGCTGCGCGAGAAGTATATGGCGCTCGCACTCTGGGTCGCCGGTGAGTAATTTACCCGGGTATAATTGATTATTTTCGTCCGGGTTATATATAGCCCTCCGTATGGAGGCAAAGATGACGCTGACAGTGTTCCTCAAGGATGAGATCGTGGCGCGTGGACCGGCCGAGGAGGTCGTGCCGACAATGCGCGCGCTGCAGCCGCTCGATCGGAGTTCCGACCTGCTCGCTTTCGACGACGAGACCGGCCGGCAGGTCGATCTCGACCTGCGCGCCGAGGCGCAGCCCGCGCCGCGGCCGAGAGGCCGGCCCGCGCTCGGCGTCGAGGCCAAGGAGGTCACGCTGCTGCCGCGCCATTGGGAATGGCTGGCCAGGCAGCGCGGCGGCGCCTCGGCGACATTGCGCAAGCTGGTCGAGGATGCCCTGCGCAAGGGGCGCACGCCCAAGGAAAACCACGACACGGCCTATCGCTTCCTCAACACGATGGCAGGCAACCTGCCGCACTTCGTGGATGCGGTGCGAGAGATCTATGCCGGAAACAAGGTCGGCTACGATCACTTCAGTTACGACTGGCCGCCGGCAATCCGCGACCATGGACGGAGGCTCGCATTTCCAGACTGACGCAACTTCACGGCTGGCTCATCCTCGACAAGCCGCGCGGCCTTGGCTCGACCCAGGCAGTCGGCGCGGTCAAGCGCAACTTGCGCGAGGGCGGCTATGCCAAGACGAAGGTCGGGCACGGCGGCACGCTCGATCCGCTTGCGGAGGGCGTGCTGCCGATCGCGCTGGGCGAGGCGACCAAGCTCGCCGGGCGCATGCTCGATGCTAGCAAGGTCTATGAGTTCACGGTGCAGTTCGGCGAGGAGACGGACACGCTCGATACCGAAGGCGAGGCGATCGCGCGGTCCGATCATCGGCCGCCGATTGCTGCGGTTGAGGCGATTCTGCCGCATTTCACCGGCGAGGTCGAGCAGGTTCCACCTTCCTATTCGGCGGTGAAGGTCGATGGCAGGCGCGCCTATGATCGTGCGCGGGCGGGGGAGGACGTCGCGATGCAGGCGCGGCGGGTGACGGTGCACGACCTTCACGTCCTTCGCGAGCGAGAGCCGCGGGGTGAGGGGCTCGAATCGTCATTCGCGTCGGACGCGGGCCGTCTCGGTCCGTTCGATCCCACGGCGCCGCTCGAACTGGCCGACAGCATCACGCTCGTCGCGCATGTCAGCAAGGGTACGTACATTCGCAGCCTGGCAAGGGACATCGCACGGGCGCTTGGAACGGTCGGTCACGTCACCTATCTCAGGCGTATCAAGGCCGGTCCGTTCGTGCAGGATCAGGCGATTTCACTGGACACGCTCAACGAAATCGGTAAGGGCGCGCGCCTTGAAGACCATCTCCTGCCGTTCGAGGTTGGGCTGGACGGTATCCCGGCCCATCAACTCGATCCGGAAAGCGCGCAGGCGGTCCGACAGGGCCGGGTTCTTTCCGGAATGCCCCATCCCGACGGGCTCCTCCTCGCGAAGACCGGCATTGTTCCGGTGGCGCTGATGGAAGTGACGGCGGGGACGGCGAGAGTCGTCAGGGGTTTCAACATCCCCGATACCGCGGAGTAAAGAGAATGTCGGTTACTGCCGAGAAGAAGCAGGAAATCATCAAGGATAATGCCCGCGCGAACAACGACACGGGCAGCCCGGAAGTGCAGGTCGCGATCCTCACCGAGCGTATTCGCAATCTGACCGAGCACTTCAAGGGCCACCACAAGGACAATCACTCGCGCCGCGGCTTGCTGACCATGGTCAACAAGCGCCGCAGCCTGCTCGCCTACCTCAAGAAGATGGACGTCGAGCGGTACAACAGCCTGATCCAGAAGCTGGGTCTGCGTAAGTAAGAGTTTAGCAAGGGCGGCTCGGTGAGCCGCCCTTTTCGCATATGGGAGCATTGCGCGATCAGTTCGCGCTGCGACCGGATAACAGGTCGTCCTTCGCACTCCGGCGGAGGGGCCTAGGGGCAGGAAAAGGCCCCACACCGGACCGGGACGGTATCCCCCGGCAAGTAGGCCCCGCCGTGCAATAGGGCGCCGCGGGTTCACGAAGGAAAACCAATGTTCGACACGAAAACCGTATCGCTGGAGTGGGGCGGCAAGACCCTCACTCTGGAAACCGGGCGTATTGCCCGTCAGGCCGATGGCGCCGTGCTGGCGACCTACGGCGAGACCGTGGTGCTGTGCGCCGTCACCGCCGCCAAGTCGGTCAAGGAAGGGCAGGATTTCTTCCCGCTCACCGTCCACTACCAGGAAAAGTTTTCCGCCGCCGGGCGCATCCCGGGCGGCTTCTTCAAGCGCGAAGCGCGCCCGACGGAGAAGGAAACGCTCACCTCCCGCCTGATCGACCGCCCGGTGCGGCCGCTCTTCCCGGAAGGGTTCTACAACGAGATCAACGTGATCGCGCAGGTCCTCTCCTATGATGGCGAGACCGAGCCCGACATCGTCGCGATGATCGCGGCTTCGGCGGCGCTGACCCTTTCCGGCGTGCCTTTCATGGGCCCGATCGGTGCGGCGCGCGTCGGCTTTATCGACGGCGAGTACGTGCTCAACCCGAGCCAGGACAAGGCGCTGCAGGACGGCCGCCTCGACCTCATCGTCGCCGCCACCCAGGACGCGGTGATGATGGTCGAATCGGAAGCCAAGGAGCTGACCGAGGAAGAGATGCTCGGCGCCGTCATGTTCGCGCACGAGGAATCGAAGAAGGTCATCGGCGCGATCATCGACCTCGCCGAACAGGCCGCCAAGGATCCGTGGGAGCTTCCCGCGCAGGACGATCATGCCGAGATGAAGGCAGCGATCAAGGCGATGATCGGCGACGACATCGCCAAGGCCTACAAGATGACCAGCAAGGCCGACCGCCGCGACACGATCGACGACGCGCGCGCGAAGGTGAAGGCGCACTACTCGTCCGACGAGTTCGACGGCCAGCAGCTGATGACCGCGATCAAGCTCACCAAGAAGCTCGAAGCGGAAATCGTGCGCGGGGCGATCATCAAGGACGGCACGCGCATCGACGGCCGCAAGGTCGATCAGGTCCGCCCGATCGAAGCGATGGTCGGTCTGCTGCCGCGCACGCACGGTTCGGCGCTGTTCACCCGCGGCGAGACGCAGGCGATCTGCACCACCACGCTCGGCACCAAGGACGCCGAGCAGATGATCGACGGGCTCGAGGGTCTTTCGTACACCCACTTCATGCTGCACTACAACTTCCCGCCCTACTCGGTCGGCGAAGTGGGCCGCTTCGGCTTCACCGGCCGGCGCGAGATCGGCCACGGCAAGCTCGCCTGGCGCGCGCTGCACCCGGTCCTGCCCAAGCATGAGGACTTCCCGTACACGATCCGTGTCCTGTCCGACATCACCGAGTCCAACGGCTCGAGCTCGATGGCGACGGTGTGCGGCGGGTGCCTTTCGATGATGGACGCTGGCGTTCCGATCGAACGCCCGGTTTCCGGCATCGCGATGGGCCTGATCCTCGAAGGCGACGAGTTTGCGGTTCTTTCCGACATCCTCGGCGACGAGGATCACCTGGGCGACATGGACTTCAAGGTCGCCGGGACGGAAGCGGGCATCACCTCGCTGCAGATGGACATCAAGATCGCCGGCATCACGCAGGAGATCATGACCAAGGCGCTGGCGCAGGCCAAGGAAGGCCGCGCGCACATCCTGGGCGAGATGACCAAGGCACTCGGCTCGGCACGCACGGACGTGTCCAAGCACGCGCCGCGCATCGAGACGATGCAGATCGACAAGGCGAAGATCCGCGACGTCATCGGCACGGGCGGCAAGGTGATCCGCGAGATCGTCGCCGAGACCGGCGCCAAGGTCGACATCGACGACGAGGGCGTGATCAAGATCTCGTCCAGCGACTCGTCACAGATCGAGGCGGCCCGGAAGTGGATCGCCGGGATCGTCGAGGAAGCGGAAGTCGGCAAGATCTATGACGGCAAGGTCGTCAACATCGTCGACTTCGGCGCGTTCGTGAACTTCATGGGCGGCAAGGACGGTCTCGTCCACGTGTCCGAAATGAGGAACGAGCGGGTCGAGAAGCCGACCGACGTCGTGTCGGAAGGCCAGGAAGTGAAGGTCAAGGTCCTCGAGATCGACCAGCGCGGCAAGGTCCGCCTGTCGATGCGCGTGGTCGACCAGGAAACCGGTGAGGAGCTGGAGGACACCCGTCCCCCGCGCGAACCTCGCGCTGAACGCGAAGGTGGCGGCCGTGGAGGACGCGGTGGTGACCGTCGCGGCCGCACCGGCGGCGGCGGACGTGACCGCGATCGCGGTCCGCGCCGTGAACGCACCGGTGACGAGGGCGGCGGCGAAGGCCACGTGCCCGACTTCCTGAAGGACTAAACAGCCCGGGTCCCGCCTTCGCGGGAGCTCGCACAAGAAGAGGGGCCGCGAGCATATCGCGGCCCCTTTCGTTTATGGAGACTGCCGATGCTGCCGCGCGAAACCCTCGCCACCGCCCGTATTCCCGGAGGGGACACGCTGACGCTCGTCCGCCACGGCCGCGACTTCGTGATCATGCTGGGGCGCGACGAGCTGATGGGCACGCGGATGCGCTTTTCCGAAGAGCAACTCGCCGAACTGACGCTAGAGCAGCTTTCGGCGAAGCGGCCGCGCGTGCTGATCGGCGGCTACGGCATGGGCTTCACCTACCGCGCCGCGCTCATGCACCTGCCGCAAGACGGCAGGGTGGTCGTGGCGGAAGTGGTGCCGGAAATCCTCGAATGGGCGACAGGGCCGCTGGCGGAGCTGACGGGCGACACGCTGTCCGATCCGCGCGGCGAGGTCGTGATTGCCGACGTCGCCGCCCTGATCGACGACGCGGTGGACGGCACGAGCGAACGCTACGACGCGATCCTGCTCGACGTCGACAACGGGCCGGACGGCATCGTGCGCGACGGAAACGAGCGGCTCTACGGCCGCGGTGGCCTGGCACGGGCACGCGACGCGCTCAATCCCGGCGGCGTGCTTGCGGTGTGGTCGGCAGCGACCGATCCGCGTTTCACGCGCCGGCTGAAGGATGCCGGCCTAACGGTGGAGGAGCGGACCGTCCGCGCCCGCCCGAACAACAAGGGCCCGCGCCACACGATCTGGTTCGCACGGCGGAGCGCCTGACCGCTCAGTCACGGTTGATTCGCAGCCTTCCCATGAAGTCGCGCTTGGCCAGCGGCAGGCCCTTCATCCGCAGGATGTCGTAAGCGGTGGCGGCATGGAAATAGAAGTTGGGCTGGCTGAAGCTGAGCAGGAATTCCTCGACGGTGAAGTCGAGCGTCCTTTCACCCATCACGAAGCGCATCGGACGGCCGATCCAGCTCTCCATCTCCTCCTCGGAAACCGCTTCGAGCGCCGCGATCGCATGGTCGAGCTTGGCCCGCATGGCCTCGAAGGTCGCCGGCGGCACGCTCATGTCCGGCGAGAACACGCCCGCGCGCACGCCCTCGATTGCGCCCCGCGTATGCACGGCAACGCTCTTCACCTGATAGTCGAAGGCCAGCATGTCCTCGGCCAGACGCGCGCCGATGAGCGCGTCGTGGTCGCAGCCCTGCTCGGCGCACCAGCTTTCCGCCTTGTCGACGAGTTTCCGGGTGACGCCGAGCATCTGCAATGCGCTCGGAACGAAGGCGGCGTGAAGCGAAAACGGCATTGGGCGATCTCCTTGCGATCGGGTGTGCGACCGCAACTAACCGCCTTGCCGGATGTGGGCCAGCGTCGATCGCACCGGCGTGCCGCGGCCGCGGGTCAGCGGACCCGCGGACCGCCGAACGGCAGCGGCGGAGGGGGTCTGCGCGCGCCGCGCGGAAGCTGTGCCTGATAGGCCCGCCCGCAATGCTCGACGCAGTAGGGGAAGCCCGGATTCACCGGACCGCCGCAGAAGTGGAAATCGGGCTCGCCCGGATGGCCCATCGGCCAGCGGCAGACTCTGTCGTTAAGGTCGAGCAGGCTGGTCTTGTCGGCAATCTCGGGGCTCGGCTTGGCCGGCACGAGGCGGCGCGGCGGGGCCGGCGGGATTGGCGCCTGCTGGTCGCCCGGACCCTGGCGCAGGAAGCCGCCGGGGCCGACCGAAACGATCTTGGGCAGGTTGGAGCTCGGGTTCGGCAGCGGCTGCGACGAGGACGGCGCGGCAGGCGCACGCTCTCCGCCGCTCGTCTGGCGCGGCGGAGCAGGCGGCGCTACAGTCTCGGGCGCCTTGGTCGCCGCAGGACGCGGCGCGGGCTTCCGCGGCGCGGGCGCAGGGGCCGCGGCCTTCTTCTCCACCTTCTTCGGCTCGTTCGCCTTCACAGGCGACGGGCGCGACTTGAGGCCGAGGCGGTGCGCCTTGCCGATCACCGCATTGCGGCTCACCCCGCCGAGTTCGTCGGCGATCTGGCTTGCAGTGGCGCCGCCTTCCCACATCTTCTTCAGCGTGGCGATCCGTTCGTCGGTCCAGCTCATTCGGTTTCCATTCGCAATAAAATCTATCGGGGTGCGGCTTGCCAGCGAAGGCGCGGAGCACTAGTCGCGCCACAATGGCCGATCAAGCCCGCACACCCGCCGGTTCGCCCCTCGAAACAGGCTCATTCCCCGTTGACGAAAATGCCGGCGACATGAGCCGGTTTCCGCCGCGCGGCGTGCCCGTGTTCGACGGGATCAACCGCATCGGTTTGTGGAGCCTCTATATGAAGGAGGTTCGGCGATTTCTCAAGGTGCAGACGCAGACGGTGTGGGCGCCTGCCGTCACCACGCTGCTGTTTCTGGTGATCTTCACCGTCGCCCTGGGCCGCTCGGGCCGCGAAGTGCTCGGGGTGCCGTTCGCCACGTTCGTCGCGCCCGGCCTGATCGTCATGGGCATGATGCAGAATGCCTTCGCCAATTCCAGCTTCACGCTGCTCGGCGGCAAGATCCAGGGCACGATCATCGACGTGCTGATGCCGCCGCTCTCGGAAGGCGAGTTGATGGCGGGCATCGTCGGCGCCGCGGTGACGCGCGCGATCATGGTCGGCCTCGCGGTGGCGCTGGCGATGGCGTTCTATCCCGGTGTCAGTCTGGCCATGGACCATGTCTGGGCGGTCGTCTGGTTCGGCCTGATGGGCGCGGTGATGCTCTCGCTGATGGGCCTGCTGACCTCGATCTGGGCCGAGAAGTTCGACCACAACGCGGCGATCACGAACTTCGTCGTCGCCCCGCTCGCGCTGCTTTCGGGCACGTTCTACGTGATCCACAACCTCGCCCCGGTGTTCCAGGCGATCAGCCGCGCGAACCCGTTCTTCTACGTGATCTCGGGCTTCCGCTACGGCTTTCTGGGCCAGAGCGACATCGGCAATACCGATGCGGCGCTGGTGAAGAGCGCGATCGGCCTCGGCCTGTTCAACCTCGCGCTCGCGTACTTCTGCTACCGCGTGCTGAAATCCGGGTGGAAGCTCAAGGACTGAGCCGGCGCGCCTGCGCTCAATGCGTCAGTGAACGGCGCATCCGGTAGCGGCCGTTGCGGAATTCCTCGAACAGTTCGGGCACGTTCGGGTGATCGACCGGTCCCCCGTCGGAATCGGGCAGCAGGTTCTGCTGGCTGACGTAGGCGACGTAGGACGAATCCTCGTTCTCGGCGAGCAGGTGGTAGAACGGCTGATCCCGGCGCGGACGCATGTCCTGCGGGATCGCCTCGTACCACTCCTCGCTGTTCGAGAAGACCGGGTCGATATCGAAGATGACCCCGCGGAAATCGAACATGCGGTGGCGCACCACGTCACCAATCCCGAACCGGGCGGTGGCATGACGCGGCATCTCGATGAAGCGACCCGCCTGGGCGGAGAAGAACTGCGAACGTTCCATTACAGCCGGAAATATAGGGTGTCGCATCCGCCAGACAAGCGCAGCACGCGCGTCATCCCCAGTCACGTTGAACAAGGGGCTTGGCAAGGCGGCAGACCTTCGCTAACCGCCGCCCTCCCGAACGCCCCGGGGTGCTCTTGCGCCCCATGCGCTTCCTCGTGCGGAGAGGTGCCGGAGTGGTCGAACGGGACGGTCTCGAAAACCGTTGTGCCCTTACGGGTACCGTGGGTTCGAATCCCACCCTCTCCGCCATGAATCCCCCTCGCTCTTGAGCGAGAGCCGCGCATCCATGCTGCGGCGAGTTCTCCGATAGATTGAGCCTGACTGCCGCCGTGCGATCGGTTAGGGCGCCGCCATGCTGTCACACCATCTTGCTATCCTCGCTCTTCCTCCCCTAGCACTTGCCGCTCCGCTCCTGGCGCAGGACGCCGCCGAGGAGCCGGAGAGCGAGGCGAGGGAGATCGTCGTGCTCGGCCGGGGTCTCGAAGAGACGCCGGCGGCCCCTGCCTACGACACGATCATGATCGGACGCGACCAGATCGTCAGTGTGCCTTCCGGCCGAATCGAGGACGTGCTGGGCGCCGTCGCGGGCTTTCAGCAGTTCCGCCGTTCCGACAGCCGCTCGTCAAACCCCAGCGCGCAAGGCGTGACCCTGCGCGCGCTCGGCGGCAACGCGACGAGCCGCGCGCTGGTTCTGCTCGACGGCGTGCCGATGGCCGATCCGTTCTTCGGCTATATCCCGCTGAGCGCCATCGCGCCCGAGCGCCTGGGATCGATCCGGGTGACGCGCGGCGGCGGCTCGGGGCCGTTCGGCGCCGGCGCGCTGGCCGGACGGATCGAGCTCGAGAGCGCCGATCCCGGGGCGCCGGGGCCGCTGACCGCCTCGCTGCTCGCCAACGACCGCGGCGAGACCGAAGCGAGCCTGGGCTTGGCCGAAGATCTCGGCGCCGGGTTCGTCGTCGTTGACGGGCGGTGGGACCGCGGCAAAGGGTTCTTCACCACCCCCGCGGAGGACCGCGTGCCGGCGAGTGCGCGTGCGGCGTTCGATAGCTGGTCGGTCGGCCTGCGCGGGGTCGCGCCGCTGAGCGACACGATCGAGCTGCAGGCGCGCGGTCTCGTCTTCCGCGACGATCGCACGCTGCGCTTCGAAGGCGCCGACTCGTCGAGCGAGGGGCAGGACGCCAACCTGCGCGTGGTCGGCCGGGGCGATTGGCAGTTCGAGGCGTTGGCATACGTCCAGGCGCGCAATTTCTCCAACGTCGTGATCAGTTCCTCCCAGTTCACCCGCGTGCTCGACCAGCGCAATACGCCTTCGACCGGGCTCGGCGGCAAGCTGGAGCTGCGGCCGCCGGTGGGCGACGATCACGTGCTGCGTCTGGGCGCCGACTACCGCCGCGCCTCGGGCGAACTGCAGGAGGAAGCCTACAACGCGATGTCCGGCGTGCTGACCGAGCGCCGCCGTGCGGGCGGCACGAACACCGACTTCGGCCTGTTCGTCGAAGACGACTGGACGCTCGGCAATCTCATTCTCACCGGCGGCCTGCGCGGCGACCGGACGACGGTGGCGGACGGGTTCTACCGTGCGGTCGACGCGAACGGCGTGCCGGTGGAAGAAACGATCGCGCCCGACCGCGCGGACTGGACGCTGGGCTGGCGCGCCGGCGCTACCTACGGCCTCAGCGAGGCGCTGCGCCTGCGCGCTGCGGCTTACAGCGGTTTGCGCCAGCCGACGCTGAACGAGCTCTACCGGCCCTTCGTGGTCTTCCCTGTGGTTACCCAGGCCAACGCCGCGCTCGAGAACGAGCGGCTCGAAGGCTTCGAGGCTGGCTTCGACCTGACCCCGGCCGAGGGGGTCGCGTTCGCCGTCACCGCGTTCGACAACCGGGTGAAGGGCGCGATCGCCAACGTCACGCTCGCGCCCGACTTGCGCCAGCGGCAGAACCTTCCTGCGATAGGCTCACACGGTGTCGAGGGGGGCCTGTCCGTTACGCGCGGCGCCCTGCGCTTCGAAGGCACTGTCGCGTGGACCGATGCCGAGGTCGAAGGCAGCGGCCCCTCCGCCGAGCTCGATGGCAACCGCCCGGCACAGACGCCGCGCTGGGCCGCCGGCGCTTCGCTCGCGTGGACGCCTTCGCCCGGCTGGCTGCTCTCCGCCTCGGTGCGGCACGTCGGGGCGCAGTTCGAGGACGATCAGGAGACCGATGTGCTCCCGGCCGCGACCACCCTGGGCGCCTATGCTCAGGTGCCGCTGACGGAGCGGCTGTCGCTGGTCCTGCGCGGCGAGAACCTGACCGACGAGGAGGTGGTGACCCGCAACGATGGCGGTTCCATCGATCTCGGTGCGCCGCGCACCGTGTGGGCAGGGGTCCGCTTCGGCTACTGACCCGCGGCGGGTGCGCGCCGCTTTCCCGCCGGTGCCGCGGGAGACGTTCGGCACCGGCGGGAAAGCGTTTCGCAGGATCGGCGTTACATCTTGATGCTGATGCTGCCGATCAGGCGGCGATCGGTAAGGCCCTGGAAGCAGAGCAGCGCGTTGTTGTTCACGCAGAACTGCGCCTGATCTTCCTGCAGCAGATTGATCCCCTCGACGCCGATGTTGATGTTGTCGGTGACATCGTAGTTCACGCTCGCGTTGAGCTGGCCGCGCGCGCCGTTGATGCGCGGAAGGCCGAAGAAGAACGAGTCGTTCGAAACGTAGCTGGAGCGCCAGGTGTACCGCACCCGCGCGTTCAGCCCGTACTTGTCGTAGAACAGCGTGGTGTTGAACGAGTGCTTGGAAAGGTTCGGCAGGGTGATCCGATCCTGAGCCCCGATGATTCCCAGCCGGGTGAAGACGTCGCGAGGACCATCGGCGTCGCGGAAGTTCGTCGGGAAATCCGCCGCGGTGCCGCCGGTGACCTGATAGGTGTAGTTCCCGATGAAGCCGAACCCCGAGGCGAAGCCCAGCGTGTCTTCATAAGCCGACAGGTCGTGCTGGAAGGCGACTTCGATGCCCGTTTGCGTCGTATTGCCTTCGCCGTTGATGGTGGTGACGCGCGGCACGCAGATCCCGTCACCCGGCGTCGGGTTGTTGATGTTGCGATCGGCGATCGGATTGAAGATGCCGCCGTCTTCGCAGGGCGGGGTGATGTCGATGTTGAGGTTCCCGTCGGCATCCAGGTTCGGCGCCGGATCGTCCTGGAAGGTGGAGAACAGGTTCGTACGGATCTTGTGGAACACGCCGACGCTCAGGATGCTCGACGGCGCGAAATACCAGTCACCCGAAAGGTCGAACGACCACACGGCTTCGGGCACCAGAGCCGGGTTACCGACCGAGACGGGCGTGTTGGGGCCGGTGCTGAAGCTGACCGAGGTCGAAAGATCGTCGAAGTCGGGGCGGTTGATGTCCCTTGCGACACCGGCACGGATCACGAAATCCTGCGCCGGCTCGATCACGAGATTGAAGCGCGGCAGCCAGAAATTGTACGAACCCGTCTGGACGACCGGCGAGGCCACGCCGTTGACGATCGTGTTTCCGCGCGAGTCCACGTCGGTGAGGACGTAGCGCACGCCCAGATTGCCGCGCACCGGCAGGCCGAGATCGTAGCCGTCGAAATTGGCCTGAAGGTAGGCCGCATGGGTCTGCTCCGTGATGTCGAAGAAGGCACTGGCCGATTGCGTCGGCTCGGTGATCGGGCTGACCGGAGGCAGGTCGGGGTTCGCCGCGTTGCTGGCCGCGATCGCGGCATTGAGCGCGTCGCGGACCGCGTCCGGGTCCGAGAAGGAGAGCGCCGGATCGATGACCAGGAAGTCGCCGATGAACAGGTCCCGGCCGTCGGCCGCACCGAAGTTGTTCGGGCCCGGCACGACGATGTCGGAGAAGAGATCGGCGCCGGGCCGGGCGAAGTCGGCGGTGGCGCTGGTGTAGTTGAAGTTCTGGGAGAAGTCGTCGTTCAGGCTGGAGGTTTCGTTGAAGCGATAGCCTGCATCGATTGAGGTGATGAAGGGTATCGAGCGCTCCATGTCGTAAGTGAGGTCGAACCGGAGCGCGAGTTCCCTGTTCTCCGAGATGTCATGGCTCTGCTGCACCTGGCGTAGCTGGTAGTTCGCAGGATCGAGCAGTTGCGCGGTCGTCGGCGTCGTGGCCAGCCCTTGCGCGATGCCGAACTGAAGCGTCCGGTTTCTGAGATCGAATTCGATCGGCACGCCGTTGTCGACATCGCCTCCGAAAACCGGCTGCGTGTGGTTCGGGTTTATGAAATCGAGCGTGGTCGTGAAATCGGGGTTCACCGTGTCGGACGTTGATAGTGCGCCTTCCAGCCGGACCTTGAACCGGTCGCGCTCCCACTCGCCGCCGAGCCGGTAGACGTGGCTCTTGGTCAGGCGGGCGCCGGTGTTGCTCGAGGTCCGCAAGTTCGGGTCGGTCGCGCCGGGCTCGATCACGCCAGCCAGTGCGGCCTCGACCGTGCCCAGATCGATCGGGCCGTTCGGTCCGTCCAGGCTTCCGAAGTCGATGGTTTCGAACGCGGTGTTCGTCGTGTTGTCGACCACGTCGCTCGCCGACACGCCGGAGAGCTGCACTCTGGAGCTTTCCTGCCTGCGCTGCTGATCGTTGTAGATGCCGTCGAAATAGAATTTCAGGCCGGGGCTGGGCGACCATTCCAGGGACCCGACGAGGTTCAGCGTCTCGTATTCGTAGTTGTTGAGGTCCTGGTCGAAGAACTGGGTGCGGAGGAACGGGAAGTCCTCGGCGCTCGCGGTGGCATCGGTGGGCAGGACGACCGCGTCGCGGTCGACGCGGGGCCGGAAGGCGGTGACGTCCTGGCGGGCATAGCTTCCACTGAGCACGACGCCGAACTCGCCCGCACCGGTCGACCAGCGGTTGCCGATCGTACCGGAGAAGCGCGGCAGATAGCTTTCCGAGAAGTCGCTGTGCTCGACCTGGGCTCGGGCGGCGATGAGCGGCTCCGACAGGTCCAGGGGGCGGATCGTCCGCAGGTTGATCGTGCCGCCGACCGATCCCTCGATCGTGCTGGCGTCCGGCACTTTGGTCACTTCGACCGAGGCGACGATCGAGGCGGACAGGTCCTCGAAGCTGATGCCCCCGCGCCCGGCCCCGGAGCCGACGGTGGAGACGCCGTTGATCTCGGTGCGGTTCTCGTCGGTCCCGCGGATCTGCACCGCGGTGCCGACGCCTGCTTCCCGCGTGATCTGAATGCCCGAGATGTTCTCGAGCACCTCGGCGAGGTTCTGGTCCGGCAGCTTGCCGATGTCTTCGGCCTGGATGACCTCGATGAGATTGTCGGCTCTGCGCTCCTCGGCAAGCGCGCTTTGCAGCGAGCTGCGAATGCCTTCGACGACGATGACGTTCTCGCCCTCGGCGGCCTGGCCGTCTCCGGCGTCGTTCACGACACCGGCATCTTCTTCGGCTGTCTGGGCGAATGCCGCGCCGGGAAAGGCGATGGCCGACAGTGCGGTCCCTACCAGAAGCGTAGCGAGGAAACGAGAATTGGTCACGGCTGCGCGGCCGCGGTCGGCGAACTTCGACATGAGGTCCCTCCCAAAGGGCTTGTTATGGGAGGTGGGATATCTCCTAGGCCAAATATGTCAACCGCAAACGCATACCCGTGTTATCCAATCTGTCATACCAATCCCTAAGCCGGACGTAGTTGTACGTAGCCGGCCCGAGGGCCGGCCGCGGGGTGTCGTTCTGCAATCGGAAAACCGAATCAAATGAGCCGCGGAACGCGGCTTCCTGGATCAGTCGGAATGTGGGGAGCGGCCCGGGTGGCGGAGACGGAGGGATTCGAACCCTCGATACCCGATAGGGTATGGTTCCTTAGCAGGGAACTGGTTTCAGCCACTCACCCACGTCTCCGCATGCCCGGCGGCGTGCGAGGGGCGCGCTATAACGGGCACGGGTGAGTGCTGCAAGCCGCCTCTCTCCGCTTCGGCAAAAGCCGTGAAAACAGGGGCGATTCGACTCGTTTCGCCGTGTTTCCGATTCGATTCGTCGCCGGTTCATTGCTGCTTCAGCCGCAAAGGATTCTGTTCGGCCCTGGACAGGTCCGGGTTTCGGGCCCGATTTCGGACCAGGAGGGGCCGCATGCAACTCATTCCCATCATTCGCCGCACGATCGCAGGCGCAGCCGCGGTTGCTGCGCTCGCCGCGGCGCCGCTCGCCGCGCAGTCGATCGAGACGTTCGATCCCGACACGGCGATCGACGCCGATCTCGAGGAGAGACCCGGCGCCCAGCCGGTCTACAGCCAGGAGATCCCCGCGCAGGATACCTCGACCTCGGCGCCGCAGCCGCAGGACAACAGCATCACCTACAGCGAGACGCCGCCGGACGGCGCGCCCGTCGCGCCGGCCTGGGCCGATCCGGCGGCGAGCGGCGAGACTTCGGTCGCGGCGGGCCAGACTGCGGGCACCACCGCGGTCGCCGGCGCGCAAAGCGAGACGTTCAAGGAAGACGACCTGATCGGCGCGGCAGAAGGCCTGTTCGGCAAGGGCGCCGAAGGGCTCGCGCGGATGATCCAGGATCTTCTGAAGGAGCAGGGCGAGCCCAACGCCTACATCGTCGGCCGCGAGGCGGGCGGCGCGTTCATCGTCGGCGCGCGCTACGGCTCGGGCACGCTCTATCACAAGGTGGAGGGCCAGCGCCCGGTCTACTGGACCGGCCCGTCGATCGGGTTCGACGTCGGTGCGAACGCGGCGAACACCTTCGTGCTGGTCTACAACCTCTACGATACCGAGCAGCTCTACGAACGCTATCCGGCCGGCGAGGGGCAGGCCTACGTGGTCGGCGGGCTCACCGCCAGCTACCTGCGCAAGGACAACGTCGTGCTGATCCCGATCCGCATGGGTGCGGGCCTGCGCCTGGGCATCAACGCGGGCTACATGAAGTTCTCGAAGGAGCAGCGCTGGATGCCCTTCTAGCCGCACAAGCAAAATTGCTTGGAGGGGCAGGGGCCGCGACAGGATTTCCTGTTGCGGCCCCTCGCGCGTCTGGGCATGGGGCGGCGCATGCTCGACAGACTCGAACCCCAATCGCCCGACGCGCTGCTGGCGCTGATCAAGCTCTACGCCGACGATGATCGGGCGGACAAGATCGACCTCGGCGTCGGCGTCTATCGCACCGGGCAGGGCGGCACGCCCGTCTTCGCTGCGATCAAGCAAGCCGAGCAGCGGCTGGTCGAGGAGCAGGATTCCAAGTCCTACCTCGGCCCCGAGGGCGACATGGGCTTCGTCAACGCGCTGATGCCGCATGCCTTCGGCCGCGACGGCACGATGGGCGGACGGCTGCAGGGCATGCAGACGCCGGGCGGCACCGGCGCGGTGCGCCTCGCGGTCGCCGTGGCCCAGCGCGCGGGCGTGAACCGCATCCACCTCGGCGCGCCGAGCTGGCCCAACCACGCGCAGATCCTCGCCGACGTGGGCGTGGAGGCTGCCACGTTCGACCACGCCAATCCCGACGGCACCGCCAATGCGGAGGCCGCGCTGGCCGCGATCCGCGGGGCCAGGGAAGGCGAGGCGGTGCTGCTCCATGGCTGCTGCCACAACCCGACCGGCATCGACTACTCCCCCGAGGAATGGGACGCGATCGCCGAGGCCTTCGCGAACGGCGCGGCGCTGCCGATCCTCGACCTCGCCTACCAGGGCCTCGGCCAAGGGATGGAAGAGGACGCCTACGGCCTGCGCCGCGTGCTCGATGCGGTGCCGGAGGCGCTGATTGCCTATAGCTGCGACAAGAACTTCGGCATGTACCGCGACCGGGTCGGCGCGCTCTACGCGCTCGCCCGCGACGCCGGGCAGCTCGACGCGATCCAGTCGAACCTCAACGCCCTGGCCCGTGCGGCCTGGTCGATGCCGCCCGATCACGGCGGCGCGGCGGTGCGGATCGTGCTGCGCGACGCGGACCTGACCGCGCTCTGGCTCGACGAGCTCGAGACGATGCGCGAGCGGATGCGCCAGGTGCGCCAGTCGCTCGCGGACGCGGGAACGGCCGGCGCGGTCGACCTGACGCCGCTGGCGCATCAGAACGGGCTGTTCTCGGTCCTGCCGCTGAGCAAGGATCAGGTCGGCCGGCTGCGGACCGAGCATGCGATCTACATGGCGGGCTCGGGCCGGATCAACGTCGCCGGGCTGCACCGCGGGAACATCGAGAAGTTCGTGCAGGCGCTCGCCGCCGTCACCGGCTGAGCGCGCCTGGAAATCTATCGGCTGCTCGGTTGACACTGGACGGGGTATTTGCGCGGCGTGACCTTTCATGCCGCCTCCCTCTCCCGCCGGGTGCGCTGGCCGTCGATCCGTGCGCGGTCGAGCCGGGCTAGTAGCTGAAAAAGCGCGGCATTATCGGGCCTCCGCCACACGCCGGCGAAGCGGCCGCGATGCATGCGCACCTGCCAGAGACCGGTCTCGACGCGCCACATGAGCTCCGCGTTCGTGACCTTCCGTGACGGGGTCACGCCCGCCTGTGACCTTTCACCGTCACCTTGCGCAGGGGCGATCCCGAGCGCCGCATTCCACGCCGCGTTGAAGCTTTCCGCGCCCTTGCGGCCTCGCAACCGATAGACGGTCTCGCGCGCCATCGACACGCGCCGCGCGGCTTCGGTGACGGAGCGGGTTTCGGCGAGATGCCCGATGAACTCGGCCTGCCGCCGCGGGGTCCACCCGTCGATGCGGGTGCGGCCGGGCACGGCGTAGAACAGGGGGATCCGGGGCGGCGCGGGCTTCCGCTCGCGCAGGAGAGGGGGCGGATAGTGCTTCATCCGGGATGATAAGGCAGATTTTCGCGATGTAGGAAAGTTGTTTTTGTACGTGCTTTGTTCTTATTTCCCGCGACCGCTAGACTAAAACTTCGTCGTCCCCGCCGAAGGCTGGGGTTGCGTGCAGCGAAGGCCGGCCTGGTGGAGAGCGATCCCGGCGTTCGTGAGGTGAAGAGAATTTGGTTCACACAAAGACACCAAGGCACAAAGATGTTCCGCCCCGCGCAGCGGGACACCCCTTCCTCGACCGTACCCCTCACTCTTCCGCCGATGATGCGGAACGGCATCCCCGCAAACGCCACATCTTCGTGTCTTAGTGTCTTTGTGTGAACAACCCGGAGCGGCGGTGCGCCCGGCAGGCCGCTTGCGATCCTCGCTCACCGGGTCTGCGCGAATGAGAACTTGCCGTCCCGGCGTCGGAGCGGTTTCGGATCGGGAGGTGCGCGCCACCCCGGACGGCACACGCCCCGTCTCGCTGGCGGTTATAAACCCGGGCAGCCACGCGTACTTCGCGGCCTTCATTATGGAGGACTGCATGAAGACCGTCTTTACTCTGGCCGCCGCGTCGCTCGCGATGAGCGGGGCCGCGTTGGCCCAGGAAACCGCGCCCCCGCAGCAGACCGCGCCGGCGCAGGCCGCTCCGAAGTCGGCGGACATCTCGGACGATCAGGTCGACCGCTTTGCGCTCGCGGTGCTGAAGGTCCAGCAGATCGCCCGCGATACGGCTGTCGACGAGCAGCAGAAGCAGGCCCAGATGATGGCCGCGGTGCAGGAATCGGGCATGCAGCCGCAGGAGTTCCAGGCCATCGCCGTGGCGAGCCAGAGCGATCCGCAGCTGCAGCAGCGGATTCAGACCGCGGCCGAGGGCCACGTCAAGGCCGCGCAGGGTGCCGCGGAGGCGCCCGGCCAGCCCTGAGGCCTGATTTCACGCGGACGGTGCCGATCCTGTTCGTCATCCCAGCGAAAGCGGGATCGGGTGCGGCCCAGTCCGACCTGGCGGAGAGCGATCCCAGCTTTCGCCGGGATGACGGGTTTTTGATTCACACGAAGACACGAAGAGGTTTTGCGCTGTGCAGCGGCGCACTCATGCCGCAGTCGCACCCCGGATTCGTCCGGCGGTGACGCGGTGATGGAGCGCGGCTTTGCCGCAAACGCGACATCTTCGTGCCTTCGTTTGAACAATCCGGAGCTGCGGCGCCGTCCGGCGCGGGCTCACGGCTCGCGCACCTGCGGAAGCTCCCGAGATAATGACGGGGAGGCGGGATATTTCTTCCCACCTCCCCGTGCCCCCCGTCGCCGTCGCGGGTGACGAACTTGCGAGCGCGGTCAGAAGGCGTGCCGCATCCCGATCGCGACGCTGCGGCCGCGGAGCGGGGACTGGTCCTTCACGAACGAGGTGTGGACGTAGGCCAGTTCGTTGGTGAGGTTCGTGCCGCGCGCGTAGAGCTCCACCGACTTTCCGCCGCCGACGTCGAACCGGTAGGCTAGCGTCGCGTTGAGCATGTCGTAGCCGCCGGTCGGCGTCTCGTAGGAGGCCACGCGGTCCTGCTTGAAGGTGTGGTAGTATTCGACGTCCGCCGAGACCGGCCCCGAGTTCCATTCGTAGCGCGCGCCGAGCCGCCCCGGCGGAATGCGCGGCAGGTTGTCGTCCTCGCTCTTGAGCTCGGCATCGACGTAGTCGCCGAACAGGGTGACCAGCGATCCCGGTGCGAGCTGATGGCTGATCTGCCCGTCGATCCCGAAGAACCGCGCGTCCGCGGCGGTGTAGACCAGCAGGAGATGGGGGCGGCCGGTCTCGCGCTCCTCCTCGATCAGGCGGGCGAAGATGTAGTCGTCGACGTCCTGATAGAAGGCGCCGAGCTCGAACCGGGTGCGCCCGTCGGTCTTGCGGAAGGTCAGGTCGACCGACTTGTTCGTCTCGACGAGGTCGGTCACCGGCGCGGGCAGTTCGTCGGAAATGGTCGCCGTGCGCGCGAGCCCGACTTCGTAGCTGTTGGTCGCGAGATTGTTCCCCCGCGCATAGAGCTCGCGCACGTTCGGCGCTCGCTGCGAGCGGGCCAGCGTCAGCCCGAGCGAATAGCCCGCGTCGATGTTCCAGGTCGCGCTCGCCGACACCGAGAAGGGGTTGTGCTCCGAGGAGGGATAGTTCGACGCGAAATAGTCGTCGTAGAAGCCTGAATACATCTCCTCGATCTCCGGCGTCAGCTCGAACCCCGGGGGAAGAATGTAATAGGACGTCCAGTGCTTCTTCACCGCGTGCATGGTCCGCCAGTCCTGCCGCACGCCCAGCTCGATATCGACCGGGCCGAACGCGCGCCGCTCGGTCAGGAACAGGCCGACGTTCTCGGTCTTGATGTCGTAGATGCTGTCGTAGCCGCGATAGACGTCGTTGACGTTCAGCCCGCTGAAGGTGCCGTCCGTATACTGGACGCCGAACGTGCCGGTGAAGCCGAGCAGCGGCGCATGGGTCAGCTCCAGCCGCCCGTCGTAGACCTTGTTGCCATAGCGCGCGAACAGGAACGTCCCGTCCATCTCCTCGTGCGTATAGTCGGTATAGGACAGGCGCAGGCGGGTATGTTCGAGGCCCGGCAGCAGGCGGTCGTAGTCCGCGCGGATGTCGAAGCGCTCGCTGCGAAGGTCGATGTAGGCGGTATGATCGTCGGGCGCCGAGACCAGCGGCGGCGGGGTGCCGTGGGAGCCGCAGTGCAGATCGAGGTCGTGGGTGTGGCACGGGGCGTTGGCGTGGCTGTGGCCGGGCAGGCCGTATTCGCTGTCCTGCCGGGTATAGGCGGCCCCGATATAGCCCTTGTCCGTCACCCATGAGGCGCCGAAGCTGTAGCTCGTCCCTTCGGCGTAGGAGTCCTTGAGCTTGTCGCTGCCGAAGGCGTCAGGAACGTCGTAGTCCTCGCTGACGTGGCGCGATCCCTCGGCGTGCACGGCGAAGGAGCCGATGCCGGCGGTCACCCGGCCGACGACTGTCTTCTCCTCGTCGCCGGTGCCGTAGCGGACTTCGGTCGCGCCGGTATAGCCGCCCTCGAGCACGGCCTTGGGCACTTTGCTGTCGATCAGGTTGATCGCACCGTTGAGCGCGTTGCCGCCGTAGCGGACTGCGGCGGGGCCGCGCTGGATCTCGATCGCGTCGAGAAGCAGCGGATCGGCGGCGATGGCGTGGTCGGGCGAGACGGACGAGGCGTCGAACAGGTTGGCGCCGTCGGTCAGGATCTCGATGCGCGGCACGGTCTGGCCGCGGATGACCGGGCGCGAGGCGCCGCCGCCGAAGCTGTCCAGGTGCACGCCGGGCAGGCCCGCAAGCGTCTCGCCGAGGCCGCCCTGGCGCCGGTGTGCGAGCTCGTCGCCGGCGAGGACCTGGACCGGCAGCGGCTCGCTCGCCTCCTCCCGCTCGAGCGAGGCGCCGGTGACGACGATGTCGGACCTTGCGGCCCGCTCGCGCGGCTTCTCCTCGCCCGCAGTGTCCTGCGCCCAAGCGGCGGCGGGCGAGACGAGTGCGATCGAAGCGGCGGAAAGCCAAAGCCGCTTCCGCTGGGCGAGTACTGGCAAAATCATCGTGTGTTGACCCCTTCTGATTGGCGTGGGGTCGATAGATGATGATATACCATAACGTCAATGGGGCGAATGAGGCCGGAAGGGGCCGCATCGGGAAGCTAGCGCTGAAGGCTCTGCATTCGTTTGAGGTAGCGTGCGAGGACGTCGATCTCGAGGTTCACGCGGTCGCCTTCGGTGAGGTCGCCGAGCGTCGTCACCTCCGCCGTGTGCGGGATCAGGTTGAGGAGGAAGTCACACGCGCCGTCTTCCTGATCGCGCACGTCGTTGACGGTCAGCGAGACGCCGTCGACCGTGATCGAGCCCTTGGGCGCGACGAAGGGGGCGAAGGCGGCGCCGGTGCGGATCGCGACGGTGGTCGAGCCGCCCTCGGCGCGGACCAGGCGGACCTCGCCCACGGTGTCGACGTGGCCGGTGACGATATGCCCGCCGAGTTCGTCGCCGAGCTTGAGCGCCGTTTCGAGGTTCAGCCGGCGGCCGGGGCGCCACATGCCGGGCACGGTGCGCGAGACCGTCTCTGCCGAAACGTCGACCGCGAACCAGGCGTCTCCCGGCGTTCCGCCGCGCTCCACCACTGTCAGGCACACGCCCGAGCAGGCGATCGAGGCGCCGATCGCCATCTTCTCGGGATCGTAGGGGCAGGCGATCCGCAAGTGCAGGTCGCCGCGCTGCTGCGCTTCCTCGATGGTGCCGATTGCGCTGACTATGCCGGTGAACATTGCTCGCTCCCTATCCGGGCGCGCTCATAGGCCTCGCAGGTGTCGCTGCCAAGCTGCCGCCGCTCGGCAAGGCGCCAGCGGCCGTGCGCTTCGGCGAGCGAGGCGAGGCCGATGTCGCCGAGCGCCGGGGTGCCGGCGCCGATCAGAACCGGGGCGCGGTAGAGCTCGAGCCGGTCGACAAGATCGGCCGCGAGGAAGGCGGCGGCGGTCTGTGCGCCGCCCTCGACGTAGAGGTACTGCACGGCTTCGAGCCCTGCGATCTCCTCGGGCGCGGCGATGGTTTCGACCGTCTCGTCCTCGACGGTGCGTGAGAGGACGATGCGGCGCGGGCTGCGCGCCTCGAGGCCGGGCAGGCGCACGTCGAGCCGCGGGGCGTCGGCGCGCCAGGTGCCGCCGCCGACGAGGATCGCATCGGCCATGGCGCGGCGCGAATGGACGTGCGCGCGGGCCGCCTCGCCGGTGATCCAGCGGCTCTCGCCGCCGGCGGTGGCGATGCACCCGTCGAGCGAGGTGGCGAGCTTGAGCGTGACGTGCGGGCGGCCGTACTCGGCGCGGGTGAGATAACCGGCGAGGCTGGCGCGGGAGGCGGGGCAGTCGGCCGTTTCGACCGCAATGCCCGCTTCGCCCAGGCGCTCGATCCCGCGGCCGTGGGTGCGTTCGTCCGGATCGCGCGCGCCGATCACGACCCGCGCGAGGGCCGCCTCGGCGATCAGGTCGGCGCAGGCGGGACCGCGCCCGGAGCGGTGGGCGCAGGGTTCGAGCGTGACATAGAGGGTGGCGCCGCGCGCCGCATCGCCCGCTTCGGCGAGCGCGATCGCCTCGGCATGGGGGCGCCCGCCGGGCCGGGTCCAGCCGCGGCCGACGACTTTGCCGTCATTGACGATCACGCACCCGACGGCGGGATTGGGGCGGCTCAGCGGCCGGCCGCGCGCCGCGAGACGAGCGGCGGCGGCGAGCCAGGCGGCGTCACTCGGCGGGTTCGGCAATGGAATCGCCGATCAGCGCCTCGCGCCGTGCCTTTTCGGCGGCTTCTTCGCGCGCGCGCTCCTCGGCTGCCTCGCGCTCGATCTTCTCGACGTCCATGCCGGCCGCGCGGCCGAAGGTGCGGTAGATCTCGCGCCGGAGCTCCTCACGCTCGGCCTGCTCGGCGGCGAGGGCCTCCTTGCGCGCCTGGTTCGCGATGTTCGAGGCGATGATCTCCTCGTCCGTACGGCCGGGCGCGAAGCTGGTGATGTAGGTGACCCGGGGCCGCTCGGGCGGCAGGTAATACCGTTCCTGCAGGACCCAGAAGAGCAAGGTCCCGGTCATCAGCATGGAAAGCCCGAGAATCGGCCAGCGATAGGGCTGCGGGCGTCGCAGATAGGCCCAGAAGTCGCCGACTCCCTCGGCCGGATTGAGGCGGCTGATCAAACGCATGGCGCCAAGATAGGCGTTCCCGCGCGCGAACGCCAGTGTTCAGCCGAACGGGGCGTAGAGCGTGCGGCCGCTGGCCTTCAGCCAGCGGTCGGCGGCGGGAAGGTCGCCGTCGTAGATCCGCTCAAGCGCCGCCTTGAACGCCGGGCCGTGGTCGAAGTGGAGCAGGTGCGCGACTTCGTGCGCGACCACGGAGCGGCGGACGGAGTCGGGGGCCATGATCAACCGCCAGTTGATCCGCACCGTGCCGTCGCTCGCGCAGCTTCCCCAGCGCCGCTTCGCCCGCGACAGGCGGAGGGCCGGGACGGGGACGCCCGCGGCGGCGCAGAACTGGGCGAGGTCGGCCTCCATCAGCCGTAGCGCCTCGCCCTCAAGCCAGCGGCGCAGGCGCAGGGAAAGGTGCTTCTCGGGCCCGCCGATCGCGATCGTCCCATCGCTTAGGGCAGGGCGGCGCGAGGCCTCGCGCGACCAGGCGATGGCGAGCTCGGCGCCGCGGTAGGCGAGCGTGCCGCCCGCTTTGGGCGGCGCGGCGCGGGGGAGGGCATCGAGCTGCGCGGCGAGCCAGTCGCGGCGGGCATGAGCGAACGCGACCGCCTCGGCCGTGCGGCCCCAACGCGGCAGGGTGACCCGCACGGCGTCGCCTTCCGGTGCGAGGCGCAGGACCATGCGCCGGGCGCGGGGGTGGCGCACGACGAGGATCGGCAGGCGCCGTTCGCCCAGCATGATCTCCGGTGCGGCCCGCGCATCGCGCCGCAGCCAGTCGATCACGCGTCGCTCCAGTCGACGATGTGGTGTTCGAGCGGCCCCGCCTCGGTCTCGCTGACCACGCGGCCCGCGACCGAGGCGCCGGCGCGCTTCACGCTCTCCGGATCGCCGGTCAGCAGCGGGTGCCATTCAGGCAGAGGCTCGTCCGCGGCGCGGCGGCGGTAGGCGCAGGTCTCGGGTAGCCAGCTCATCGTGCCGACGATCTTGAGCGTCAGGCGCAGGCAGTCGGGCACGAAGGCCTTGCGGTTGCGATAGTCGCGGCAGCGCGCGGTCTGCGTGTCGAGCAGCTTGCAGGCGACGTTGGTGTCCTCGATCTCGCCGGTGTCGGCATCCTCGATCTTGTGCAGGCAGCAGCGGCCGCAGCCGTCGCACAGCGCCTCCCACTCCTCGCGCGAGAGCTCGGCGAGCGGACGCTCCCAGAACCGGTCTCTCAGCGCACCCATCGGGCCAGTTCCGCGGCGATCGCGTCCGCGCCTTCGTTCGCCGGCAGGATCGCGACCGGCGATCCGTCGGGCGCGAAGAGATAGACCACGTTCGAATGGTTCATGTCGTAGGCGCCGCCCTCTCCCTCGCGGCCGCGCGAGTAGAAGACTCCGAAAGTCTTCGCGACCTCTTCGATCTGCTCGGGCGTGCCGGTGAGGCCGACGAGCCTCGGATGGAAGTTGGAGACGAATTCGGCCACCACTTCGGGCGTGTCGCGCGCTGGATCGATGGTGATGAAGATCGGCTGGACCTGCGCACCCAGTTCGGGCTCCGCCTTCTCGAACTGCGTCAGCCCCTGCGAGAAGCGTTGAACGTCGGTCGGGCAGATGTCCGGGCAATATGTGTAGCCGAAATAGACGATCCGCCACTTGCCGTCGTAGTCCGCCCAGCGGTGCACTTTCCCGTCTCCGCCGGGCAGCGCAAAGGGCCCGCCGATGGCGGCGCCGTGGAGCGGCGCGGTGTCCAGCGCCGGCCGGCTGTCGCAGGCGATCAGAGCCAGAGCGGCGGAAAGGGCGACCAGAGTTCGGGGGAGAGGCATGGCGCGGCGCTTCATGCTCTGCTAATCGGGCTTCCGCAAGGGGGCGGCAAGGGCTCCCCATGACACGACGACGACAAGACACGACGACGAAAGGTAGGGAAGACATGGCCCGCGCCGTTCTGCGCAAGGCGACCCTGGCGATCGGACTGGCAGCCGCGATTGCGGCCGCGCCGGCTGCCGCCCAGATGATGTCGGAAGGATACGAGTTCCTGGAAGCCGTGCGCGAGCGCGACGGAACCAAGGTCACCGAAGCGCTCAGCCAGCCGGGTGCGGTCGTGGTCAATGCCCGCGATATCACCAGTGGCCAGACGGCGCTGCACATCGTGACCGAGCGGCGCGATCCGGTGTGGATCCGCTTCCTGACCGCCAAGGGCGCCAATCCCAACGTGCGCGACAAGGCCGGCAATACCCCGCTGTCGATCGCGGTGCGGCTCGGCCTCGTCGAAGGGGCGAAGGAACTGATCGAAGCCGGCGCCCATGTCGACGTGACCAGCGCGACCGGCGAGACGCCGCTGATCGCGGCGATCCACCGGCGCGACATGGCGATGGTCCGGCTCCTGCTGGAGAAGGGGGCCAACCCCGGCCGGACCGACAACTCGGGCCGCTCCGCGCGCGACTATGCCGAACTGCTCGGCTCCGACACCCGCATTGCCGAAGCCATCGCCGCGGCCGACGAGACGAAGGCCGCGAGCGGCCCGAGCTACGGGCCGAGGTTCTGACATGGCGCTCTCCGCCGACCTGACGCTCGACGAACTGCGGCTTGCGCTGGCGCCTGCGGTTGCCGATTCGGCGATCTTCGACGGCTGGACCGAAGAGGCCGTGCGCGTGGCGGCGGAGATCGAAGGCGTCGATCCCGACGTCGCGGCGCTCGCCTACCCCGGCGGGGCGATGGACATGATCGCCGCGTGGTTCGAATCGATCGATGCGGCGATGGCCGCGGCGCTGCCGCCCGATCGGCTCGCAGCCATGAAGATCCGCGCGCGAATCGCAGGGCTGGTGCAGGCGCGGCTCGATGCCATGCTCGGCCGCGAGGAAGCGCTGCGGCGCGCGCTGTCGATCATGGCCATGCCGCAGAACGCGGCGCGCAGCCTCAAGCTCGGCTGGCGCAGCGCCGACGTCATGTGGCGGCTCGCCGGGGATACGGCGACCGATTACAACCACTATACCAAGCGGGCACTGCTCGCCTCGATCTACGCCGCGACCGTGGCCGTGTTCGTCGATGACGAGAGCGAGGCCAAGGCCGAGACGCGCGCCTTCCTCGGCCGGCGAATCGACGGCGTCATGCGGTTCGAGAAGGCCAAGGCGCAGCTCCTGAACAGTGGCGGCGACGGGTTCAACGTGGCGCGATTCCTCGGGCGGCTGCGCTATCCGGCGCGCTAGTCCGGAAGCTCTATTGATAATCAGTTGCAAATGGGGCGCGCATCCCATAGCGGGCTAGGCATGACACTCGACCAGCTCGATCGCGGCCAGCGAGCGACCGTCCTATCGGTCGACTGGGCCACTCTCGCCCCCGAAGATGCGAAGCGCCTGCAGGCGATGGGGCTCGACCAGGGCGCGCACGTGGCGGTGGCGCATCGCGGCGTGTTCGGCGGCGTCGATCCGCTCACGGTGACCGTCGGCCGCATGACCGTGGCCGTGCGCCGCGTCCATGCGGCGGCGATGACGGTGGAAGCGGTATGACCCGCCAGCGCAGGGCCGCCCTCGTCGGCAATCCCAATTCGGGCAAGAGCGCGCTGTTCAACGCGCTCACCGGCGCGCGGCAGAAGATCGCCAACTATCCGGGCGTGACGGTGGAGCGCAAGGCGGGCCGGCTGATCCTGCCCTCGGGCGCGCCGGTCGAGCTGATCGACCTCCCGGGCAGCTATTCGTTCGACGCGGCGAGCCCGGACGAGGAAGTCACGCGCAAGGTCATCCACGGCGAGTTTCCCGGCGAAGCCCTGCCAGAAGTGCTGGTCCTGGTGCTCGACGCCGCCAATCTCGAACAGCACCTCGTGTTCGCGCAGGAAGTGATCGCGCTGGGCCGGCCGACGGTGATCGCCCTCAACATGCTCGACCTCGCCGAACGCGACGGGCTGACGCTCGACCCGGCCGCGCTCGAGAAGGCGCTCGGCGTTCCGGTGATCCCGACCGTCGCGGTGCGGCGCAAGGGGCTGACCGAGCTCGCCGAAGCGATCGAGCAGGCGGACGTGCGCGCTGCGGCCGATCCGTCTCCGGCCGTCCCGGGGCCGGCCACGACTTTGCCCGAGCGGCGACAGACCGCGCGGAAGGTGGCGAAAGCGGCGACAGTCGCCGAGTCGGCCGAGCACCGCATCCACGCGCAAGTCGACCGGGTGCTGCTGCACCCCTGGATCGGCCCCGTGATCCTGTTCGCGATCCTGTTCGTGATGTTCCAGGCGGTCTTCGCCTGGGCGACGCCGTTCGCCGACGGGCTCGAGGCCGCGGTGACCGCGATCTCCGACTGGGTGATAGCGACCTTCTCCGGCGGTTTCCTGCGCGACCTGGTGACTCAGGGCATTCTTGCCGGCGTCGGCTCGGTGGTCGTGTTCCTGCCCCAGATCGTGATCCTGTTCGCCTTCATCCTGGTGATGGAAGCGAGCGGCTACATGGCGCGCGCGGCCTTCATCATGGACCGGATGATGGCCGGCGTCGGCCTGTCGGGCAAAAGCTTCATTCCGCTGCTCTCCAGCTTCGCCTGCGCGATCCCCGGGATCATGGCGACGCGCAGCATCGCCGATCCGAAGGACCGGCTGACGACGATCCTGATCGCGCCGCTGATGACCTGCTCCGCCCGGCTACCAGTCTACGCGCTGATCATCGCGGCGGTGATCCCGCAGACCACGGTGGGCTGGGGCATCGGGCTGCAGGGCCTCGTGCTGTTCGCGCTCTATCTTGCCGGCATTGTCGGGGCGATGGCGGCGGCGCTGCTGCTGCGCCGCACGGTGACCGAAGGGGCCGCGAGCGGCTTCATCATGGAGATGCCGCGCTATCAGATGCCGCGCCTGCGCGATCTCGCGATCGGGCTGTGGCAGCGCGCGTGGATCTTCCTGCGCCGCGCGGGCACGATCATCTTCGCCGCCACCATCGCGCTGTGGGTGCTGCTGAGCTTCCCTCAGGCCGACCCGGGCGAGAGCCAGATCGACGCCTCGTTCGCCGGCATGGTCGCCGACGGGGTCCACACGGTGGTCGAGCCGATCGGGTTCAACCGCGAGATGGCGCTCGCGCTGGTGCCGGCAATGGCCGCGCGCGAAGTCGCCGTGTCCTCGCTCGCGACGACCTATGCCGTCGCCTCGGAGGACGAGGAGCAGACCGCGCTCGCGCTCGAGCACGAGGTCGCGGCGCGCTGGAGCCTGCCGACGGCGCTCGCGTTTCTGGCCTGGTTCGTGTTCGCGCCGCAGTGCCTCTCGACCATCGCGGTGGCGCGGCGCGAGACCAACGGGTGGAAGTGGCCGGCGTTCATGGTCGGCTACCTGTTCGCGCTCGCCTATGTCTTCGCGGGGCTGACGTACTGGATCGCGGTGGCGCTGGGGCTGTAGCCGCTTTCGGGCGAAATATCCTCAGAATTGGCCCGGTCTCGGGGTGGCGCGGCTTGGGCCCATTGGTTAAGCCGTTCGCCACATCCGAAAGAGGAAAGCGAATCCATGGCCGGCAGCCTCAACAAAGTCATGATCATCGGCAACCTCGGCGCCGATCCCGAAGTGCGCGAGTTCCAGAATGGCGGCGCGGTGTGCAACCTGCGCATCGCGACCAGCGAGCAGTGGAAGGACCGCAACTCCGGCGAACGGCAGGAGCGGACCGAGTGGCACAGCGTGGCAATCTTCTCCGAAGGGCTGATCAACGTCGCCAAGAACTACCTGCGCAAGGGCAGCAAGGTCTACATCGAAGGCCAGCTCCAGACCCGCAAGTGGCAGGACCAGAACGGGCAGGACCGCTATTCGACCGAAATCGTGCTGCGCGGCTTCAACGGCACGCTGACCATGCTCGACGGCGCGCCGGGCGCAGGTGGTGGTGGCGGTGGTGGCGGCCAGCGTAGCGGCGGTGGCGGCGGCTGGGACCGCGGCGGCGCTGCAGGCGGCAACGACGGCGGCTGGAACCAGGGCGGCGGCGGCCAGGGCTCGGGCGGCGGCCAGGGCTCGGGTTCGGGCGGCGGCTCCAACTTCGACGACCTGGACGACGATATTCCGTTCTGAGGGCTGCCGGGTCGCCTTTGTAGCGGCACGATCGGCCGGCCGTGCGTGACGCGGCTAGCGCCCGTCGAACAGCAACTTCACATAGTCGTGCAGCAGCCGCGCCTGGCGGCCGACCACCTCCTTGTCGTTCAAGGCGCGAGAGGTGACGATTGCACCGTCCGCGACGACGCTGAAGTGGTCGGCGAGCGCCACGAGGTCGGTCTCGATCTTCGGCGGGTAGCGATCGGCAATCCGGCTCAGCCAGTCGTGGAAGCGTTCGCGCCAGAGGAGGATCGCCTCGGAGGCCATCGCCGAGACCTCCCGGTTGAAGGCGCGGTCCTGGTAGATCACCGATGCGACCAGGCAGCCCGGATGGACGTTGGGCAGGTCGTCCATCATCTCGGCGAAGAGCCTGAGGAAGATCAGGAAGCTCTGCAGCGGATCGTCCGAGAGCGTCCGCGCACGCTCCGCGAGTTCGTCGAGAAGTTCGCTGTCGCGCTCGACGAAACGGGCGACGAGTTGCATCGCCAGGTCGTCCTTGTCGCGAAAGTGATAGAAGAAACCGCTCTTGGTGATTCCCGTGGCTTCGACCAGCTCGTCGATCGAGGTCGCGGCGAATCCCTTGCGCAGCACCGCTTCTTCCGCGAAATCCATCAGCCGCTGACGCGTGCGTTCGCCCTTGGTCGGCTCGGCGGACTGTACCGCCGGTCGGTTCTTCGGCTCGAGAGTGCCGTGCATCGCCACGCTCCGTTCTCTGCGGCCTGAAAACAGGCCTGCCAAAACAGCAGTTTGCCGGGCTCTTCGGATCAACCGACCATGGGCCCGCTAGATTGGGTCGCGGACCAGCCGGTAGATTGTGCCCACTTTTCGACGCGACCACCGTGCACCTTCTACCACACTTCTGCCCGTGGTGGGAGGCCGCCCCGGCTCGCGCCGTTCAACCGACACGGAGGACACGAGATGACCGACACTTTGACGGCTACGCCAATCACGGGCCACGACCTGCCGCAGCTCCAGGGCAAACTATTCCTGACCGATGGCGGTCTGGAGACCACGCTGCTTTTCCAGGACGGGGTGGACCTCGCCTGCTTCGCTGCCATCGACATGCTGCGCAGGCCGGGCGGCCGCGCGCATCTGGAGCGCTATTTCGAAACGTATCTGGCGATCGCCAAGGAGGCGAAGGCCGGTTTCGTGCTGGAAAGCGCAACCTGGCGGTCGAGCCGCGACTGGGCGGAACCGCTCGGCATGTCGCTGGGAGAACTCGCGGCATACAACCACGAGGCGATCCAGATGCTGGCCGATCTGCGGGCGCGGCATGAGACGGCGGAGTGCCCGATCGTGGTGAGCGGCTGCATCGGCCCGCGCGGCGACGGTTACAACCCGGCGGAGATCATGAGTGTGCAGGAAGCCCGCGAGTACCATTCGTGGCAGGCCCGAACGTTCGGGGAGGCCGGTGCGGATATGATCGCCGGAATTACGATCACCAATGTCCCCGAGGCCATCGGGATCGTGCAGGCAGCGCAGGAGGCGGGCTTGCCCTCGGCCATCTCGTTCACGGTCGAGACCGACTCGCGGCTGCCGACCGGCGATACGCTGGAGCAGGCCATTGCCGCAGTCGATCAGGCTATGGGCGGTGGGCCGGCCTACTACATGGTCAATTGCGCGCATCCCTCCCACTTCAGCCCGGCGCTGCTCGCCGGCGGCGAGTGGACCAAGCGGATCAAGGGCTTGCGCGCCAATGCCTCGCGGCTCAGCCACGCCGAACTCGACGGCATGGAGGAACTCGACGCCGGCAATCCGGCAGAGTTTGGCCGCGAATACGGTGAACTGGTCACCGCGCTGCCGCATCTTGCGGTACTCGGCGGCTGCTGTGGCACCGATCACCGCCACATCGCCGCGATCGCGGAGGCCGCGGCGCGCTAGGCTACGGCCGGTCTTCTACTCCTCGCGCGGGCGGGGACCAGCCCGGCGGTGCCCCCCTTTGCCCGATCTCCTGGAGCCGCTCAGTCCTTCTTCAGCGCCCTGAGCGCTTCGGCCAGCGGGCCGCTGGCGCCTTCCTCGAGGAGGCCGGCTTCCTTGCGCACCGTATCGGCGTTCGGACCGGTCGCGTAGGGATCGATCGCGAGGCCGAGCGACTGGGCGACCGCTTCGCCGAGATCGAAGGCGTCGCCGGTGTATTCGATTTCGTCGAGCTCGCTTTCGTCGAGCTCGATCTCTTCGTCGGGCACGCTGCGGAGGGCTCCAGGGACGAAGCGCAGGGCGATCGGCTCGTCGATCCGGACGGGGAAATCCTCGCCCGAGATGCCGCAGGTTTGCACGATATCAGCCTCGAGCCGGCCCGACACCGCCACATCCTCGCCTTCGCGCTCCAGCGTGACATCCGCAGCTAACCGCTCCACCGAGACGATCGCGAACCGCTCCGCGAGCGCCGCACGCTCCTCCGCGCTCGCCACGATCCGAACGGGGCGGGTGTCGATCTGGCGCAGCTTGACGATCCGGGACAGCTCGTTCGCGCTCATCGTGCGATCTCCGCCCGCAGCAGGGCCTCGGCCGGGGTTTCCTGCAGGGTGCGGTGGAGCGCGCGCAGCCGCTCGGCGACGCAGCTCGCGCTGCCGCCGTCGCCGAACGTGACGTTGCGGGTCACGGCGTCGGTCAGCGCCGCATCGCCGGTGTTCGCGAGCCCCGCGCGGTAGGCGCCGATGCGGCCGCCGAGCGCGCTCATCAGCTTGCCCATGCGCTTGCCGAGCGTCGGATCGCCGATCCCCTGCTGGCGGAGCTGGCCCTCGATATCTTCGACGAACAGCTCGGTCAGCAGCGCAGCCTGTGCGCGCAGGCTCTCGTCGCGCTCCATCCGCACGATCACTGCCGCGAGCACGGCGGAGAGCATGTCGAAGCGCCCCTCCTGCGTGTCGGCGACGCCGCAATCGGCGTACCACTGCGGCTCGCGCGCGATCGCCACGATCCCGCGCCACAACGGCACGAACCGGTCCTTGGGATCGGTCTGCGGACCGAAGATTTTCGCAAGCAGTGACATGGCCGTTCGTGTTCGTCCCAAAGTTCGTCAGGTGTCCGGTTCGATGTTCAGGGGCAATTCAACCCCGCCGCCGCACAGCGCGCAAGCGGCAAAGTTGCAAGCACGCGCGCATCGCCGTAAGGCTCGCGCCGATAGAAGGTTTCGCCGCGCCTTGCAAAAGGCGTGTGCGCCGATTTCGGAAGGTTTCTCGATGCAGGCAGGTAAGGCTTTGGGCGTGGCGGCGGTTGTGGCGGCGCTGGCCCTGGGCGGGTGTAGCGCGATCCGCGAGAATCGCGGTTACATCCAGGACGCGACGCTCGTGTCCGCGATCCAGCCCGGCATCGACAACGAACGCTCGGTCGCGGCTACGCTCGGCCGGCCGAGCTTCACCAGCCAGTTCGGCGACGAGACCTGGTACTATGTCTCCAGCACCACCGGCCGCCGGCCGTTCGTGCGCCCGACGATCCGCCAGCATTCGGTTCTCGCGGTGAAGTTCGACGCCGCGGGCAATGTCGTCGCGACCGAGCAGTCCGGGCTGGAAGACGTCGTCTATCTCAGCCCCGACGGCAAGGAGACGCCGACGCTCGGCCGCGAACGCGGATTCTTCGAGGACCTGTTCGGCAACATCGGCCAGGTCGGCACGCCGGGTGTCGGCGGCGGCGCGGGCGGACCCGGCGTCTGAGCCGATTTCCGGCGGCACTGGTTTCCTTGACCGCCGCGCGCGCCACCCCATATCGCGCGGCATGGACGAGAACGCGGCGAGTCACGGCCTGATCCAGTGGCACGGCACCACCATCATCGGGGTCAGCAAGAACGGCAAGACCGTCGTCGCCGGCGACGGCCAGGTCTCCATGGGCAACACGGTGATGAAGCCCAATGCACGCAAGGTTCGCCGCATCGGCAAGGACGGCGCGGTGGTCGCAGGTTTCGCCGGCGCGACGGCGGATGCCTTCACCCTGTTCGAACGGTTGGAAAAGAAGCTCGAGCAATATAGCGGGCAGCTCATGCGCGCCGCGGTCGAGCTCGCCAAGGACTGGCGGACCGACAAGTACCTCCGCAACCTCGAAGCGCTGATGATCGTCGCCGACAAGGACACCCTGCTCGTGCTGACCGGCAACGGCGACGTGCTGGAGCCCGAGGCGGGGATCGCCGCGATCGGTTCCGGCGGCAACTACGCGCTCGCTGCCGCCCGCGCGCTCGACGCCTACGAAGACGATGCCGAGCAGATCGCGCGCAAGGCGATGGCGGTCGCGGCGGATATCTGTGTGTTCACCAACGGCAATGTGACGGTGGAGACGGTCTAAGCCCTCTCCCCTCAGGGAGAGGGTTGGGAGAGGGGCAATGCGACCCCCCCTCTCAACTCCGACTAGCCTGCTGCGCAGCCAAGTCTCCGTATCTCTCCCCTGAAGGGGAGAGAGCAATGGGAAGAAAATGACCGAAGCACTTACCCCCAAGGCGATCGTCGCCGCTCTCGACGAGCACATCATCGGGCAGAAGGAAGCGAAGCGCGCGGTGGCCGTGGCGCTGCGCAATCGCTGGCGCCGCCAGCGGCTCTCGTCCGATCTGCGCGACGAGGTGACGCCCAAGAACATCCTGATGATCGGCCCGACCGGCTGCGGCAAGACCGAGATCAGCCGGCGCCTGGCCAAGCTGGCCGATGCGCCGTTCGTGAAGGTCGAGGCGACCAAGTTCACCGAAGTCGGCTACGTCGGCCGCGACGTCGAGCAGATCGCGCGCGACCTTGTCGAGGAAGCGATCCGGCTGGAGAAGGATCGCCGCCGGGAGGCTGTGCGCGAGGCAGCGAGCAAGGCGGCGATGGACCGGCTGCTCAAGGCGCTCGTCGGCGAAAACGCCAGCGAAGCCACCCGCGAATCGTTCCGCGAGCGGATCGTCCAGAACGCGATGAACGAGGTCGAAGTCGAGATCGAGGTGGAGGAGGCGCCGCAAATGCCCTTCGACCTCGGCGGCATGGGCGGCAACGTGGGCATGATCAACTTGTCCGACATGCTCGGCAAGGCGATGGGCAAGACGCCGATGAAGCGGCGCAAGCTCAAGGTGCCGGACGCCTGGGACAAGCTGGTCGAGGAAGAAGCCGAGAAGCGCATGGACCAGGACGATGTCGCCCGGGTCGCGCTTGAGAACGCCGAAACCAACGGCATCGTGTTCCTCGACGAGATCGACAAGATTGCCGTCTCCGACGTGCGCGGCGGTTCGGTCAGCCGCGAGGGCGTGCAGCGCGACCTGCTGCCGCTGATCGAAGGCACCACGGTGTCGACCAAGTACGGGCCGATGAAGACCGACCACGTGCTGTTCATCGCCAGCGGCGCATTTCATCTCGCCAAGCCCTCGGACATGCTGCCCGAGCTCCAGGGCCGCCTGCCGATCCGGGTCGAGCTGCGCGCGCTGACCGAGGAGGATTTCGTGCGCATCCTGTCGGAAACGCGCGCGAACCTGGTGGCACAGTACAAGGCGCTGCTGGGCACCGAGCAGGTGACGCTCGAACTCGGCGACGATGCGGTGCGCGAGATCGCCCGGATCGCCGCACGGGTGAACGAGAGCATCGAGAACATCGGCGCTCGCCGCCTGCAGACGGTGATGGAAAAGCTGCTCGAGGAACTGAGCTTCGAGGCCGAGGACCGCCAGGGCGAGACGGTGACGATCGATGCCGCCTATGTCCGCGAGCGGCTCGAGGACCTCGCCGCCGACAGCGATCTTTCGAAGTACATCTTGTAGCGCGGCTGCGTACCCGATATGTTCTCTCCCTCGAATCGAGGGAGAAATGTCATGACGGGCGGCAGATGCCATTGCGGTGCGGTGCGTTACCGGGTTGAGGGCGAGCCGAAGCACGTTTCGGTCTGCCATTGCGAGGACTGCCGCCGCTGCGCCGGCGCGGCCGGCGTCGCCTGGATGGCAGTCGCGAGCGACGAGTTCACGATCGCCGAGGGCGAGCCTGCGCTGTACCGATCCTCGGCCGATGCCGAGCGCTATTTCTGCGGTGCTTGCGGAACCGGGCTCTATTACGTGAACGAGAAGGTGCTGCCGGGGCTGGTGGACATCCAGACCGCGACGCTCGACGATCCGGAGAACTATCCGCCGCAGATTCACGTGCAGGTGGCGGACGAGCTCCCGTGGGAGGCGACACTGGGCGAGTTGCCGCGGTTCGAGCGGTATCCGGGGTAGTTCCTTCGCTCCTCCCCATTTTCGCATAGCGCTAATGGGGGAGGATCTTCGCTGGTCACTCCGCCGCTTCGCTGACTTCGCTCTCGGCCTGCTGGCGGCGCCACATCTCTGCATAGAGGCCGTCCGCGCGCAGCAGCGCGGAGTGGCTGCCGCGTTCGGCGAGGCGGCCGTGCTCCATCACCAGGATCTCGTCGGCGTCGGCAATGGTCGAGAGGCGGTGCGCGATCGACAGGCTGGTGCGGTTCTCGCTCACCCGGTGGAGCGTGGCGAGGATGTCCTGCTCGGTGCGCGAATCGAGTGCGCTGGTCGCTTCGTCGAGCAGCAGGATCGGCGGGTTCTTGACCAGCGTGCGGGCGATGGCGACGCGCTGCTTCTCCCCACCCGATAGCTTAAGGCCGCGCTCGCCGACTTCGGTTTCGAACCCGTCGGGCAGGCGCTCGATCAGCGGCATGATCGCAGCGTCGCGCGCGGCGCGTACGATCTCGTCCTGCGTCGCGGCCCCAGTGTCGTTGGCGCGGCCGTACGCGATGTTGTAGCCGATCGTATCGTTGAACAGCACGCTGTCCTGCGGGACGATGCCGATCGCGGCGCGCAAGCTGGCTTGCGTGACCTGGGTGATGTCCTGCCCGTCGATCAGGACCCGGCCCGACAACGGATCGTAGAAGCGGAACAGCAGCCGGGCGATCGTGCTCTTGCCCGCGCCCGAGGGGCCGACGATCGCGACGTGCGCGCCGGCGGGCACTTCGAAGCTGAGCCCGTGAAGGATCGTCCGCCCCGGATCGTAGCCGAACACGACATTGTCGAACGCGACGCTCGGCCGGCGGACGACCAGCGCGGGTGCGCCGGGCGTGTCCTCGACTTCCGCCTCGGTGTCGATCAGCTCGAACATGGCGGCCATGTCGATCAGCCCCTGGCGCACGGTGCGGTAAACCCAGCCGAGCATGTCGAGCGGGCGGAAGAGCTGCGCGAGGTATGTGTTGACGAACACGAGGTCGCCGGTGGTCAGTTCGCCCTGGCTCCAGCCCCAGACAGTATAGGCCATTGCGCCGCCCATCAGCAGGTTGGTGATCAGCGACTGCGCGACGTTGAGCAGGCCGAGCGAGTTTTCACTGCGGATCGCCGCTTCGGCATAGGCGCGCGCGGCGCGGCCGTAGCGCTCGCGCTCCCGACCTTCGGCGCCGAAGTATTTCACCGTCTCGTAGTTGAGGAGCGAATCGACCGCGCGCGAGAGCGCCAGGCCGTCGAGATCGTTCATCTCCTTGCGCAGCTTGGTGCGCCATTCGGTGATCCAGCGCGTCACCGCGACGTAAGCCGCGACCGTCACCGCGGTCGCGAGCACCAAGCCCCAGCCGAAGTGGAAGTAGAAGATCACCGCGACCGCGAGGAGCTCGATCACCGTCGGCGCGATGTTGAAGAGCAGGAAGTAGAGCATCGAATCGATGCTCTTGGTGCCGCGCTCGACCACCTTGGTAACCTCGCCCGTGCGGCGCGAGAGGTGGAAGCGCAGCGAAAGGCGGTGGAGCCGGGCGAAGGTATCCTCGGCAAGATGCCGGGTCGCTTCCTGTCCCACGCGCTCGAACGCGACATTGCGCGCATTGTCGAACCCGACCGAGGCGAAACGGCCCGCGGCGTAGGCGATGACGAAAGCAAGCGCGACCATCGCCGCCTCGTTCGCCGGCGTCGTCATCGCGTCGACCGCGCGCTTGTAGGCGTAGGGGAGCGCGAGGGTTACCGCCTTCGCCGCCAGCACCAGCAGCAGCGCGATGACGATCCGCCGCCGGAGCGCGGCATTGTCGCGGGGCCAGAGATAGGGGAGGAACCGCCGGATCGTCGCCCACCCGTCGTGATTGGCGGGGGCGGGGGAGGGGGCGTCGGGCGGCATCGCGCGCCTATGTGGCGACGCCGCTCCGCCGGTGCAATGGACGGGGCTGGCTAGAAGCGGGTCGGTATGCCGCCGAAGCGCAGCCCGCGTTTACCTGAGGCGTATCCCCGCGGCATGTCGAACAGCACCGTGCGCGATTCGAAGTCGATCGCCACCCGGTCGAACAGCCGCAGGTCGCGCATGCCGAGGATCAGCGCCGGCCTCCGGTCGAGCCCCAGTGCGGCGAAGGCGGGTCCGTCGGCGAAGGCGATCGGCAGGTTCTGGATCACGAACTCGTCGATCTTGACCGAATCGACGAAATCGAGATCGCCGACGAGGTCGACCCCATGGACGTCGGTAGACCGCACCTGCTCCAGCTTCTTCGCCCGCAACCGCTCCTGCAGCTTGCGATTGCCGAGATTGCCCTGCGCGCCGGTGTCGATCACCACCGCAGTCCTTATCCCGTCGATCCGCGCATCGGCGATGATCAGCCGGCCGAGCTTGTGCCGTGCGCGCACCACGATCTCATAGCCGCGGTTGCCGCCGAGCGCCTCGGCATCGTCGACCGCGATCGTGCCTTCGCGGAAGTCGATCAGCACGCGCAGATCCTGCAGGCTATCGAGGCCGATGATGCCGTCGGCGCCGACATGCTGCGCCTCGAGCAGCGGGGCGTGGAGGTCGTCGAACGTCCGCGCAGCGAATTCGAGCCCGTTGAGCTCGACGAGCTGGACCTGCTGCGAGCTCGCCATGCCGACCACGGTGGCATGGCCGAGCGGCTTGAGTCCGAGCCGGTCGCTGAGCCCGCGGGTGACGACCGTCGCCTGGGCGCCGGTATCGATCATGAAACGAAACGGGCCCTGGCCCTCGATCGTCACCGGCACCGTCATGCGCTGATAGTAGTCGGTCATGCTCTCGATGGTCTCGCCCGCGGCGCCGGCCATCTTGTCGAGCAGGGCGGCCGAATCGGCCGGTGTGGGCGCGGGAACGGGTGTCGCCACAGGCGCGGGCGGCTCGGCAGGCTCGGGCGTCGATATCTGGATCAGCGCACCGGCGGCGAAAACTAGGAGCGACATGACGATCTCCCATTCGACAGATCGTGCACAGCATACCACAGGGCGTTCACCGCTACCAATGGTGGTTCGGTAGCGGGCTGTCTCCGGTCAGGCGTGCGTGGCGCCGAGCGGCGCAGTGACCTCCGGCGCGGCGTCGGGCTGGCGGCGCAGCATCGCCCAGGCGTCGCGCACGACTCCCGGCCAGACGAACCATAGCGTCAGCATATAGGTAACGGCCCCGGCTGCCCCGAGCGCCGCGAGCTGCGCGATCGGATACCAGCCGGCGACCGAGCTGCGCAGCGCCAGAACGGCAACCGCCATCAGCGCGGACGCAGCTGCGACGGGTGTGATCGCCGTGAGCAAGTCACGGAGACGGACGCCGATCGCGGGTAGCGTCAGCGTCAACGTGACGGCCAGCAGCGTAGGCGCCGCGACCCACCAGGCGTGGACCAGTCCCATCGGGCCGAATCGGATCCCGATCAGGAACAGCACGGGAAAGATCACCGCGCCGCAGAGCGCCGTCGTCAGATAGATTCGCGGCCGGCCGATTGCATTGGTCGTCGGCGAGCAGATTATCTGCAGCGCGAAGAAGGGCATCGCAAGCGCCAGCCCGGCGACGAAGGGTGCCATCTCCGCCCACTTCTCCCCGAATAGGGTGAGAATGGCCGGCTCGGCGGTGAGCGAGAGCCCGACATAGATCGGCGCCACCACCAGCAGCACCATGCGCACGGTGCGAAGGAAGTAGGGAGCGAGCGCATGCCCGGCCTTGTGCAACTCGGCATAGGCGGGGAAGGCGACTTCGTTGATCGGCGGCAGGAACCGCCCGGTCACGATCAGGGTGAGGAACAGCGCTTCGGAGTAGAGGCCGAGATCGTGCGTCTCCAGCGCGCGGCCCGCGATCACGATGTCGCTCTGGCTCTGCACGATCCAGAAGAACTGGCACAGCGTCAGCGCGCCGCCGAAGGTGATGAGGTCGCCCGCGCCGCGCAGGTCGAACACCGGTTTCACCAGCAGGCGCGCAGCGAGAGTCAGCCCGATGGCGCGGGTCAGGTACATGGCGATCGGCGCATAGACGAGCGCCCAGACGCCGAACCCGTACCACGCGAGTACGAGCGCGGTGCTCGCCCCGACCAGCGCGCAAAGGAGATTCACCAGCCCCTGACTGCGGAACTCGATCCGCCGCGCGAGCAGCTCCTGCTGCAGGGCGGAAAAGGGAATGGTCAGGAAGATGATCGCCTGCACGCGCAGCATGTGCGCGATCACCGGCTGGTTGTAATAGTCGGCCGCGAGCGGAGCCATCAGGAACTGGGTCGCCGCCAGCCCGCCGTTGAGCATCAGCAGAAGCGCGAAGACCTGCCCGATTCGTCGCTCGTCGACACGCTCGGCCTGGATCAGCGAGGTCGCGAAGCTCTGTCCGTTGAGGAAGGCGAGGGCGGTAATCACCGTCTGCGCCATCGCGAACAGGCCATAATCGGTGGGCGAGAGGAGTCGCACGACCAGAATCGTCGAGGTCCAGGTGATCGCCTGCGCGAGCACCTGCGTGCCCCAGCGCCACGCGACCGCGCTGCGCACGCGTTGTGCGAAGGCGCCATCGGCCGTCGGTGTCGGCGAGGGAATCGTCTCATTCATAAGGCGCGCGATAGGGCTCAAAGGTGAAGATTTGCCGCATATAGGTCTGCCGCGGGGGTAAATCGGCCGCCGCGGAGGGGCGGAATCGATCGTTCGACGGCGATATGTGGGCGATTCCCCGGGACGATTGACGGAGGCCCGGTTGCGCAGATGCCCAAAGTAGTCATTTTGGCGAGAAAGTATGCCGTATTTTCAACGATGTAGCGTGTGAGCGAAACAAAATTGCAAAAAGCCGTTGACCCGACTCAACCTCACCCATATATGCCCTCTCACCGACGCGGCGCTGACGGTTTCCACCGCCCTCGCAGCTCGGTCGCCAGCATTAACGGATAGCCGGTCCCCCGGTGTAAAATCGGGGTCCCATCGCTGTCCGCCTTTTAATGTCTCGGCGGCTCTTTGACATCGTTGGTTTTTGATGAAGGGACATGTGGGCGACGGCGCCCGGTCCGGGGGTTTTAAGGCTCCGGATACCGGTTAACTAAGCCGATTGCCACATCCTTCCAGGCTCCACAGCCTGGTCGTGATGATGCATGTTCATTCGTATCCATTACGTTTGACAGTGCAGGTATCGGCTCCTTGAAGCTCATGCCTTGCCGGTCGGCGATCCTCGGATCGTGCCGGTAAAGTATGTGACACAAACTTGAGAGTTTGATCCTGGCTCAGAACGAACGCTGGCGGCATGCCTAACACATGCAAGTCGAACGAGACCTTCGGGTCTAGTGGCGCACGGGTGCGTAACGCGTGGGAACCTGCCTTTAGGTTCGGAATAACTCCCCGAAAGGGGTGCTAATACCGGATAATGTCTTCGGACCAAAGATTTATCGCCTTTAGATGGGCCCGCGTTGGATTAGCTAGTTGGTGGGGTAAAGGCTCACCAAGGCGACGATCCATAGCTGGTCTGAGAGGATGATCAGCCACACTGGGACTGAGACACGGCCCAGACTCCTACGGGAGGCAGCAGTGGGGAATATTGGACAATGGGCGAAAGCCTGATCCAGCAATGCCGCGTGAGTGATGAAGGCCTTAGGGTTGTAAAGCTCTTTTACCCGGGATGATAATGACAGTACCGGGAGAATAAGCTCCGGCTAACT
>JAPSJS010000029.1 GCA_031178065.1 Altererythrobacter sp.
GTATTGCGGGTGCGTGGCGACTGCCCGGTCGAGCGCTGCGACGATATTCGCATCCGGTCCGACGACTGGTCCGGTCTGCCAGTGTGCGTAATCGGGATTGCCCTGCCACTCCACACCGTGGGCGTTCAGATGCAGGCAGGGGCGAGGGCGCAGCAGGAACTCGTAGATCTGGCTGCTCACGTCGCCGCAGTAGATGTCGGCGAGGTTGGTGTAGCTCATGTCGGTCGCCGCCGGGCTGCCGCGGTCGATCAGGATGTGCGGGCAGGCCTCGACTGCGGGATCGACCGGCGGCACGCGCTCGATCGCGGGCGGGGCGATGGTGACCGTGTACCGCCGCTGGAACAGCATGACGTGCGGCGCGAAGATCACGTTGTAGCGGTCGCTCGCCGCCAGTTCCGCCATGACCCGCGGCCCCATTCGGTAGTAGCTCGACAGGCGAGGGGAAGGATGCGGCGTGTAGAGAACGATCGGCCGCGAGGGATCAGGAAACGGGTTCGGGATCCGTCGGTCCGCAAAAAGATCGAACTTGGGATAGCCGACGACGCGGATGCGCGCCTGGTCCACGCCGGCCTCTGCTTCCAGGCGCCGTGCGATCTTGGGACCGGACACCAGCACGAGATCGAACTGGGCGCTCTCCTTGCCGAACCCGATTGCGCGGTCTCCGGCACCGTGCCGAGTGTGGATGATCTTCAGCCCATCGAGGCCATAACGCGTCTTGAGCAGGAGCGACGTCTTTTCCGACACAACCAGTGCATCGAACCCGCGGAAGAAATCGAGGTTGTCGCGGTAGAGCAGGATCTTGCGCGCCGGAACGATCCGCTCCAGCGCGCCAGCCGCCATCCGCGACAGCCCGCGGCGCAGGTCCAGTCGCACCAGACGCATCCGCTCGAGCGACGTGCCGGCGAGTTCGCGCAGCCGCTGCTCCAGCCGTTCGCTGCCCGTCGCCAGCACGACTTCGTGCCGCCCGCTCGCGGCCAGCTCCAGCGCGATCGGCAGGCTATGCGCGAGCTGGTGGAGCTGGTCGTGGTTGAAGAGAAAGCAGATGCGCGCCATCGGGCGTGCCGCTAGCGTAAACGGCAGGGCGGCGCCATGCCGATGTCATCCGACCCTAGGCATTGACCGTCCCAGCAAGCTCGTCCAGAGCGCGGCCATGCCGTCGCGCGCTCCCACTTCACGGACGGGCCTGTCTACCATCCTGGGCAACCTGGCGTGGCTCTTGGGGGGCAAAGGCTTCGGTGCCGTCTGCAGCATCGTCTATCTCGCAGTGCTGTCGCGCTCGCTCGGGATCAAGGATTTCGGCCACTTTTCGCTGATTTTCGGCACGGGCCAGGCCTTGGTGGCCGTGGCCGGATTCCAGACCTGGCAGACCATGGTCCGCTTTGGCGCGCAGGCGGTGCACGAGCAGAACTGGCAGCGCTTCGGCCGCCTCGCGTGGTTCTGCGGAGCGATCGATGCGGGCGGCGCGCTTCTTGGCAGCCTAGTCGCCTATGTGATCTACTTCGGGTTCGCCGAGCTGCTCGAACTCAACGAGCGGTACGTGACGATGGCATTCGCGTTCAATTGCGCGCTGCTGTGGGCGCGCGCGACGACGCCGATCGGGATCGTGCGCGTGCTCGGCCGATTCGACATCGCCACCTATGTCGAGGCGATCGTGCCCACCGGGCGCCTGCTGGCTGCCTTCGCGATCATGTTCGCTGGCGCGAACGTCGGACGCTTCCTGGCCGCCTGGGCGGCGATAGAACTGATCTCCGCCGCAGCCTACTGGGTCGCCGCCTGGCGGCTCGCGCCACAGGCGATGCGCAGGGAAAATCTCGGCGCGCTGGGCCAGGTCATGCGCGAGAATCCGGGTGTCGGCCGCTTCTTCGGCATCACCTACGTCAGCTCGACGCTGGACGCGCTCTACAAGCAGGGGCCGCTGCTCGCGGTCGGCTATTTCCTCGGCACGAGTGCGGCGGGCATCTATCGCTTGGCGGACCAGCTCGCGCAGGGCTTCGGCAAGCTGTCGCAGCTCCTCAGCCGGGCGATCTATCCGGAATTCGCCCATGCGCGCATGGCGGCGGATATCGGCGATTTCCGGCGGCTGGTCAGGCAAGTGACGGTGATCGCAGGGATCGGCGGCTTGACCGTGACACTCGCCGCGCTTGCGTTCGGTGACGACTTGCTGGCCCTGATCGGGGGCGAGGGCTTCGCGCGCGGGGGCGTGGTGCTGATACCGCTGGCGATCGGCGCGGCTTTCGACCTCGCCAGCGCCTCGTATGAACCCGTGCTCCATTCCACCGGGCACCCCTCCTATCCGCTTATCGCACGCAGCCTTGCCGCGGTGGTGCTGATCGCCAGCATCGTCGCATTCGCCGGCTTCGGCCCGGTGGGTATCGGCTGGGCGGTCGCGCTCGGCATGGCGTGCAGCTATCTCGCGATGAGCATCGCGGTGTTCGTCGTGCTTCGGCGGGACCGGACTGCGTGACCGCCGCGGTGAACGCGCTGGTGCTGGCGGGCTCCCGGCCGGGTGGCGACCCGCTCGCGCTGGAAGCCGGCGTGGCACACAAGGCGCTGATCGAGGTAGGCGATGCACCACTCCTCACCCGCGTCGTCGGGGCGCTGCATGAAGCGGGATGCATGCGGGTCTTCGTCTGCTGCGAAACCGGTCCAGTGGAGGATCTCGCGCGGGACCTGGGCGCGGAGATCATTCCTCCGGCTGAGGGGCCAAGCGGAAGCGTGCTGCGCGGGCTCAATGCCTGCGGCACACCGCTCCTCGTGACAACCGCAGACCATGCCTTGCTGCGCTCCGAATGGGTCGCCGAGCTGGTCAATGGAGCACCGGCCGACTGCGATCTCGCGGTGATGATGGCGGAACGCGCGCGGATAGAGGCGGCGGTGCCGGGCAGCCGGCGGACCTACCTTCGCTTCGCGGACGGGCACTGGTCGGGCTGCAATCTGTTCCTCCTGCGGACCCCAGCGGCGCGCGCAGCGGTGGAGGAATGGACCCGGGTCGAGGCCGACCGCAAGCGGCCATGGAAGATCGTCGCGCGGCTCGGGCTCGGGCTGCTCGTGTCGTACGCGCTGGGGCGGTTGTCGCTCGCCAAGGGGCTGGCGCGGCTGGGTGAGGGCATCGGTGTGCGGGCCACTCTGGTCTCCGCCAGCAATGGGCTCGCTGCCGTCGACGTCGATACCGCACGCGATCTGGAGGACGTGCGCCTGCTCGTCGGCGATGACGCGGGGCAGCTTCGCTAGCGCGGGCCTTTCAGGCCGCAGGCAGGAGACAAACGACATCTGCTGACGCCCTGCGAGCGCCGCCACCATGACAATTCCATCGTGAACCCTGTGCTGCGGAGGTGCGGGCCTTCGGCAGTCGTCGCGGGTGGCTTCGCAGTCGAGCCGTTGGCCGAACGCTATCTGCCGGGAGTACCGCGCCCGCTCACGTGGACGGCATGGGGCGTGGGCATAAAGACCTGACCGTAGAAGTCTGCAGCACGGCGTGTCATGGCGAGGGACCCGGGGGCCGCCTCGCCATGACTGGCACGCGTTACTCGCCGAAGGTGCGCTGCCACCAGCCGCGCCGCTGAGGCGCTCCGGTTGCTGCTTCGCCGGCGTCGTTCGCCGGAGCCGGTTCGGCGGCCTCTGCCGGTGCAGATTCCTCGGCCGGAACGGTATCCTCGACCGGGGCGGCATCCTGGGGCGCCGGTTCTTCCTTCTTCTTGCGCCGCGTGCGCTTGGGCTTCTCGACCGGAGCCTCCGCTTCCGCGGCCGGTTCGGGTGCGGTGGTCGCAGCGTCTTCGGTCGGAGCTTCCTCCGCCTTCTTGCGGCGCGGGCGCCTCTTCGGCTTCGGTGCTTCCTCAGTTTCCGCTGCGGGTTCGGCCGCGGGCGCTTCCTCGGTTGCGGTGGTCTCGGCGACCTCGACCTCGGCAGGAGCAGGTTCCTCTACCTTCTTCCGCCGCGAGCGCCTCTTCGGCTTGGGAGCCTCCTCGGCAACCGCTTCGGCGGTCTCGGGCGAATCTTCGGGACCCGCAACGATGGCCATGTCGTCGACGACCTGTTCCGACAGATCCTCCAGCGGCTTCTCCTCGCCGCCCGTTTCCTCGCCGGCCTCGCCGCCCTTGCCGCGCCGGCGGCGCCCGCCGCGGCGACGGCGCTTCTTCGGCTTTCCTTCCTCGTCGTCACCGCCATCGCGGTCGTCGCGGGCAGGAGTGTCGTCGCGACGCTCACCGTCTTCGGATGTATCGCCGTCACGGTTGCCGTCGCCCTGGTCGTCGCCGCGGCTCTTGTTGCGGCCGCGACCGCCCCGGCGGCGGCGCTTGCGCTTCTGGGACGCATCGCTTTCGTCCTCGTCGCGGGCGTCGTATTCCTCTTCGTCGTCCTCGGCTTCGACTTCGATATCATCCTCGTCGTCGTCGACGATCGGTTCGAACTTCGGTGCCTGGGTCGGGCGAGGGCCGGAGCTGGAGACGCTCATCTTCGCGCCTTCTTCCTCGCCCTCCGGAACGACCTCGACATTGACGCCGTAGCGCTGCTCGATCTCGACGAGATCGTCACGCTTGGCGTTGAGCAGGTAGATCGCCGCCTCGGTGCTCGCGGCGAGCTGGATCACGGTGCCCTTGCCCTTGGCCGCCTCGTCCTCGATCAGGCGTAGCGCCGACAGGCCCGCGCTCGATGCGGTGCGGACGAGACCGGTGCCGTCGCAGTGCGGGCATTCGCGGGTCGTCGCTTCGAGCACGCCGGTGCGCAGCCGCTGGCGGCTCATCTCCATCAGACCGAAGCCCGAGATGCGGCCGACCTGGATGCGCGCGCGGTCGTTCTTCAGCGCGTCCTTCATCGCGCGCTCGACCTTACGGATGTTGGAGCTGTACTCCATGTCGATGAAGTCGATCACGACCAGGCCTGCCATGTCGCGCAGGCGAAGCTGACGGGCGATTTCCTTCGCCGCCTCGAGATTGGTCGCGAGCGCGGTCTGCTCGATCCCGTGTTCCTTGGTCGAACGGCCCGAGTTGATGTCGATCGAGACGAGCGCCTCGGTCGGATTGATGACCAGATAGCCGCCCGACTTGAGCTGCACGACAGGGTCGTACATGGCGCGAAGCTGGTCTTCCGCGCCGTAGCGCTGGAACAGCGGCACGGGATCGGAATAGGCCTTCACCCGCCGGGCGTGGCTGGGCATCAGCAGCTTCATGAATTCCTTGGCCGAGCGGTAACCCGCTTCGCCTTCGACCACGACTTCCTCGATCTCGCGGTTGTAGATGTCGCGGATCGCGCGCTTGATCAGATCGCTGTCGGAATGGATCAGCGTGGGTGCGCTGGAGGAGAGCGTTTTTTCGCGGATCTCGTCCCACAGACGGGCGAGATAGTCGAAGTCGCGCTTGATCTCGGTCTTGGTGCGCTGGAGGCCGGCGGTGCGGACGATCAGGCCCATCGACTTCGGCAGGCTCATGTCGCCCACGATCTGCTTCAGCCGCTTGCGGTCGCTCGCGCTGGAGATCTTGCGCGAGATGCCGCCGCCGTGGCTGCTGTTCGGCATCAGAACCGTGTAGCGCCCGGCGAGGCTGAGATAAGTCGTCAGCGCCGCACCCTTGTTGCCGCGCTCTTCCTTGACGACCTGAACCAGCAGCACCTGGCGGCGCTGGATGACGTCCTGAATCTTGTAGCGGCGGCGCAGTGCCTGGCGGCGGGCGCGAACCTCGTCGACTTCCTTCGTGCGGGCGCGGCCCTTGCTCTGACGGCGCGCACGACCGCGGCGGCCACGGCGCGAATCCCCGGCGTCGTCGCCGTTCTCTTCGTCGCCGTCGTCGTCATCGTCGCCGTTCTCGACCTGGCCTTCCTCGATCGTGGAGACCTTGGACTTCTCTGAGGTGTCGATTTCCTCGACCCCGTCCTCGGCGAATTCCTCGACCAGCGATTCGCCGGTTTCGTCATCCGCGTCGTATTCGTCGCCGGGGAACTCGCCGCGCTCTTCCTCTTCGGCGCGCAGGCGTGCTTCTTCATCGGCCGCCTCCGCCTCTTCGGCGAGGAGCTGCTCGCGATCCTCCTTGGGGATCTGGTAGTAGTCCGGGTGGATTTCGCCGAACGCGAGAAAACCGTGCCGGTTGCCGCCGAAGTCGACGAAAGCTGCCTGAAGACTGGGTTCTACCCTGGTGACTTTGGCGAGGTAGATATTGCCTTTGATCTGTTTGTGTTCGGCAGATTCGAAATCAAATTCTTCGATCCGGTTGCCCTTGAGCACCGCCACCCGCGTTTCTTCCGGGTGGCGCGCATCGATAAGCATGCGCGTTGCCATTTAGAATTCTCCGTGCGCGTGCCCTTAAGCCGAGGCCTGTTGGGAGAACGCGCGCATATGTGTGGAAACCGCCGATCGAACTGCGATGGACGGCGTTGTCGGACCGGTCGCCCTGGATGGTCCAGAGGCGCCGGAATGATGTGTCTGCGTACATGCGAATGCGCTTGTTCTGCGCTGCCTGGTCCGCCCATGCCGCGACGCATGCCGGGGGCAGCGTCGTCAGGGGCGGGGAGGGGCTTCTCATGTCTTGCATCAACCTGTTGCATAAAGCCCGGGAAGGGACTTCCGAGCTTGCCGATCGTTCCCCGGCCGGCCAGCACGAAAGTGTGAAAGGCGGGCTTTGACGGGCCGGATGTCGGCCTGCCAGCGCTAGCACTGCCGGTCTTGTTCGGCAACCATGTTGCGCTCTGCGCCCGCAACGCCGTAACAACACCGCGCAATGTCCATGCGGCTTCAGATCTGGCTGGTTTTCCTCGCCCCGCTGGCATTGTTGGCCACGCTATACGCGCTCGGCCTGACGATCTCGGTGCCTCACCTCGGGCGGGACTATGTGGTCCGCCTGGCGCTTCCCGACGCCGGCGCCCCCGTCGACCTGCCGAAGATCCATGGCCCACCCGACCGGTCGCGGCCGCTTGTGGTGATCGATCCGGGGCACGGCGGAAAGGATCCGGGGGCGAGTGTAGAAGGTTACCGCGAGAAGGATATCGCGCTCGGCCTCGCACTCGCGCTGCGCGATCGGCTCGTGCGCGACGGCGGCATCCGCGTGGCGCTGACGCGCGAGGACGACAGCTTCCTCGTGCTCGACGAACGGCCGGAAATCGCGCGCCGAATGGGCGCCGATCTGTTTCTCTCGATCCACGCAGACTCCGCGAGCGAGGCAAGCGAGGCGAGCGGCGCGAGCATCTATACGCTCTCCGCGCAGGCATCGAGCGAGGCGGCCGCGCGCTTTGCCGAGCGCGAGAACAATGCCGACCGCCTCAACGGCGTCCGGATCGAAGGGCAGAGCGAGCAGGTCAGCGCGATCCTCGTCGAATTGTCGCAGCGCCGCGTTCTCGAGGAATCAGCCGAGTTCACGAGCCTGATCCTCCGCGAAGGGGAGGGAACGCTGACCTTTCACCCCCGGCCCCGCCGCTCGGCCGCGCTCGCCGTGCTGCGCGCGCCGGACGTGCCTGCGGTCCTCTACGAATCCGGTTTCATCACGAATCCCGAAGATGCGGAGCGCCTCGCAACACCCGAGGGGCAGGAGCGCTTTGCCGAGGTGATGGCGCGCGCGATCCGCATCTACTTTGCGCGACAGGCGGGGTCGTAGCTGTCCGGCCGCGCATCGATGGATGACGCACGAGCGCAGCGGCGGTAGGGCGGACATGATGACCGAGCAGATCGTACCCGACAGCGAGCATCGCGGGATCATCGCGCGCCTGCCGCAGGTGCCGCGCGATCTCGCACAGCTCGCCCGTTTCGACCGGCCGATAGGCTGGTGGCTGCTGTTCTGGCCCTGTGTCTACGGCCTCTGGCTCGCCGGCGCGGGATGGCAGTTGGAGCTGCTGCTGTGGCTCCTCCTCGGCAGTGTGGCGATGCGCGGGGCGGGGTGCGTCTACAACGATATCGTCGATGCCGATCTCGATCGCCAAGTGGCGCGGACGGCGGTGCGACCCGTGGCGAGCGGGCGCATCTCGAAGAAGCTCGCCTGGGCCTGGCTCCTCGCGCTGTGCCTCGTCGGGCTCGTCGTGCTGCTGCAATTGCGATGGCAGGCACAGCTCGTCGCGCTTGCGAGCCTCGCGCTGGTTGCGGCCTATCCCTTCATGAAGCGGATCACGTGGTGGCCGCAGGCGTGGCTCGGACTCGTGTTCAGTTGGGGCGCGCCGGTCGCGTGGATCGCGCTGCGCTCCGACAACTGGGAGGTGCTTGCGGCGCTCTACGCCGGGTGTGTTCTGTGGGTGATCGGCTACGACACGATCTATGCCTTGCAGGACCGGGAGGACGACGCGCTCGTCGGCATCCGCTCCTCTGCGCTGCGGCTGGGGCGGCGCGTGAAGCCGGGAGTGGCGCTGTTCTACGGCGGCGCGGTGGCGCTCTGGGCGCTCGCGTTCTGGTTGCTGCGCGAAGACTGGCTGGCGCTGTTGGCGCTGGCCCCGGCGGCGATTCACCTGGGGTGGCAGGTGGCGACGCTCGACCCGACCGATCCGGCCAATCCACTCGAGCGCTTCCGGGCGAACCGGTGGACCGGGGGGCTGGCGGCGGCGGCGTGCTTCGTCGTCGGCAACGCCTGATTGCCCCTCCCGCTCTGCGTTCCGCAAAACGAGAGGGGCGCACGGCTCAGAGGTAGCTGACCACTTCGAATTCGATTCCGTCCCAGTCGAAGAAGTAGAAGCGCCGGCCCGGCGCATAGTCGGCGTGGGCGAAGGGTTCGAGACCCGCTTCGACCACGATCTTTTCCGCGGCGTCGAGATCGTCGACCAGCAGGCCGACATGGTTGAGCGGCACGCCCTTGCGATAGCCGCCGATAGCATCGGGATTGGTGTAGAGCGCGAGGTAAGTCATCTCGTTGCCGACATGGATTGTCTCGCCGCCGTTCATCGCTGGGCCGCGCCAGCGCTCGTGCCAGCCGCACAGCTCTTCAAACAGTTCGGCGCTGCGCTGCGGGTCGGTAACGGTTAGATTGGCGTGTTCGAGTTGGCCCTTGGGCATATTGGCACTCCTTGTTGCTACACCGGCGCGTCATGCGTCGGCGAATCGGGTGCTCGCATTCATGCAACTTCAAGCTGACTTGAGGTCAAGCATGTTTGTGGGTTAAAGGGCGCGCATGAAAGCAAGCGACCTCCTGCCGATCGGCACTCTCGCCCGCCGCACGGGGCTCTCGACCTCTGCGATCCGCTTCTACGAGGACAAGGGGCTGCTGAGGGCGCACCGCACTGGCGGCAACCAGCGGCGGTTCCTGCGCTCGGACATCCGTCGTCTCAGTTTCATCCTGATCGCGCAGAAGCTCGGGCTGACGCTGGAGGACATCGCGGAGCATCTCGCGCGGCTGCCGGAAGGCCGGACCCCGACGAGCTTCGACTGGTGGAAGATCAGCGAGGCGATCCGCGATCGTCTCGACCGCCGGATCGCGCAGCTTCAGGCGATGCGCGACAACCTCGACGGTTGCATCGGCTGCGGGTGCCTGAGCCTCAAGCACTGCAGGCTCTATAACCCGGACGACAAGGCGGGTGAACAAGGCCCGGGGCCGCGTGTCCTGCGCGAAATGGCCTAGCTTTTTTACTCTTCCGGCCCCAGCGCCGGGTCGAGGTCTCGGGGGCGCTTGAAGTGCACCAATTGTGCGCAGCCGGGCACCAAGTCGGTCCAGTCGTCGATGTCGAGTTCGAACACCGCGAACGTCGCGGTCGGGTATTTGGTCGCCGCCTCGTCGAACATGCCGTTCTCCGCCGATGGCGGGACGAGCGCGAAGAGCACTTCCTGCAGGCCAGGATTGTGCCCGGCGACGAGCACGGCATCCGCGTCCCCGGCATTCTCGCGAACGACGTCCAGGATCGTCTCGGCGCTTGCGAGATAGAGGCGCTCGTCCCATCGCGGTTCGGCCTCGGGCAATGCGGCGGCGAGCGTCTGGCGCACGCGTTCGGCGGAGCTGGCGAGCAGCAGATCCCACTCGACGCCATGTTCGGCGATGTGCCGGCCGATCAGCCGCGCCCCCCTGCGTCCGCGGGCGTTGAGGTCGCGGTCGAAGTCGCGCTTGCCCACGTCGTCCCAGTCCGACTTCGCGTGGCGCAGCAATCCCAATCTCTTCACGACGGCTGGCGGTCCTTCGATTCCCGTGCGGCTTCGGCCCCTGAAACACCTGCGGCCACCCGTTGTAAAGCTTCGGCCAGCGTCAGTCTGATGACAGGCGTGCCGGTGGGGAAGGCGCCGAGAAGCCGGCTGGGGAAGGCGGAGGACAGCACGACGAAATGGCCCGCGTCGTCCTTCGAACGGATCAGCCGCCCGAACGCCTGCGCCAGCCGCGCCCGGATGATACGGTCGTCGTAAGCGCTGCCGCCGTTTGCCGCACGGCGCGCGCGGTGGAGGATGTCGGGCCGGGGCCACGGGACCTGCTCCATGACTACGCAGCGCAGCGAGCGGCCGGGCACGTCCACCCCGTCGCGTAAGGCATCGGTGCCGAGCAGGCTTGCGGCGGGATCGTCGCGGAAGATGTCGACCAGCGTGCCGGTGTCGATCGGATCGACATGCTGCGCATAGAGCGGGAGGCCCGCGCGTGCGAGGCGGTCGGCGATCCGCCCGTGGACTGCCCGAAGCCGCCGAACTGCGGTAAACAGGCCGAGCACCCCCCCGTTTGCAGCCTCGATAAGCCGCGCGTAGGCGCCGGCGAGTGCCGGCAGATCGCCGCGCTTCACGTCGGTGATGATCAGCACCTCCGCGCGGGCGGCGTAGTCGAACGGACTCTCCGCCTGGGCGAGCAGGGGTTCCACCTCGATATGCGGCGCGCCCGAGCGGGCGATGGCGTTCTGCCAGTCGTCGCCATCGCGCAGCGTCGCGCTGGTGAGCATGACCCCGTGCGCCGGCTCCAGCACGACGCGCGCGAAAGGCTTCATCGGGTCGAGCCAGCGGCGATGAATGCCCACGTCGAACTCGCGCGCTTCGCTGCGGTCGACCGCCAGCCAGTCGACGAACTCCGGGTCCGCCGGACCGCCAAGCCGGTCGAGCAACGCCTCCCACGCCTGCAGCAGGTCAACCCTCCAGGCGAGCGAATGGCGCGCGCCCTCGATCCGTGCGCGGCCTTGGCCGTCGAGCCAGTCGGGTGCATCCTCCACTACCGCTTCCAGACGTACCCCGAGCTTGACCAAGGGGCGGCGGATAGCGGCGAGCGCATCGCGCGCCGCCTGCGCCTGTTCGATCAGATTGCCTGGCAGGCCCGCTGCTTCGGTCTCGATGCCGTAGCCGGCTTCCTGTCCGCCGCTTTCGTCGCGCGCGTAAGTGCAGGCCCGCACCGCTGCGAGGAGGGACTCGAGCGGGCCGTAAGGCTCTCCATCGTTGAGACGCTGGAGCCAACCGTCGGATGGCAGCGCCTGTGCCGCTTCGAGTGCAGCCTCGATCGCGTCGCCGCCCGCTTCGTCGTAGCTCGCCACGTCGGCAAGGCGGGCCGCCAGGCCCCGGCGGCGGCCGCGGTTCTTGCGTTCCGGCCCGACGATCCAGCGCCGAAGCTCGATCGCCTCCTGCCCCGTCAGTGCGGCGGCGAAAGTGCTATCGGCAGCGTCGAAGACGTGGTGCCCCTCGTCGAACACGATCCGCGTCGGCCGCTGTGCATGGTCGCGTCCGCGCGCGGCATTGATCATCACCAGCGCGTGGTTGGCGATGACCAGGTCGGCCTGTGCCGACGCGCGCGCGGCGCGTTCGATGAAGCATTTACGGTAGTGCGGGCAGCCGGCATAAACGCATTCGCCCCGCTGATCGGTCAGCGCCGCGATCCCGCGCTTGCGGAACAGCGTGCCGAGCCAGCCCGGCAAGTCGCCGCCGATCATGTCGCCGTCGCGGCTGTAGGCGGCCCAACGTGCGACCAGATGCGCGAGGATCGCCGCACGTCCCCCGAAGCCGCCTTGCAGCGCATCCTCCAGATTGAGCAGACAGAGGTAGTTCTCGCGCCCCTTGCGTACCACCACGGGTTGGGTGCCATCGGCGCGCCGCTCGGGCCAGGCGCGGCGGCTCTCCCCCCGAAGCTGGCGCTGGAGGTTCTTGGTGTAGGTCGAGACCCAGACCGTGCCCCGCGCGGCCGAGGCCCAGAGCGAGGCAGGGGCCAGATAGCCGAGGGTCTTGCCGATGCCGGTCCCGGCCTGTGCCAGCAACAGGTGCGGCGCGGCGCGCTTCGCTCGCGGTGCGAAGACCTTGCCGGCCTCGCGGGCATAGAGCCGCTGCCCTTCGCGCCGCTCCGACCCGGCACCTGTGAGGTGCGCGAGCTGCGCCTCAATCTCCGGCTCCTCGATCAGCACCTGCCCGGGAGGTGGGCGGTCGGGCGCCTCCTCCCACTCCGGCAGGCGCGAAAACAGCCATTTCTCCGCCCGCTCCGGCCGCGCGATATGCGGCGCAAGCACCTGCGCCCAGGGCCAGCGCAGCCGCACGAGCGACTGGAGCGCCGACCACGCACCCTCGCGTTCTGCCCAGTCGGGGCTGGCGCAAGTCTCGAGCAACGCACCGGTCGCCTGCTGGAGCAGCGCGGGCACGGCATCGTCGCTTGCCGGCTCCTCCAGCCCGAGCGCATGGGCGAGTCCCTTGGGAGTCGGCACGCAGAAGCGCGCAGGGTAGATGAAGGCGAATAGCTCCAGCAGGTCGAGCCCCGAGAGGTCGGGATAGCCTAGCCGAGTAGCCACCAGCGGGGCGTTGAGCAGCAGCACAGGCGTATCCGCCGCGGCCATGATCGCCTCGCCCTTGGAGCAGCCGCGCGTGGCCCCAGTGGCATCGCGCAGCCATGTTCCGGCATGGCTGGCGTGGAGCGCGGGGAGGGGCACCGGTTCGGGCATCGCTCGACGATGCGCGAGAGAGAACGGAAAGTAAACAAGCGCGGCGGAGTGGAAAAGCACGGTCAACGCCTGAACGCATGGACGACGCGTCCCGTCGTGAAATCAAGTCGACTAATGCCGTGAAATCAATGGCTCACGGCTCCCTGAACGGCAGATAAACAGGAACATGGCAGAAATGTGCCGCGTTTTTCCAGTTACTATGCCCAAAACCAGACACCACCTCCGCAGCGCCCCCATCGCAATCGCCGCGATGCTCGCGCTAGGCAGCACCTCGGCTCTTGCACAGACGGCGCCGGCCTCTCCGACGCCGAGCGCGCCGTCCGATCCGATCGTCCTGCAGTTGCCGATCGCGCCAACGTCGCCCGCGACCGCGCCGGCCACCGCCACCCCCAGCACCACCGTCGCCGCGCCTCCCGCGACGCAGCCGCCGGGCATCGTGCTCGATCTGCCGCCGGCGCCCGCTGCCAGCCAGGCCGCGCCCGGAGCGGCGGCAAGCGGGCCGCGGGCGAGGGCGGCGGCCTCGGTCGCCGAGCCCGAACCCGCCTCGGAGCGCCGCGCCCCCCCCGCTGCCGCCCCGGCCGCACGCGATCCGGCACCGGCCGCAGCTTCGGCGCCGACCGAAGCCGAGGCTCCTGCGATCGAGGCTTCGCTCCCGGTCGAAGCGGCGGGTGCATCGGTGCCGATGGTAGCCAGCGCCCCGGAAACTGCGGCGATCGAACCGGTGCCCGATGCGGACCCGGACTGGATCGCCCTGATCGCTCTGGCCCTCGTTGGCCTGATCCCGCTTACCCTCGCGTTCCTCGCCTTCGCCTGGTTCCGCCGTCGGTCGCGCCGGGCGGGCGAGCTCGAAATGGCTGCGGCGGAACGCCAGGCCGAGCCGGTTGCAACGGCGCCGATCGAGAACGAACCGGCTCCGGTCGCCGGGCTCGCCGCCGTGCGCGAGCCTGATCCGGAACCCGCTCGCAACGTCCGCAATCCGCTCGATTCCTATCGTGGCCAGCCCTCGAATGGTGCTGCGGTGGTGCTGCCGCCGGAGCTTCCGGAAACCTTCGAGGAGCGCGACGCGCTGCTCAAGCAGATGATCGCGGCCAAGCCCGACCGCGCCAATCCGTTCCGCTCGACGCGGGCCCGAGCCCGGCGTGCGCGGCTGATCCTCCAGTCGCTCGGCCGCAAGTTCGAGAACGCCCGCCCGCGGATCGACTTGAGCGAGTACACCGCGAACTGGCCCGCCTTGGCGCGGCGCCCTGTGCGCTACGCCTGACCCGCGAGGGTCGCAGGGAAGGGGTGCTCCGCGAGGGGCGCCCCTTTTCCCGTGCGTACCTTCGCACTTGCAACATCTGCCGCCTTGCGCGAGAGGCGGGCCATGACCGAGCAGACCCTGATCGAAGCCGCCCGCGTATCCAAGGCCTGGCCGTTCCAGGAGGCGCAGCGTCTGCTCAAGCGTTATCCCGACGGGAAGCCCGGCGGCGCCCCGGTCCTGTTCGAGACCGGTTACGGTCCTTCGGGCCTGCCGCATATCGGCACCTTTCAGGAAGTCCTGCGCACCACGCTGGTCCGCCGCGCCTATGAGGCGCTGATCGGCGCGAAGCCGGAAGACGGCAAGACGCGCCTCGTCGCATTTTCCGACGATATGGACGGGCTGCGCAAGGTGCCCGACAACGTGCCCAACCGCGACATGCTGACCGGGCACCTTGGCAAGCCGCTGACTCGCATTCCCGATCCGTTCAACGCCGGTTTCGACAGCTTTGCCCACCACAACAACGCCAAACTGCGCGAATTCCTCGATCGCTTCGGGTTCGAGTACGAGTTCATGTCGTCGAGCGAACACTACAATTCGGGTGGGTTCGACGGTGCGCTACGGCAGGTGCTGCGCAGCAATCAGGCGATCCTAGACATCATGCTGCCGACGCTGCGCGAGGAGCGGCGCAAGACTTATTCGCCCGTGCTGCCGATCAGTCCGGCCACAGGCGTCGTGCTGCAGGTGCCGGTCGAGGTGGTCGACGCAGAAGCGGGTATTGTCCGCTTTACCGACGAGGACGGGACGATCGTCGAGCAGTCGGCGCTCGGCGGCATGGCCAAGCTGCAGTGGAAGGTCGACTGGGCAATGCGCTGGTACGCGCTCGGCGTCGATTACGAGATGTGCGGCAAGGATCTGACCGACAGCGTCACCCAGTCGGGCAAGATCGTCCAGGTGCTCGGCGGCCGCAAGCCGGAAGGGCTCATCTACGAGCTGTTCCTCGACGCCAACGGCGAGAAGATCTCGAAGTCCAAGGGCAACGGCCTGACCATCGAGGAGTGGCTGACTTACGGCAGCGAGGAAAGCCTCGGCTTCTACATCTTCCCCAATCCGAAGAGCGCCAAGCAGCTCCACGTCGGCGTGATCCCGCGTGCCGTGGACGATTACTGGCAGTTCCGCGCGCGCCTGCCCGAGCAGGAGCTCGACAAGCAGCTCGGCAATCCGGCCTGGCACCTGCTGCGCGCGAATGGCGGGTTCGAAGGTGCGGAGGCTCCGGGTGCGGGCGACACCCTGCCGGTGACTTACGGGCTGCTGCTCAACCTCGTCGGTGTCCTCGGTGCGGGTGCGACGCGCGAGCAGGTCTGGTCGTACCTCGGCAACTACATCGCCGATCCCGATCCGGCCAAGCATCCAGAGCTGGACGTGCTGGTCGGCACCGCGCTTGCCTACAACCGCGATTTCGTAGCGCCGACGCTGGAACGCCGCGCGCCCACCGCGAACGAGGCGGCTGCGTTGCGCAGGCTCGACGAGGCGCTGGCGGATGTCGGACCGGGCTCTGAGGCTGAGGACTTGCAGACGATCGTCTACGAGATCGGCAAGGACGAACAGTTCGGCTTCGAGTCGCTGCGTGACTGGTTCAAGGCGCTCTACGAGACGCTCCTCGGGTCGAGCCAAGGGCCGCGCATGGGCAGCTTCATCGCGCTCTACGGCATCGAGAACAGCCGCCGCCTGATCGCCGAGGCGCTCGCGCGCGTTTAAGGCTACCGCCTACCCGCTTACCCCCACTTGCGGGTGCGGTACCATTTGGTGATCACGTACTTCACGCCGCTCTCCACGGGACTGCCGGCGTGCATGGTATCCTCGTTGGGCGTGCCGTCGGGCAGGGCGTTGTTCCATGTCAGCAGCACGCCGGGCTTCGGCGGGATCTTGATCTCGGCCTCGGTGAAATGCGTCTCGCCCCCGGCCTCGACCGCATTGAGGAAGATCATGGCCGTCCAGCTTCGCTGGCCGCCGCGCTTGCGTTCCATCTTCCAGTAGTCTTCGGTGGTGTAGAACCAATCGTTGTGCGGCTTGAATTCCTGGCCGGGCATGTAGCGCTGGCCCTGGATCGCCTCGCCCGTCTCGGGCTTCATGCCGAGCAAGTCGTCGATCCGCCGCGAGACGCCCGCCACGAAGGCATCGCGCGGGTCGAGATTGCCGGAATAGGAAGTGCGGAAGCCGGTCGAGTAATCGGTGTCGTAGAGCGTGCTCGGCTGTGCCACGGCGTCGATCATCAGGATTAGCCTTTGGCATTCGGCTGCGCTCAGGAATTCCCCGACGGCGAAAATCTCCGCCTTGTCGGTCGGAATCTTGTAGGCTTGGGGATCCGCCTCGAGCCGTTTGCGGACGGAGGCGCCGACGCGCTTGAGCGCGTCCTTGTCGGGAATAGTCGCGGTCTTCGTCATATGGCGCTTCCCTACCAGCGCTTGTGTATGCTTCAAGAGTTCCGGAAGCCGATGGCAGGATACATCGGATCAGAGGGAGATGGATCATGAACGAAGCTTCGGGACATCGCTATTCGGGCGTCGCTATGCTGTTGCACTGGCTGCTGGCGATCGGCGTGTTTGCGCAGTGGCGTATCGCCGTAGCGGCGGAGAACGCGCCTACCGACGAAGCCGGCAGCGAGATCATGGCCAATCACTTCTCGCTCGGCGCGACTCTGCTGGTGATCGCCCTGGTGCGCCTCGTGTGGCGCTTCATCCAGCCGAATCCGCCGCTCGCAGCGCATCTTTCGACTTGGGAGCGCTGGCTGGCGAAGATCACGCACACGCTGTTCTACGTTCTCCTGATCGTAATGCCGCTGGCCGGCTGGCTCGCCATGTCGAAATACGGGAGCGGAGTGGATGTGTTCGGCATCTTCACGCTGCCCGCAATGCCGGTGGAAAGCGATCCGGAAGGCGCGCGCGAGATATTCCACATTCATGCGGCGGCGGGGATCACGCTGCTGGTGATCACCGCGCTCCACATCCTTGGCGTGCTCAAGCACACGCTGATCGACCGCGACGGGAATCTGTTCCGCATGCTGCCGTTCGGAACGCCCAAGGCCTGAGGGCACATGCAAGAACCCCCGCCGGTTCGCACCGGCGGGGGCTTGCAAAGGACTGCCGGGCTGAGAGACCCCGGCAGCGGGGAAAGCGGCTTACCAGAAGAAGTCGTAGATCACGTCGACCACTTCCCCGGAATAGGTGTTCACGAGCAGCACGTCGTCATAGTAGCGGACCCAGCGATAGGGGCCGTGCGCCGGCGGCAGGCGGTACTGCCACGGATCGTTGATCCAGTAGCGGTTGCTGTAGAACAGATTGCCGAGCCGGAACCCGATATTCACCCGGTTATAGCGATAGTTGCGATATGGCGAATAGTAGCGTCCGACGCGATAGACATGCCGGTTGGACGCGCGGTAGCGACTCCAGTCGTAACGATTGTTGTCGCGCCAGCGCCGGTTCCAGGAGCGATGGTCTTGCCGATCGCGCCTGTCGTCCCACCGGTCGCGGCGGTTGTCACGGCGATCATCCCACCGGTCGCGGCGGTTGTCACGGCGGTCCCGCACGTTCTCACGACGATCCTGATTGCGATCGCGCCAGTTTTCGCGACGGTCCTGGTTACGGTCCCGCCGGTTCTCGCGGCGGTCCTGACTGCGGTCGCGCCGATCCTCACGGCGGTCTTGCCGCTGCTCGCGCCGGTTCTCTTGGCGATCGCTTCGCGCGCCGCTCTGCTTTACGGCGCGGCGCATCGCATCCCAGCGAATCCGCTCGTTCCCCTGCCGGGCGTTGCCCCGGCGGTCGTCCCGGTCACGGGCGCGTTGCTGCGTTTCGGCAGAAGCGGCAAAGGCTTCGGTGGGCAGGGCGGTCAGCGCCATTGCGGCCGCTACGGCTGCCATCGCGCTTCCTTTGAGAAATTGTCCAAGTGTCATGTCGCGGGTCTCCGTTCGTCGAGAACGCCGCGCCCACCGCCAGCGGCCCCTCTGATAAGATGAGGCTCATTTACGGCGGGCCGAATGACCGGAAACTGAACCGGTGAGTAGGGGTGTCGTTCAGGTTCGACGTGGTTTTGCTTAACATCCTTTAGTGCCGGGGTGGGGTAACCCATTTCATCACACCCCCGGCAAAAGGCGTCCACCAACCCGTCCTGATCCCTGCCGCCGCCAGGGTATCGCTGGTCCACTGATTGCAGGTGTTGCCGAGGTGATAGGTGCCGGGTGCATCGTAGAACACGTCCCAGTCTTCGTACCCGGCGTGGACGGTGCGGCGGCCGGGTGGGGCGACCTGCGACTCGATTCGCCGGACGAGGCGGGCGTATTCCGCGGGTCGCAGGCGCAGGACCCGCGCGGTTTCGCCCGGAGCAGGGCGGACATAGTGCGCCACGTGGAGGAGGCCGTCGCCGCCGGTCGCCGCGTTGATCGCGGTGGGCAGCGAAAGGTCGGCCCAGGTTGGCGTGTTCAGGAACACCTCGCGCTCGCCCCAACTAACCGAGACGTGCGTGTAGGGCCGGTCCGGCACCGGCAGATCGGCGGCGGGGAAGTCTGCGCGCCAATCCTTTTGCGGGCTGACCAGCGGCATGACGATGGCGGTGTGGACGCCGTTGGTCTCGATCATGATCTCGACGCCGCGTTCCGGCTCCGTCCAGTCTCCATTGCGCGGGATGGAGGAGCCGATCCAGGCAAATGCCATGAACAGGCCGATGACGAGCGCGAGCCAGGCAAGGACCTTTCCCGTGACTCGCCAGACTCTCCTGTTCGCGAGCACCCGCAGGCTGTCGTGGAGCCCCGCCCCTCGGAAAAGCGAGGGGGAAGGCGAGGTCACCGCGCCGTCCGTCGCCGCAGCCAGAGGATCGACCAGTCGCCGTTCACCAGCCGCGACGCCAGGCGAAAACCTTCCCGCCGGTAAGCTCGCCGCACGCGTTGCTCCTGCGTTTGGAGCAGTCCGGCGAGGAGCAGATTCCCGCCCGGCGTCACTGCGCGTGCGAAATCAGGCGCGAGTTCCACCAGCGGTCCCGCGAGGATGTTGGCGATCAGCAGATCGTACGGCGCGCGAGCCCCGAGCAGCGGATGGTGCATCCCGTCGGCGACCACCATCGCCAGTTCGCCGACCCGGCCGCCGGCCGCGAAGCCGTTCGCCGCCGCGTTGTCCTCGACCACGCCAACGCAGGCCGGATCGAGGTCGCTCGCGGTCGCCAGCGCGCGAGGCCAGAGTGCAAGCGCGGCGAAGGCGAGTAGGCCGGTGCCGGTACCGATGTCGGCAAAGTTGCGCGGGGCGACGCCGCTGCGCTTCATCGCGTCGAGCATGGCTAGGCACCCCGCGGTCGTCGCGTGCTGCCCGGTGCCGAACGCCTGACTGGCGGGAATCGACAGGTTCACCACGCCCGACGCGTCGTTCGGTTCGTGCTCGGGCGTGTGGACGAAGAACCGGCCTGCACGGATTGGCTCGACGCCCAACTGGCTCTCTGTCACCCAGTCTGTCGGCGGCAGTTTCTCGGCAAGCAACTCCGGCGCGCCGCCGGCGAACAGAGCGGCCACCATGGTCCGGTCGGCACGGGTCGGTTTGCGCGGAAAGTACGCGTCGAGCCGCCAGTCCAGCGGCCTGTCTTCCGCCACCTCGCAGCCGGTGAGCACGACCTCGTCGTCCCAGTCCGGCGCATCCTCCTGCGCGACGAGCGCGGCCTGGACCGACGGCTTGTCGGCGAACGCGGTGAGTTTCCAGCTATCGGGCATGGACGCTCACTAGCCCGATCGTTCGCCCGGCGGAAGCGGCGGTAGGCGGCCGGGGATTACCGGACGTAACTCGCTCCGTTCGCGTCCACCGTCGCGCCGGTCATGCTGGCGGGGGCGTCCAGGGCGCAGAAGACGGCGATGGCGGCGATCTCGTCCGGCTCGGCTACGCGGCCGAGGGGGATGTCGGCGAGGAGGCCCGGTCCGCCGCGGCTCGCGAGGTAGTCGCCCGCCATCGCCGTGTCGGTGAAGCCCGGTGTTATCGCGAAGCTCAGAATGCCGTCCTTGGCATAGGCCCGGGCGATCGTCTTGTGCAGCGCGAGCATGCCACCTTTGGCCGCAGCGTAATGCCAATGGGCGGGCGAGTCGCCGCGGTGCCCTGCGCGGCTCGCGACGTGGACGATACGGCCCGGCACACCCCGCTCCAGCCAGTGCCGCACCGCGAAGCGCGAAAGCTGCGCCGCGGAAGTGAGATTGATCCGCAGCGTGTCCTCCCACGCATCGAGCCATTCGATATCGGAACGGTCGATCGGATTGGCCTGGAACAGCCCCGCATTGTTGATCAGCACGTCGATCTCGCCGCCGGCGCGATCCAGCGCCTCTTCCCATAACATGTGCGGGGCGGTCGGTTCGGCGAGGTCGGCGCCGATGGTCTGCGCATCGTGTGCCGTGCTGGCGTGGCCGACCACGCGCGCTTCGCGCGCTTCTAGTTGCGTGCGGATCGCGGCGCCTATGCCGCGGCTGGAGCCGGTGAGGAGGATCGTGGGCATTTCCGGCGCTTATCGCACCGTCACCTGTCCGTCATCCCTGCGCAGGCGGCGATCCAGCTTTCCGTGCAGGAACTGCGCCCGCCCGTGCGACGATGACGGGAGGGGGATTATCGCAAGCGAGCCTTGCACGTGCCTTGTCTCGCCAGTCGATTGCGCTAAGGGGAGGGCGCAATTTCAAGGGCAACCGGACAATCGCCATGGCCGAAAGACCACTCTCCCCGCACCTCAGCATCTGGAAATGGGGCCCGCACATGCTGGTCTCGATCCTGCACCGCGTCACCGGCGACGGGATGGCGATCGTCGGGCTGGGCGTGCTGCTCTGGTGGCTCGGCGCGCTGGCGAGCGGGCCGGAGGCCTACGCGACCTTCACCGGGATCGCGACCTCGTGGTACGGCTACGTCGTCCTGGTCGGTCTTTCCTGGGCGTTCTTCAATCACATGACTTCGGGCCTGCGCCACTTCGTGCTCGACATTGGCGCGGGGTACGAGCTTGGCCTCAACAAGGCCTGGTCCGTCGCGTCCCCGATCATCGGCATTGCCCTGACGGCGGCGTTCTGGGCCGCCCTGCTGCTTCTCTGAGGACTTGAACCATGGGTAACGGAACCTCGATCGGCCGCGTGCGGGGGCTGGGCTCGGCGCACGAGGGCGTGCATCACTGGCTGCTCCAGCGCTTCACCGCGATCGGCAACCTCATCCTCGTGCTATGGCTGGTCGGCTCGATCCTGCTGCTGCCCGATCTCTCGTACGCGACTGTCACCGGCTATCTCTCGCACCCGCTCGCCGCGACCGCGATGGCGCTGCTGATCGTCAGCCCGTTCTGGCACGCGCGCCTCGGCCTGCAGGTGATGATCGAGGACTACGTCCACACGCCCGGCAACAAATTCGCGGCGATCGCGCTGCTCAATGTCGCGACGGTCGGCGGCGCGGCCTTCGGCCTGCTCTGCGTCGCCCGCATCGCATTCGGAGGAGCCGCCTGATGGGCAACCCGGCACCCAAGACCGCCACCAACAACGAACCGACTCAGAAAGCCGGGCAGCAGCCGGCCTATCCGATCGTCGACCACACTTACGACGTGATCGTGGTCGGCGCCGGCGGGTCGGGCCTACGGGCGACGATGGGCGCGGCCGAAGCCGGCTTGAAGACGGCCTGCATTACCAAGGTATTCCCGACCCGTTCGCACACGGTGGCGGCGCAGGGCGGCATAGCGGCCAGCCTCGGCAACAACACGCCCGATCACTGGTCGTGGCATATGTACGACACCGTCAAGGGCTCCGACTGGCTCGGCGATCAGGACGCGATCGAATACATGGTGCGTGAGGCGCCACAGGCGGTCTACGAGCTCGAGCATGCGGGCGTGCCCTTCAGCCGCAATGAGAACGGCACGATCTACCAGCGTCCGTTCGGCGGTCACATGCAGAACATGGGCGACGGCCCGCCCGTGCAGCGGACTTGTGCCGCAGCGGACCGCACGGGGCACGCGATGCTCCACGCGCTCTACCAGCAGAGCCTGAAGTACGATGCGGACTTCTTCATCGAGTACTTCGCGCTCGATCTGATCATGGACGGCGGCGTGTGCCGCGGCGTCATGGCGATGTGCCTCGACGACGGGACGATCCACCGCTTTCGCGCCAAAGCCGTTGTGCTGGCGACTGGCGGCTACGGCCGCTGCTACTACACCGCGACGAGCGCGCACACCTGCACCGGCGACGGCGGCGGCATGGTGCTGCGCGCCGGCCTGCCGCTGCAGGACATGGAGTTCGTGCAATTCCACCCGACCGGCATTTACGGTGCGGGCGTGCTCATCACCGAGGGCGCGCGCGGCGAGGGCGGCTACCTCACCAACTCCGAAGGCGAGCGCTTCATGGAGCGCTATGCTCCGAGCGCGAAGGACCTTGCGAGCCGCGACGTCGTCAGCCGCTCGATGGCGCTGGAAATGCGCGAAGGACGCGGCGTGGGGCCGGAGAAGGATCACATCTACCTCCACCTCGACCATATCGATCCCAAGGTGCTCGCCGAGCGCCTGCCGGGCATTACCGAGAGCGGCAAGATCTTCGCCGGCGTGGACCTGACGCGCCAGCCGCTCCCCGTCACGCCCACCGTCCATTACAACATGGGCGGCGTTCCCTGTAACTATCACGGCGAGGTCGTCACCATCGGCACCGATGGCAATCCGGAAACGGTCGTGCCCGGGCTGTTCGCCGTGGGCGAAGCGGCCTGCGTGTCGGTGCACGGCGCGAACCGCCTCGGTTCCAACTCGCTGATCGACCTGGTGGTGTTCGGCCGCGCGACTGGCCATCGCCTCAAGGAGATCATCAAGCCGGGCACCAGCCACGAAGAGCTGCCGCAGGACAGCGCCGATCTCGCGCTCGCGCGCCTCGATCATTTCCGCCACGCCAGCGGTGGTTCGCCGACCGCGGAAATCCGCGCCGAGATGCAGAAGAACATGCAGAAGCATGCCGCAGTGTTCCGCGACAGCAAGCTGCTTTCCGAAGGCGTCGAGCTGCTCCGCAACGTCAACAAGCGGATGGAGGACATCCACGTCTCCGATCGTTCGCTGATCTGGAACAGCGATCTGATCGAGACGCTCGAGCTCGACAACCTGATGGCGCAGGCGAACGTGACCATCGCCTCTGCCGAGAACCGCAAGGAAAGCCGCGGCGCCCATGCGCACGAAGACTTCCCCGAGCGGGACGACGCCAACTGGATGAAGCACACCGTGGCATGGTTCGAAGGGTGGGGCGGAAACGGAGGCGCGGTGAAGATCGATTACCGCCCGGTTCACGAATACACGCTCACCGACGACATCGAATACATCAAGCCGAAGAAACGGGTGTACTAACCATGCAGATCGCGGTCCTGACGTTCGACGGGTACAATGAACTCGACTCGTTCGTCGCGGCAGCGATCCTCAACCGCATGCATGGGGCGGGGTGGAAGGCGCACATCGCGGCCCCCACGCCGCTCGTGACGTCGATGAACGGCGTGACCGTCGAACGTCAGAAACCGCTCGAATTCGCGCGCGAGGCGGATGCGGTGATCATCGGCAGCGGCATCCGCACCCGCGAGATCGCGGCCGATCCCGTCATGCTGGCACGGATCGAACTCGATCCGGAGCGGCAACTCATCGGGGCGCAATGTTCGGGCACGCTGCTCCTGGCCAAGCTGGGCCTGGTCGGCAAGCTGCCCGCCTGCACGGACCTGACCACCAAACCATGGGTGATCGAAGCGGGTGTGAACGTGATCGACGCCCCGTTCGTGGCGCACGGCAACGTCGCGACGGCGGGCGGCTGCCTCGCCTCGCAATATCTCGCGGCCTGGATCATCGCGCGGCTTGCCGGAGAGCGTGAAGCGGAAGAGGCGCTGCACTACGTCGCCCCTGTCGGCGAGAAGAACGTCTATGTCGATCGCGCCATGGCCGCAGTGCGGCCCTTCCTCGGCACGGCGGTCGCGGCCTAGCGGAAGAAGGGCGACCCAGTCGGACGTTCGATGAGGGCCATTCTACTGCTTCCTCTGACGGTGTTTCTGGCCAGTGCCTGCGCTGCGCTCCCATCACCGCCCGAAAACCTCGAGCTCGATCCCTTCTACACGAAGTACGTCGAGGTGGAGGGTATTCCCATCGTCGGCTCTTCGCGCGTTGCCGACCAGGCTCTAGTCAACGCCCGCTCGATCGTCGAGGACATGCTGGCGCACCGTCCCGATCTGGCCACGGTGCTCGCGCGCAAGGGCTATCGGGTGGCGATCCTCGCAGAAGAGGAGGCGATCACCGATCTGCCGGAAAACGCGCACTGGACCAAGCCTGCGCCCGACGACCCGCGGCTGACGCGCTGCGAGCGCAAGCACTATGAGACGCGGATCGGAAGCCTGACCGACCGCGAGTACTGGAACGCCCGCGCCCGAGGCATCGGCGGCGTCCACACGGTCGGGGCGGAGGAGGACGTGCTCGGCAAGCGCACGAGCCGCTATTTCGGCGAGACGATCCTCATTCACGAGTTCGCGCACAACGTCCTCGAGGCAATTCGCGCCGCCGACCCGCAGCTCTACGCCGAGGTCGAAGCTGCTTATGCCAAGGCGCTCGAGGAAGGCCTCTGGCGCGACGAATACGCCAGCACGACCGTGCAGGAATACTGGGCGGAAGGGACGCAGTTCTGGTTCAACTCGAATCGCCTGGCGGTCTTCGACGGCGAGCAGATCCTGAACCACGCGGACCTGGAGAGATACGATCCGCGCCTTGCCGCGGTCCTGCGCATGGCATATGGCGAACGCCACCGCCTCGCCGCAGACCCATTCCACCGCCACCCGGCGCGTGTACCGCCTGGGCCGATCCCGGAGAACACTGCCGAGGTGTGCTGAGACGGCCGGCGCTCCGGTCGATTTTCCCGGCCAGACCTGTAGAAGGGGCGAGACCCCATCAGTCCCTGCCGAGTCGAGATCATGAACATGTCCACCCCTGTCGAGAGAACCCGCGAGGAGGTTCGTCAGGCGCGCGAAGCGAAGCGTGCGACGGCGGCTGTGCTCGGGGTGGACGAGCACTATGTTTCGGAACTGGTCGAGCGGTTCTATGCCGCGATCCGCGAGGACGACCTGCTCGGCCCGATCTTCGCGGAGCGGGTCGAATCGTGGCCCGAGCATCTTGCGCGAATGAAGAGCTTCTGGCGCTCGATCCTGTTCAACAGCGGCGAGTTCTCCGGGAATCCGATGGTCAAGCACGTCGTCATTCCCGGGCTGGAGGAGCGGCACTTCGCCCACTGGCTGACGCTGTTCTACGCTACGCTTCGCGATCTGGAGGGCGATCCCGGTGCCTCGTCGCTGGTCGGCGAACGCGCGCGGGCGATTGCCGACAGCCTCCTCACCGGCATAACCATTCGCCGCGAAGGAATTGGCGGCTCGCGAGCGGGGGAAGGGCTGCCGCGTATCTGACGCGTAGGTCTTGCCGGCGCTATTCGCCGGGCGCGCGCGAGTCCGCCCGCCGTGCCTCGATGATCTTCACCGGCTCGGCGAGCATCTGGCCCTTCATCCAGCCTTCGCCCTTGTTCGGGTCGGTCGGCGCAGCGTGAATCGCGCGGACGACGTCCATTCCCTCGACGACATGGCCGAAGGCGGCATAGCCGGCGCGCAGCTCGGGATCTTCCGAGGTGGGATCGGCATCCATTCCCGCCTGCTCCTGCAGCATGATCGAGAAGTCGCCGGTGGCCGTGCCGGGCGCGTTCCGCGCCATGGAGAATGCGCCTGCGGTGTGAAGCACGCCCGTCTCGCTCGTCGGCTCGTGCGCGATCGGGGGAAGGACGCGCTTCGGATCGTGCTGCGTACCCGCTTGGATGAGCCCATTGGGTTGCTCACCCCAGTCGAGCCGCATGGCACGGTAGAAGACGATCCCGTCGAAGCGGCCCTCGTCGACATAGCGCAGGAAGTTCGCGGCGGTGACAGGTGCCCGCTCGGTCTCGATCGCGGCGGTGATGTCGCCCATCGTCGTCTCGAGCACGACGAGGGTCGTTTCGGGTTCGGCTTCCGGGGAAGGCTGCGGGGCGGTCGCGTCCTGCGCCAGGGCGCCGGAAGCGAGTACGAAGGGCAGGGCGAGCGCGGCGAATCGTCTGAACATGCCGCGATTATGCCGTACTTTCACCGCAGCCGCAGCATCTCGCGGTCGAGCTGATCGATGGAGGTCACGCCCATCAGGCGCATACCTCGCTCGATCTCATCCTTGAGCAGCATGAGCGCGTGCTCCACGCCCGCCTGTCCGGCGGCGGCCAGCGCGTAGAGATAGAGCCGTCCGCCCGAGGCCGCGGTGGCGCCCTGCGCCAGTGCCTTCAGCACGTGTGTCCCGCGCCGCACGCCGCCGTCGCAGATCACCTCGATCTCGCCGCCCACGGCATCGACGATCTCCACGAGCTGGTCGAAGGGCGCGCGGCTGCCATCGAGCTGGCGGCCCCCGTGGTTGGAGACCATGATCGCGTCCGCCCCGATCTCGACGGCGCGGCGCGCGTCGGCCACGCTCATTACACCCTTGAGGCAGAACGTGCCGCCCCAGTCCTGCCGGATGCGTGCGGCCGTGTCCCAGTCCATCGCGGTGTCAAGCATGGTGTTGAAGTATTCGGCGATCGAAACCGCGCGGCCCGTGCCTTCGCTGACGTGGGTATCGAGATTGGGCAGGCGGAGCTTCTCGCGGAATACGTAATCGAGCGCCCAGCGCGGCCGCGTGGCGTAGGACCAGACCGCGCTCGGCGTGAAGCGGGGCGGGGTTGTGAAACCGCTGCGCGCGCACCGCTCCCGCTTGCCGGCGACGATCGTGTCGACCGTCAGCGCTAAGGCATCGAACCCGGCGGCTTTGCAGCGCTCGATCATCGAGGTGTTCAGCCCTGCGTCCTTGTGGACGTAGAGCTGGAACAGCTTGGGTGTTGACACGAGTGACGCGATCTCCTCGATGCTCACCGTCGCGAGGCTGGAGATCCCAAACCACAGGTCGAACCTCTCGGCAGCGCGCGCCACGGCGCGCTCTCCCTGCCAATGGAACACGCGCTGGAGCGCCGTGGGGCTGAGCATCAGCGGCAGCGCGCTGCGGCGGCCCATGATGGTGCAGCTCGTGTCGATCTCGGCCACGCCCGCGAGGACGTTCGGCACGAGATCCACTTCGTCGAATGCGGCCGTGTTGCGTGCCCGGGTGATCTCGTCGTCCGCCGCACCGTCGATGTAATCGAACACCGGCCACGGCAGCCGCCGCCTCGCCAGAAGGCGCAGATCGCCGACGTTGTGGCAGTCCGACAGATGCATGAGTGGGCTCTACCAGCAGCATCGGCAGGCGCCAATCGGTTCATCCACGCTTAATGTTTACAGTCGTAGTCGACAGGTCTACAAACGTAGACGCAAAACCGGGGAGATTTTCGTGGCGAAGTCCGAAGAAGACGAACGGCCCGAACGCATCAGCGATGCCGAGCACGCCGTGATGGAAGCGCTCTGGGCGAAGAGTCCGCTGACCGCCGCCGAAGTGTGCGAGGCGGTCTGCGCGGAGCGCGACTGGAGCTTGCCGACGGTCAAGACGCTGCTCTCGCGGCTTGTGACCAAGCAGGCGGTCGCTACCAAGCCGGATGGGCGGCGGTTTCTCTATACCCCGCTGTTGGCGCGCGCTGACTACCTCGGAGATGAATCGCGGCGTCTGGTGGACCGGTTGTTCGGCGGCCGCGCTGCGCCGCTCTTCGCCCATCTCGCGCAGGAGGAGGCGTTGACCGACGCCGACATCGCGGAGATCGAGGCACTGCTGAAGGAGCTGAAGCAATGACCTGGCTTCTCGATACGCTCGTCTGGACCGCCACGCTGATCGCGCTGGTCCTCGTTCTGCGGCGCCCGGTCGCGCGCCATTTCGGCGCGAAAGCGGCTTACGGACTGTGGCTGCTGCCGTTCCTGCGCCTGCTGCTGCCGCCGATCACGCTGCCGGCCTCGCTCGCGCCCGATACGGCGGTGGCGCCCGTCGCAGCGCCTTTCGAGGCGACCTATCTCATCATCGATCAAGCTGCCGCCCCGGACGGGATGGGTGCAGCAGTGGAGGCAGCGTCGCCGACAGTCCCCTGGGCGGTGGCGCTGCTTGCACTGTGGCTCGCAGGCGCGGCGGTGTTCCTGTGGCTGCGCTTTTCCGGGTACCACCGGATGCGCCGCGTGCTGCTCGCCGGAGCGGTGCCGGTGGGCGAGGCAGGCAAGATCCGCCTGGTCGAGACGCCGGAGACCAACGCCCCCATCGCGTTCGGCGTGCTGGACAAGGTCGTGGCGCTGCCGCCGGGCTTCATGGCTCAGCGCGATCGCGCCGCACGCGACCTGGCGCTGGCGCACGAGCTTGCTCACCACCGCGGGCACGACCTGTTGGCGAACTTCGCCGCGCAGCCGCTGTTCGCACTGCATTGGTTCAACCCGCTCGCCTATGCCGGGTGGCAGGCGATGCGCCGCGATCAGGAGGCGGCGTGCGACGCCCGCGTGGTCGAGAAAAGCGACCGCGAGACTCGCGCCGCTTATGGCCAGGTCATCGCCAGCTTCGCTGCCGGTCCGCGGGTCGCGCTCGCCGCACCGATGGCCTGTCCGGTCCTGGGCGACAAATCGATCATCCACCGTTTGAGGAGCCTGACCATGTCCGAGATCACTCCGCGCCGGCGTATGGCCGGGCGCGCACTGGTTGCCGCCGGGCTTCTCGTCCTGCCGTTGACGGCTTCGATCAGCTATGCGGAAACGATAACGCTACCGGAGCCGCCCGAGCCACCGGCTGCGCCGACCGCTCCTGCCGACGTGCCGCCGGTCCCGCCCGCTCCCCCGGCGCCTCCCGCACCGCCGGCACCGCTTCCGCTTCAGGTCGTCGGCGACCACCCTGATGGCGAGCAGCGCCACATCGTCGTCCATCGCCTCGATGGTGACCACAAGGGGGAGCCGATGGTCGTCAAGATGCAAGGTGACGGCGCGACTTGGGAGGGCAGTGCTCCGCGCCTCTCTCCTGAAGCGCGAGCAGCTCACCTCAAGGCACTCGAAGAATTCGAGAACGAGTTCGGCGAACTTGGTAAACTCGGCAAGCTTGGCAGCTTGGGCGAGCGTATCGGACACCAAGTGCGCATCGCTCTGGCTGACATGCCTGAGGTCCCGCGCGTGATTGAGGGCTGCAGCGGCACCGAGGTGATCCACGAGAGCTCCGAGGATGGACGGCAGGTGATCCGCATCTGCACCGCCGCGATCAACGCCGAAGCGATGCGCGGCTTGCGCGAGGCTCGGGCGGAGATCGCTCGCGACCGAGCGATCTCAGCGGAGATGCGGGCGCGCGTGCTGAGTTCGCTGGACGAGTCGATCGCGCGGATTGCCGCGAAGAACTAAGCCGCGGCGGTTCAACCACCCACTGGCTGCACGACTTCCTCGGAAACGAAGGTGATCCCCCGGTCGCCTTCGTTTTCCGTTCCTGGTTTCTCGACGGCGGGCGCAGCTTGCGCATTGGCGGCGCCGAACGCGAGTTGGGTTTCGGCCCATTCGACGCGGTCGTCCTTCGTCACGTCGATCTTCGCGAATGCGGGGCGGGCGGGATAGGCGCAGCCCATCTGTTCACCCAGGCCTTTGAGATAGCCGCGCCGGATCAGCCCGGCGACGATCGCCGCCTCGAACTCGCGCTGGTGGTCTGCGGCGCCAGTAATCTCGCGCACGATGCTGCGGAAGGGAATGAACGATCCCACCGCGCTTTTGGCAATGCGGCCGACTGAGATGTCGTCACGGTCCTCGTCGGCGATGTCGAGGTCGGCGCCGAGCACGGCATCGAGCTGGGCGATCGCCCCCTCGACTTCGCCGCATTCGTCCAGCCCTTCGTTCGTATAAGGCGACTGCGCCGCGGTGAGCAGGATTTCCGGAATCGGATCCTTAGCGAGGTTGAGATCGGTAAGCGGCGTGGTGGCGATGTCCTTCATGTCCGGATCGCGGTCGCGCACGTTCGCCTGGTCGCGCGCCGCGAGCGGCGCGCCGGCCAGGACCGACGCGAGCGCGAGCGCCCTAGCGCATGTCGAAATATGCATCGCACACACTATCATCGGCCTGCTCCATTCCGCGCCGCAGGGCTTCCGAGCGCTGTGCGCTCGAACCGTGGGTGAAGCTTTCGGGGCTGACCTGCTGCCCCGCCTGCCGCTGGAGCGTATCGTCGCCGATCGCGCTCGCGGCGCGCAGCCCTTCCTCCATATCGCCGGGGTCGATCAGGTTCCGGTTCTTGCCCGCCCAGACGCCGGCATAGCAGTCCGCCTGCAGTTCCATCCGCACCTGCAGCTCGTTGGCGCGGCCCGGGTTCTGCGACTGCGCGCTGCGCACCTGCGCGGCGAGTCCGGTGAGATACTGGATGTGGTGCCCGTATTCGTGCGCCATGACGTAGTAGCGGGCAAAGTCGCCGCCTGCGCCGAGCTCGCGGGCGAGCGTGTCGTAGAAGCTCGTGTCGATATAGATGCCCTGATCCGCAGGGCAGTAGAACGGGCCCATCGCGCTCGAGGCGCCGCCGCAGCCGGAGTTGGTGCCGCCGGCGTAGAACTCGAGCACCGGGTCTTGGAAAGCGATCCCCGCGCGCTCGAACTCGGGTTGCCAGGTGCGGTTCAGCGAGTCGAGCGCGTTGCAGCCTTCGAGAGCATATTCGTTCTGTTCGCAGACCTGGGTTTCCGACAGATCCGATTGCGGCTGCTGCCCGGCCGGCGCGTTCTGCTGGACGCTGTCGATCGTGCCGAGCATCTGGCCGGGGTCCACTCCGAACACCAGCGCGGCGACGACCACGATCACCAGCGTGCCGCAGCCGACCTTGCCGCCACCGCCGCCGGGAAACCGGCCGCCACCGCCGCCGCCCTGGCGTACGCGAATATTGCGCGGATCGAACCGGTTGAGCCTCATCAATTCATCTCCCCGAAGGCGCGTCCGCCGATAGTATCTGGACAGGTGCAGACTTGCCCGCAAAAGCCGTTTAGGCAAGGCTTTGGTCATCAAATCTGCAGGGGGTATAGAATGTTCCTTTCAGGCAAGCGTGCGCTCGTCACAGGGTCGACCTCCGGGATCGGCCTTGCGGTCGCGCGCGCGCTGGCGGCCGAAGGGGCGGAGATCGTGCTCAACGGCTTCGGAGAGGAAGCCGAGATCGCCCGGCTGTGCGACGAACTCCGCGCGCAGCATGTGGGGACGGACCTGACCACGCGCGAAGGATGCGACGCGCTGATGGATGGGGCCGGGCCGATCGATATCCTCGTCAACAATGCCGGGATGCAGCACGTCGCGCCGGTCGATGCCTTCCCGGTCGAGAAGTGGGACGCGATCATCGCGCTCAACCTGACCGCAGCGTTCCACACGGTGCGCCGCGCGGTGCCGCACATGAAGGCGCAGGGCTGGGGACGGATCGTCAACGTGGCGAGCGCGCATTCGAAGACCGCATCGCCGTTCAAGAGCGCCTATGTCGCCGCCAAGCACGGGCTCGACGGCTTCACCAAGACGATCGCGCTGGAACTCGCGCGGAGCGGAGTGACGGCGAACTGCGTCAGCCCGGGCTATGCCTGGACACCGCTGGTCGAGAACCAGATCCCCGACACGATGAAGGCACGCGGTCTGTCGCGCGAAGAAGTGATCGACGACGTGCTGCTGGCCAAGCAGCCGACCAAGAAGTTCGTCCAGCCTGCGGAAATCGGCGCACTCGCCGTGTTCCTGTGCCGCGATGAAGCGGGCAACGTCACCGGTGCCAACTGGAGCATCGATGGCGGCTGGACCGCCGAGTAGCCGGCCGGTGGGGGCAGGGGCGCATATGCACCGCTGGGCGGTGATCCTTCTCGCGGTGGCCGCCGTGAGTTGCGCTCCTGCGCGGATGGATACGGCGCCGGCCGACAGCCTCGAGGTCATCGAAAGCGAGCTGGCGGCTGACGTCGCCGTGCTGGCGAGCGACGGGTTCGAAGGCCGCCGCCCCGGTACGGACGGCGAAGCGAAGACGCTGCGCTATCTCGCGCAGCGGTGGCAGGCGGCCGGGCTCGAGTCGGGCACGAACGATCCGGCGAATCCGTGGTTCGCGCCGGTGGCGCTGCAACTCATCATGCCGGAGCACTTCGAAGCCGCCTTCTTCCGCGGCCGCCGCAAGCTCGCGCCGCCGGAAGGTTCGGTCCGCCTCTACACCTCCGGACGCCGCTCGCTGCTCGAACGCAGTCCGGCGGTGTTCGTCGGACGCAGGGGGGGATCGCTCGATCAGGCCGAGCTCGCCGGGCGCATCGCAGTGATGCTGTGGGATCATCCACGCAAGGTAGAGCAACGCGAGGCGCTGCTGGAGAAAGGCGCCGCAGCCGTGCTCGCGATCGTCCCCGATGCCGCAGAGCTGGCGGAGCTCGCCGATCTGCGGAGCAAAGGCTCTTACCGGCTGGCGGGCGCGGAAGACGGCGCCCAGCTCGACGGGCTCGTGTCGCGGGAAGGCGCGGAGGCGCTGCTGGGCGCCGAGCACTTCGCGGCACTTTCCGCCGCTGCAGGGCGCGAAGGCTTCAGACCCGTTCCGCTCGACATCGAGGCGCGCCTGGAGGCGACCTCGCTCTCGCGCGAGGTGCGCACGCACAATCTCATTGCGCGCCTGCCGGGCCGCTTGCCAAACGCTGGCGCGGTGCTGCTGCTCGCCCACTGGGACCATTTCGGGCACTGCGCAGAAGGGCAGGGGCCGGATGCGATCTGCAATGGGGCGGTCGACAATGCCAGCGGCCTCGCAGTGCTGGGCGCAATCGCAAAGCGGCTCGCGCAGGGGCCGCAGCTCGACCGGGACGTCTATTTCGTGGCAACCACGGCGGAAGAGTGGGGCCTGCTGGGCACGCGGGCCTTCGCGCAGGATCCGCCGTTGCCGCTCGATACCATCGTTGCTGCGTTCAACGTGGACACGATCGCCGTGGCGCCGCGTGGCGGCCCGGTGGCGATCGTGGGGCACGGTATGACGGCCCTGGACGACGAAGTGGAGCGCATCATAGCCAGCCTTGGCCGCAAGCTTGGCGATCACGACTACGCCAACCGCTACGTCCGCAGGCAGGATGGCTGGGCCCTGCTGCAGCACGACGTGCCCGCGCTGATGGTCTCCAGCGCCTTTGCCGATCGCGAGGCGATGGAAGCCTATATGCGCGACCGTTATCACCGCACCGGCGACGTCACCGACGCGATGCAGTTCGGCGGCGCGGCGGAGGATGTGGTGCTGCATCTGGCGCTGGTGCGGCACTTCGCCAGTCTCAGCGGTTACCAGGCCGCCCAGCCATAAATTCCCGCTCACCCCTAGCGGGGGCCGGTACATGCGGTTACATGGGCCGCCACGATTCTCCCGGCGAAAGATTTTACGTGGCTTCGATCGACATCCCCCTCGGCCTTACCTTCGACGACGTGCTCCTGCGTCCGGCCGAAAGCGACATCCTCCCATCCATGGCGGACACGAGCACGCGGCTGACGCGCGACATCGCGCTCAATATCCCCGTGCTGTCCGCCGCGATGGATACGGTGACAGAGGCGGACATGGCAATCGTCATGGCACAGCTCGGCGGGATCGGCGTGCTCCACCGCAATCTTACCATCGAGCAGCAGTGCACCGCGGTGCGCGCGGTCAAGCGGTTCGAGAGCGGCATGGTGGTCAATCCGATCACCATCTCGCCCGACGCGACACTGGGCGAGGCGCAAGCGCTGATGACGCAGCACCGGATCAGCGGCATTCCGGTGACCGACCGCGGCGGCACGCTGGTCGGTATCCTGACCAACCGCGACGTGCGCTTTGCGGAAAACCCGCAGCAGCCCGTGCGCGAACTGATGACGACCGACAACCTTGCCACCGTGCCGCTCGGCACCGGCCAGGAAGATGCCCGCCGTCTGCTGCACCAGCGGCGGATCGAGAAGTTGCTGGTGGTCGACCACGACTATCGCTGCATCGGGCTGATCACGGTCAAGGACATCGAGAAGGCCGTAAACTATCCCAATGCGACCAAGGATGTCAGCGGACGTCTGCGCGTCGCAGCGGCGACGACCGTGGGCGACAAGGGTTTCGAGCGGACGCAGGCGCTGGTCGACGCGGAAGTCGACGTGGTGATCATCGACACTGCGCACGGCCACAACAAGGACGTCGCACGCGCCGTGGAGAGGGCGAAGACTCTCTCGAATTCGGTCCAGATCGTCGCTGGCAATGTGGCGACGGCGGAAGCGACACGTGCGCTGATCGACGCGGGCGCGGATGCGGTGAAGATCGGCATCGGCCCGGGCTCGATCTGCACCACGCGGATCGTTGCGGGCGTCGGCGTGCCGCAGCTCACCGCGATCATGGAATGTGCGGAGGAAGCGGCGAAGTCGGGCGTTCCGGTGATTGCCGACGGCGGCCTGCGGACGAGCGGTGATGCGGCCAAGGCGCTGGCGGCGGGCGCCTCGACCGTCATGGTCGGCTCGATGCTCGCCGGCACGACCGAGAGCCCCGGAGAGACCTTCATTTATCAGGGCCGTAGCTACAAGGCTTACCGCGGCATGGGCTCCGTCGGCGCCATGGCGCGCGGCAGTGCCGACAGGTACTTCCAGCAGGACGTCTCGGCGATGAAGCTGGTGCCCGAGGGGATCGAGGGGCAGGTGCCGTTCAAGGGGCCCGCGGCGGACGTGATCCACCAGCTCGTCGGCGGCATCAAGGCGGCGATGGGCTATACCGGCAGCGCCACGATTGGCGATCTGCGCACGCGCGCGAAGTTCGTCCGCATCACCAACGCAGGGCTGAGCGAGAGCCACGTGCACGACGTCGCCATCACCCGCGAGGCGCCGAATTATCCGACGCGTTGAGCCTGGCACGCCCCTCCTCTTCAGGGGAGGGGTAGCGAGCCTAGTCGCAGCAGGGTGGTGCCGAAGCACGGCGCGCCGCTTTGCGTCGTGCCACCTTCCCCCGACCCCCTCCTCTGAAGAGGAGGGGGAGAGATGACCCCCGCCGCGCGGGTGCAGGCCGCGATCGAACTGCTCGATGCCGTCATCGTTGCAGCACGAGGTAAGGGCGCGCCGGCGGACCGGTTGATCGCCGATTACTTCCGCCAGCGCCGCTATGCCGGGAGCAAGGACCGGCGCGCGGTGCGCGAGCTCGTTTATCGGGCGATCCGCGTTTGCGGGCCGGTCCCGTCCAGCGGCCGTGCGGCGATGATCGCGCTGGGCGCCGAGGACGAAGCGATCCTGCAGCTTTTCGACGGCTCGCCCCATGGCCCGGCACCGCTCGCCATCGGCGAAGTCGGTGCGGAACCCGGTCTCGCGCCGCGATGGCTGGTCGAGGCGCTCGCGGGCTCCGATGTCGGGGGAGATGAGGCCGCGGCCCTGCTGGACCGCGCCCCGCTCGATCTGCGGATCAACACGCTCAAGGCAGGCCGCGAAAATATCGACCTGCCCGAACAGGGCGAACCGCTCGCCGCACCGAACGCATTGCGCTTTCCGGCGGGCACTTCGGTCGATCAGTGGCCCGCGTACCGCGAGGGGCTGGTCGAGATCCAGGACCATGGCAGCCAGCTCGCCTGCATGGCCGTGGAGGCTCAGCCGGGGGAGACGGTGATCGACCTCTGCGCGGGGGCGGGCGGCAAGACGCTGGCGCTGGCCGCTGCAACGCAGAACCGCGGCACCCTGATCGCAAGCGATACGGACCGCGCGCGGCTGACGAACCTTGCACCGCGGGCCGAACGGGCAGGCGCGGGAATGATCGAGACGCTGCTGCTGAACCCGGACCGCGAGATGGAGGCGCTCGAACGCTTTGCGGGCGCGGCCGACGCGGTGCTGGTCGATGCGCCATGCTCGGGCACCGGCACATGGCGCCGCAATCCCGAGGCGCGCTGGCGGCTGGACCAGGCGCAACTCGCGCGGTTCGCGGAGACGCAGGACCGGTTGCTCGGCCTTGCTGCGCAGCTCGTGCGGCCGGGCGGGCGGATCGTCTACGTCACCTGTTCGCTGCTCGACATCGAGGGCGCGGACCGCATCGCGCGTTTCCTTGCCGATAACCCCGAATGGCGCGCCGACCCGCCCGATCTTCCCCTTGGCCGGAAACGGGGGAGCGGCGTGCGCCTGACGCCATTCCACGACAATACAGACGGATTTTTCATCGCGCGTGCAGCCTTGCCGTGTTAACCGGCGGCACTATGGCAGAGGAACCATCTGCAAGTGCCCGGGCCTACCAGGAGTTGATCATGCGTTTTGCCCCCGCAGCCGTTGCCCTTTCGCTGGCCGTTGCGCTTACCGCAAGCGTCGGGATGGGAGCGGAACGCGAAGCCGACCCGCGCGCGGCGGCGCTGATTGCGGAAGGTCGCGCGGCACTCGCCGCCGACCAGCCGCAGCGCGCGATCGACGCGTTCGAAGCCGCACTGGCAGTCGATCCCGGCTATACGCCTATCTTCCTCGATCTCGCTCAGGCGTCGCGTGCCGAGGGGCTGCAGGGCAAGGCGATCCACTATTACCGCGAAACGCTGGCGCGCGATCCGGGCAATCTCGCGGCGATTTCCGGCGAAGGCGAAGCCTTGCTGGAGAAAGGCGCCGTCGAGAAGGCGAAGGCCAACCTGGCGAAGCTCAAGAGCATGTGCGGCGAGGGCTGTCCCGAGACCCGCGAACTCGCCGCATCGATCCAGCGCGGGCCAACCGCGCCCGTGCTGACGGCCGAGGCGGTAATGCCCGAAGCGCAGGTTTCGCAGGCGAATTGAGCGCCTCGCGAGCCCCCCAAAGCGGGGCCGCTTGCAGCTAGTAGAGCGCTGACAGCCGGAGGTCCCTGCCTTCGCAGGGACCTGGTCTCGGTCACACCAACTCGCGGAACGCTTCCACGACCGTGCGATAGACGCGCTTCTTGAACGGCACGATCAGTTCGGGAAGCTGCTCGGGCTCGACCCATTTCCAGTCGCAGAATTCCGGCGGATCGTGGGCTTCGAGGTCGATATCCGTATCGCTGCCGCCGAAGCGGGCGAGGAACCAGACCTGTTCCTGCCCGCGGTACTTTCCGCCCCAGAGCTTGCCCATCAGCTCCTCCGGCAGGTCGTAGTGGACCGGCTCCTCCATCCGCTTGAGGATCGAGACGTGTTCCGCCCGAGCACCGGTTTCCTCGGCCAGTTCGCGAAGTGCGGCAGCCACGAGGTCCTCGCCCTCGTCCACGCCGCCTTGCGGCATCTGCCACCAGTCACCTTCCTTGTTGTCGATGCGGCGGCCGACGAAGACCTTGCCGTCGGCGTTGACCAGCATGACCCCGACGCAGGGGCGGTAGCCGAGTTCGTCCATGTGTTTTCGTGCCTTAACTTGCGTGCCGCTCGAGCATCAGCCTGATCGCGGCGAGGAAGGAATCGAGGTCCTTCTGCCCGCTTGGGATCGCCTTGCGCAAGGTGGTAAAGCCATGGATGATCCCGGGAAATTCGAGATAGCAGACCTCCGTCCCCTGCCGGATAAGGTGCGCGGCGTAGGCGCGGCCCGAGTCGCGCAGCGGGTCGAGCCCGGCGGTGCACAGGACGGTGGGCGGCGCGCCTGAGCAGTCGCCGGCCATCGGCGTATGGCGCGGATCGCTCGGATCGCCGCCGTAGTTGTCGGTGAACCATGCCATCGCCGCGCCGGTCAGGAAGAAGCCCTCGAAGAAGTCCTTGAGGCTCTGGTGCTGGCGCACATCGTCCGCCACCGGATAGATCGGCGCCTGCACGATCACCGGCACCCCGGCGGGCCGCGCGCAAAGCTCGTTCGCGGTGACGATCGTCAGGTTGCCGCCCGCGCTGTCGCCGGTGATGACGAGGCCGGTGAACTGCCGCCCCAGCGCGTCCGGGCTCGACGCGATCCAGCGCGCTGCCGCCTCGCAGTCGTCGGGCGCGGCGGGGAAGGGATGCTCGGGCGCGAGGCGGTAATCGACCGATACCACCGGCAGGTCGAGCTGGTGGGAGATTTCGGTGCACAGCGAATGGTAGACCTCGAGATCGCCGATCGTGAATCCGCCGCCGTGGAGGAACACCACGCAGGGGCCGGGCGCGCGGGTCTCCTTCGTATCGTAGAAGCGCAGCGGAATCTCACCCGCCGGCCCGGGGCAGGCGAGATCGCGGATCACTGCGAGCTGGCGCGGTTCCGCCTCGGCGAGCGTGCCAAGCATTCGCATCCCCTCGCGGCCTTCCTCGACCGGCAGCTCCTCGACTCCGGGACGGCCCATCTGTTCGAGCATGTCGAGAAATCCGCGCACATCCTCGCGCACGTAATGTTCGGTATCGGCCAATGTCCCCTCCCCCAATCGGTTGCTTTTCGCAATCCTAGCGCGCAGCCGGTGCTTTTCCACTCGACATTTTTCACCCGGGGGAGAAAAACTTCATTGCGGGCGTTGGGGCGGATACATAGGTGCCGCAGCGTAGACGAGTGCACCGCCAAGTGCGGCGCCTGAAAAGGAATTCCGATGGCTACCCAAGCCGCCGACACGCCGCTGGAAGCGGAAAACCCCGATGCCGTTGTTGTGCGCTTCGCCGGAGACTCCGGCGATGGCATGCAGCTCACGGGCGGGCAGTTTACGCTCTCCACTGCGCTCGCGGGCAACGATCTTGCGACGTTCCCCGACTTTCCGGCCGAAATCCGCGCGCCGCAGGGCACACTGTTTGGCGTTTCCGCTTTCCAGATCAACTTCGGCAGCCGCCAGATCAACACCGCGGGCGATGCGCCGGACGTGCTCGTGGCGATGAACCCAGCGGCACTCAAGGTGAACCTGGCGGCACTGAAGCCGGGCGGATTGATCATCGCCGACATCGGCGAGTTCACCAAGCGCAACCTCGACAAGGCGAAGTACGAGAGCAATCCGCTCGAGGACGGCAGCCTTGCAAAGTACGACCTGCTCGCGTTCGACATCAGCGCGCTGACGGTCGAGGCGGTCAAACCGTTCGGCCTCGGCAACAAGGACGCGCTGCGCAGCAAGAACATGTGGACCCTCGGCCTTGCGCTGTGGATGTTCGACCGTCCGCGCGAGCCGCTGCACGAGTGGCTGCGCGCCAAGTTCAAGACCAAGCCCGACATCGCGAACGCCAATATCGCCGCGCTCGATGCGGGGCATGCTTACGGCGAGACGGCGGAGCTTTCGGGCCCGCTCAAGCAGCTTCACATTGCACCGGTGGAGAGTGCGCCGGGTCTGTACCGCACGATCACGGGGGCGGAGGCGGTTTCGCTCGGCCTCGTCGCGGGCGCGCAGCTCGCCGAGCTGCCGATGTTCTTCGGCGGCTATCCGATCACGCCCGCGAGCGCGATCCTGCACCACCTCACGCGGCTCAAGGAATTCGGCGTCACCACCTTCCAGGCGGAAGACGAGATCGCCGCCATCTGCGCCGCGATCGGGGCGAGTTACGCCGGACAACTGGGCGTCACCTCGTCGTCGGGCCCGGGCATCGCGCTCAAGGGCGAGGCGATGGGACTGGCGATCATGACCGAGCTGCCGCTGGTGATCGTCAACTCGCAGCGCGGCGGGCCGTCCACCGGCCTTCCGACCAAGACCGAGCAGAGCGACCTCTACCAGGCGGTCTACGGCCGCAACGGCGATGCGCCGATGCCGGTGATCGCTGCCCGCAGTCCATCCGACGCGTTCGAGTGCGCGATTGAGGCGTGCCGCATCGCGGTCCAGTACATGACCCCGGTCATGCTGCTGACCGACGGCTACATCGCCAATGCGGCCGAGCCGTGGAAAGTGCCGGATCCGGCGAGCTACGAGAAGTTCCCGGTGCAATTCCTGACCGAGAAGAACGACGGCGACCAGCTGCTGCCCTACAAGCGCGACGCGAAGGGCGCGCGGCCGTGGATCAAGCCGGGTACGCCGGGCTTGCTGCACCGCATCGGCGGCATCGAGAAGCACGAGCTGACCGGCAACATCGATTACTCGCCCGACAACCACCAGAGGATGACCGACGCCCGCAAGGCGAAAGTCGAGGACGTCGCGGTGCCGGACCAGGAAGTTGCGCTCGGCGAGGCGACCGGCAAGCTCGCGGTGGTGGGCTGGGGCTCGACCTACGGCCCGATCCACCAGGCGGTGGGCCGCGCGCGGCGCAAGGGTCTGGACGTCAGCCATATCCACGTGCGCCACATCTGGCCGCTGCCGGCCAATCTCGGCGCGCTGCTCAAGGGCTTCGACAAGGTTCTCGTGCCCGAGATGAACACCGGCCAGTTCAAGACGGTGCTGCGTGACCAGTTCCTGGTCGATGCCGAGCCGCTGACCAAGACCAGCGGCCAGCCGTTCCAGATCGCCGAGCTGGAAGAAGCGATCGGCAAGTACTTCGACGGCATTCCCGGCAACGAAGGCGGCGAGGTTCCGGCGAACGAGCAGCAGCTGCCGATATCCGAATCCGGCCATGACGACGGGACCTATCCCGACGCCCCTTTCCACGGCGACGACGCCGCGCTCCCGGGCGAGGGGTCGGACACCGGGGCGGTGAACCAATGATCACGTCACGCCATCACGGCGCAAGCGGGGACCGCTCTCCCCATCGTGGAACTTCGCTGCACCAGATCCCGGCCTGCGCCGGGATGACGAGGTAGGTTATGAACGCCCCAGTAAAGATCGAAACCACCCTCAAGGACTGGGAGACCGACCAGGAAGTTCGCTGGTGCCCGGGCTGCGGGGACTATGCGATCCTCAAGGCCGTGCAGCGCACGCTGCCGCAGCTCGGCGCGGACCCAGCCAACACCGTGTTCATCTCCGGCATCGGCTGCTCGAGCCGCTTTCCGTACTACATGGAAAGCTACGGCTTCCACACGATCCACGGCCGCGCGCCGGCGGTGGCGACGGGTGTGAAGCTCGCCAATCCCGATCTCGACATCTGGCTGGTCACCGGCGACGGCGACGGACTGTCGATCGGCGGTAACCACCTGATGCACGTGCTGCGTCGCAACGTGAACATGCAGATCATGCTGTTCAACAACGAGATCTACGGCCTGACCAAAGGCCAGTACTCGCCGACCAGCCGCGAGGGTACGAAGTCGCCCTCGACCCCGCTCGGCTCCTACGACCACCCGGCGCGGCCCGCCGCCTTCGCACTCGGATCGGGCGCGCGCTTCGTCGGCCGCGGATTCGACGTGTCGAAGAACCTGCCCGACGTGCTCAAGGCCGCCCACGCGCACCAGGGCGCGGCGTTCATCGAGATCTTCCAGAACTGCATCGTCTACAACAAGGACGTGTTCAACGACTTCGCCGCACCCAAGGGCGCCGAGGACCGGCAGCTCTGGCTCGAGAACGGCGCGCCGATGCTGTTCGCTGGCGGCACCAGGGGCATCGCGCTCGATCGCGACCGTCTGGAGCTCAAGGTGGTCGACGTGGTGGATGGCGATTGGCAGGCGGCCGAGGTGCTGGTGCACGACGTCACCAACCGTTCGATCGCACACATGCTGGTCGAAATGCCGTTCGGCCCGTTCCCCATGGCCCTCGGCGTCCTCTACGACGACCCGCGCCCGACCTTCGAAACCGCCGTCATCGAAGAGCGTGCGAAGGCGAGCGAGGGCAAAACCGCGGACCTCGCCAAGCTCCTCGGCCAAGGCCAGACCTGGACCGTCAGCGGAACGGCTGCCGATCCGGTGTGAGGTTGGGTTCACACGAAGACACGAAGATGTCGTTCTTGGACGATCTGGAGGCGATTGCGTCGGAGGTCGTCGATTGTGGCTTCCAGCTGCACAACGATCTTGGGCCTGGCTTGCTGGAAAGTGCATACGAGGCGTTGATGGCCGCCGAACTGCATCGGCGCGGGTTGAGTGTGGCGCGCCAAGTCGCTGTACCCCTTTCTTACAAGGGCGTTGTCGTAGACAACGCATTTAAGATCGACCTGCTCATTGAGCAAAAGCTGATCGTCGAGCTGAAATCCATCGACCGGCTGGCGCCGGTCCACGGAAAGCAAGTCCTTACTTACCTTCGGCTCATGTCCTTACCTCTCGGGTTGCTGATGAACTTCGGTCAGGCCACCTTCAAAGACGGCATCAGGCGCATCGCCAACGACTACTACCGGCGGTAACCTCAATCTCGACATCTTCGTGTCTTCGTGTGAACCAAACTAGATGGACAA
>JAPSJS010000030.1 GCA_031178065.1 Altererythrobacter sp.
CCTTGTCTTCGCCGCCCTCGGCGGGCTCGTCCGTGGTCGACTCGACCGCGGCCTCGTCGCCGGTCGCCGGGGTCTCGCTGCCCTCGGCCGGCTCGTCGGTGGTCGGCGCCGGAGCTTCAGCGGTCGCTTCCTCGGCGGGAGCGGGCGCGCTCGCTTCTTCCTTGGCGGCCTTCGCGGCTTCCTCGGCTTCGGCGGCCTTGGCGGCCTTCTCTTCGGCGCGCTCCTTCGCCTTCTCGCCGGGCTCCGCCTTCCTGGGGTTGTTGCGGGCGGCGCGCTCCTTGATGCCGGCGGCGTCGAGGAAGCGGGCGACGCGGTCGGTCGGCTGCGCGCCGACGCCGAGCCAGTAGCGGGCGCGATCCTCGTTCAGCTGGACGCGCTTCTCGTCGTCCTTGGCGAGCAGCGGGTTGTAGGTGCCGATCTGCTCGAGATACTTGCCGTCGCGCGGCTTGCGGCTGTCGGCCGCAACGATGCGGTAGTAGGGGCGCTTCTTCGCGCCACCGCGCGAGAGACGAAGGGAAATTGCCATGAGTAGTTACCTTTCCAACTTAAATATCTAAAACCAAAATCTATTTCTTCGAACCGGGAAGACCGGGAAGCCCCGGCGGCATGCCGCCCGCGCCCGGCCCGCCGAGCCCGGGCATCGCAGCCCCGAGCCCGCCGCCGCCGAACAGCGCGCCGAGGCCCTTGAGGCCGCCCATCTTCTTGATCTGCTTCATCGCGCGGCTCATTTCCTGGTGCATCTTGAGCAGCTTGTTCACGTCCTGGACCTGCAGGCCCGAGCCCGCCGCGACGCGCTTCTTGCGCTTGGCGTTGAGCAGCGCGGGGTTGGCACGTTCCTTGGGCGTCATCGAGCCGATGATCGCATCCATGTGGACCAGCACCTTGTCGTCCGCGCCCGACTGCGACAGCGCCGCCTTGGCCTTCTTCATGCCCGGCAGCATGCCCGCGAGCATGCCGAGCCCACCCATGCTCTGCATCTGGCGGAGCTGCATGCGCAGGTCGTTGAGGTCGAACTGACCCTTCGCCATGCGCTTGGCGAGCGCTTCGGCGTCTTCTTCCTTGATCGTCGCCGCGGCCTTCTCGACCAGGCTGACGACATCGCCCATGCCGAGGATGCGGCCAGCGACGCGCTTGGGATCGAAGGCCTCCAGCGCATCGAGCTTCTCGCCCGTGCCGGCGAACTTGATCGGCTTGCCGGTGACGTGCCGCATCGACAGCGCCGCGCCGCCGCGCGCATCGCCGTCCATCCGGGTGAGCACCACGCCGGTCAGCGGCACTTCCTCGGTGAAGCTGCGCGCGACGTTGACCGCGTCCTGACCGGTCAGCGAATCGACCACCAGCAGCACTTCGTTCGGCGAGGAGATGCCGGCGACCGCCTTCATCTCCGCCATCAGCGCCTCGTCGACGTGCAGGCGGCCGGCGGTGTCGAGCAGCAGCACGTCGGCGGACTGCAACTTCGCGGCTTCCATCGCCCGCCGCGCGATGTCGACCGGCTGCTGGCCCTGCACGATCGGCAGGGTCGCGACGCTGACCTGCTCGCCCAGAACCGCCAGCTGCTCCTGCGCGGCCGGGCGGTTGACGTCGAGCGAGGCCATCAGCGCCTTCTTGCCGTGGCGCTCCTTCAGGAACTTGCCGAGCTTGGCCGTGGTGGTCGTCTTGCCCGAGCCTTGCAAGCCGACCATCATGATCACGACCGGCGGCCTGGCGTCGAGGTTCAGGCCCTCGACCCCTTCCCCGCCCAGCATCTCGACCAGTTCGTCGTTGACGATCTTGACGACCTGCTGGCCCGGCGTGACCGACTTCAGGACTTCGGCGCCGATCGCCTTTTCGGTGACCGCGTCGATGAACCGGCGCACCACAGGCAGCGCGACGTCCGCCTCGAGCAGCGCGACGCGCACTTCGCGCATCGCCTCGCGCACTTCCTCTTCGTTGAGCGCACCGCGCCCGCGCAGGCGGTCGAATACGTTGCCGAGCCGGTCGGACAGATTGTCGAACATCGCCTGGTCAACTCCTTCGAAGCGCTGCCGCCCCATCAAACGCGAAAAACGCCGGCGGACGAAACCTCGTCAGCCAGCGGGCAAATCGGCATTCCAAACCATGCGAAAGGCATGGCGTATTTCGATCGTAGCCCGGTTTGCCGGATTTCGGTTCATGGGCCGAAAGGCGGTAAACCGGAGGATGGTGGTGGAGCCTAGCGGGATCGAACCGCTGACCTCCTGCATGCCATGCAGGCGCTCTCCCAGCTGAGCTAAGGCCCCGTGTCATCCATTTGCGGCGCATCCCGGGAGATGCACCAGACCCCGCCGGTAAGCGGGAGGGCCGCCCTTTATTCAGGGCGGCCCCGCTTGGCAAGAGCGGATTTAGGTATCTTCTTCCTCGTCGTCGCCCTTGCCCTTCGCCACGCCGAGATCGTCGTCTCCGCCGAGATCCACCTCGTTGTCCGGCGAATCGTCGTCGTCGTCGACGATGTCTTCCAGATCGTCGTCGGCAAGGTCGCTGTCGGGCTCCTTGTCCTTCTTCTCTTCTTCCTCGAACGGAATCGGCTGCTTCGACTTCAGCACCGGCTCGGGATACCATTCCTCGCCGCATTCGATGCAGGCGACGGGTTCGTCCTTGCCGAGGTCGTAGAAGCGTTCACCGCATTTGGGGCAGGAACGCTTGGTGCCCCATTCTGGCTTGGCCATTGTCAATCCTTATCATTCCCCGCCGCCCCGGCAGGGTTGAAACTTGTGAGAACGTGATGGGTGTGCTCGCCCCCGGAATCAAGAGCGCACCGCAGGCGGCGCGCGCCTTGCCATAGGGCAATGCCGCTGTCAAAAGCCGCGGCCGATCCGCCCCCTCCCGGTGAAGGACCCCTTCCTTGAACGACATGCCCCGCCCCCGCCGCTTTCTGCCGTCCGGCCCCTTGCGCGGACGGATTCGCGTGCCCGGCGACAAATCGATCAGCCACCGCGCGCTAATGCTCGGCGCGCTGGCTGTGGGCGAGACGCGCGCCAGCGGATTGCTGGAAGGTGAGGACGTGCTCGCCACCGCCGCCGCGATGCGGGCGATGGGCGCAGGGATCGAGCGCGAAGCGGACGGCACCTGGTCGGTCCACGGCGTCGGCGTCGGCGGCCTGCTCCAGCCCGGCAAGGCGCTGGAGATGGGCAATTCGGGCACGTCCACCCGCCTCCTCATGGGCGTGGTCGCGAGCCACGGCATCACCGCGGCGTTCACCGGCGACGCCAGCCTTTCCAAGCGCCCGATGGGCCGCGTGATCGAACCGCTGAGCCGCATGGGCGCGAGCTTCACATCCTCGCCCGGCGGTACTTTGCCGCTGATGATGGAAGGGCTCTGCCCGGCCGTGCCGATCGAATACCGCCTGCCCGTCGCCAGCGCGCAAGTGAAGAGCGCGGTGCTGCTCGCAGGCCTCAACACGCCGGGCGTCACCACGGTGATCGAGCCCGTGCCGACGCGCGATCATTCCGAGCGGATGCTGCGCGGCTTCGGCGCCGAGCTGGAGGTCGAGGAACTTGGCGGAGAGCGGATCATCCGCATCCACGGCGAGGCCGAGCTGCGGCCCCAGACGATCGAGGTTCCGGGCGATCCCTCGTCCGCCGCGTTCTTCCTCGTTGCCGCCAGCCTTGTCGAAGGCAGCGATCTCGTGATCGAGAACGTCGGCCTCAACCCGACCCGCGCGGGGCTGGTCACGGTGCTGCGCCAGATGGGCGCGAGCATCGAGGAACTGGACGCGCGCCAAGTCGGCGGCGAGCCGGTCGCGGACCTGCGCGTGCGCCACGCAGCCCTCACCGGGATCGAGGTCGACCCGGTCGTGGCGCCGAGCATGATCGACGAGTTCCCGGTCCTGTTCATCGCCGCCGCGCTCGCGCAGGGCCGCACGGTGACGCGCGGGCTGGAGGAACTGCGCGTCAAGGAAAGCGACCGCATCGCCGCCATGGCGGCCGCCCTCACCGCCGCCGGCGCGCGCGTGGAGGAGACCGAGGACGGCCTGATCGTCGAGGGCACCGGCGGCGACCCCCTGCCCGGTAACGGCGAAACCGCACCGGTCGTCACCCACCTCGACCACCGCATCGCGATGAGCATGGCCGTGGCCGGCCTCGCCAGCCGCGCCGGAGTGGAGGTCGACGACACCCGCCCGATCGGCACGAGTTTCCCTAATTTCGTCGACCTGCTCGAAGGCGCAGCCAATCCCCTCTCCCGCCTGCGGGAGGGGTCCGAGGTGGGCCCGTCGGGCCATGTCGGAGCGGGAGAGTGACAGGTCTCGACACAGCGGCGATGGTCGGCTTCGCCGGCATGTTCTGCATCATCGCCGCCTATGCCTACCTGACCTGGAATCCCGCGCCCAACCCGTTCATCCTCCACGGCACCAACCTGCTTGGCGCTGGACTGCTGACGGTCTCGCTGCTCGTCCACACCAACTGGCCAAGCCTGGTGCTCGAAGGCTTCTGGGCCTCGATCGCAATCTACGGCCTGGTCAAGGCGGCGCGGGAGCGCAGATCCCGCGCGCGGAGCGCGGCGCAGGAGCCTGCAGCCCCCGCGCCCGCCAGCGGGAGGGAAGATCGGTGATCATCGCCGTCGACGGTCCCACCGCCAGCGGCAAGGGCACGATCGCCCGCGCGCTGGCCGAGCATTACCGGCTGCCGCATCTCGACACCGGCCTGCTCTACCGCGCGGTGGGGCGGCAGGTGTTCCTCGACGGCGGCAATCCGGACGACCCGGTCGATGCGCTCGCGGCAACGAGCTTTCCCGAAGCGCTGCTCGCCGATCCGCACTTGCGCAGCGAGGAGACCGGCGGCCTCGCCAGCCGCGTCTCGGTCCACCCGACCGTGCGGCAGGCCCTGTTCGAACGGCAGCGGACCTTCGCCACCCGGCCGGGCGGCGCCGTGCTCGACGGGCGTGACATCGGCACCGTGATCGCGCCCGAGGCGCAGGTGAAGCTGTTCGTCACCGCCAGCGTCGAGGCGCGCGCGCAGCGCCGCTGGCGGGAAATGCAGGACCGCGGCATCCCCGCCTCGCTCGACGCCATCGCCGAAGACCTCCGCCGCCGCGACGCCCGCGACACCCAGCGCAAGGACGCCCCATTGCGCGCGGCAAGCGACGCGATCATGCTCGACACCTCCGCACTGGGCCGCGACGAGGCCATCACCGCCGCGATCGAGGCGGTCGAGGCTGTACTGGGGAGCAGATAGAAGCTGACGCGCGGACGTCCCGGCCCCGTCATCCCAACGAAGTATCCGTCATCCCAGCGAAAAGCCGGGATCGCGTGCAGCACCGTACGACCTGGCGGATAGCGATCCCAGCATTCGCTGGGATGACGAGATGGGTTCACACGAAGACACGAAGACGTTGGACCGCGCCGCAGGCGCACTGCCAAATTCCACCGCTTCCCCCGAGCCGACGATGGGATGATAGACGCGGCTGCGCCGCAGGCACAGCATCTTAGTGGCTTCGTGTGAAAAACACCTTCGCACCCCGCGCGAAAATCCAATCCGCCCAGCCCCGCAAGAAACCATTTTCCTACATGCCTCGCGCTGTGCCACGACCCCTCTCATGCGCACCGCGACTCGCCTTCTCCCGCCCAGCTCGCCGCGCAAGGTGACACCCTGCCGCGAGTGTGGCTTTCACACTTTGGAAGTCCACACACCGGCCCCCCGGAAAGGTCTCTCCACCGAGGGCGGAGAGCACAAGGTGACACCTTGGTAAAACTCCGCGGAGCGTCAACACCGCTGCGCGGTTTCGCTTGCTTTCCGGCCCGCTTTCGCCTAGGCGCGCGCCCGTTCGACGGACGTGTGTGTCCGGTCGGAGGCAGGCTTCCTTTTGCCATTTGCCGGTCTCGTGCGAGCGGTTCGTCCGCTCCGGCCTGCATTTCCGCCCCGGCTCTCGCCGCGTGTCCCGAGAACCTCCGCCACGGCATTCGGCCCGGCGGGGAGCCTGGCCAGAAGACCAGCGGACACAACCGCTTGGCCGGAAATAACGTGAAGTAGGAACCACCACACAATGGCAACTTCCGCCAACCCCACACGCGCCGATTTCGAGGCGCTGCTCAACGAACAGCTCGGCGGCGCCGGCGAAGACGGCTTCGAAGGCCGCGTCGTCAAGGGCACCGTCACCGCGATCGAGAACGGCCTCGCCGTGATCGACGTCGGCCTCAAGAGCGAAGGCCGCGTCCCCCTCAAGGAATTCATGCGCGTCGATAACGAGCACGGGCTCGAAGTCGGCAGCGAAGTCGAAGTCTTCGTCGACCGCGTCGAGAACGCCGACGGCGAAGCCATGCTCAGCCGCGACCGCGCCCGCCGCGAAGCCGCGTGGGACAAGCTGGAAAGCGAGTTCGGCGAAGGCAAGCGCGTCGAAGGCCGCATCTTCGGCCGCGTCAAGGGCGGCTTCACCGTCGACCTCGACGGCGCCGTGGCGTTCCTCCCCGGTTCGCAGGTCGACATCCGCCCGGTCCGCGACGTGACCCCGCTGATGGACATGCCGCAGCCGTTCCAGATCCTGAAGATGGATCGCCGCCGCGGCAACATCGTCGTCAGCCGCCGCGCGGTGCTGGAAGAGACCCGCGCCGAACAGCGCAGCGAACTGATCGACAAGCTGGCCGAAGGTCAGGTGATCGAGGGTGTCGTCAAGAACATCACCGACTACGGCGCCTTCGTCGACCTCGGCGGCATCGACGGCCTGCTCCATGTCACCGACATGAGCTACAAGCGCGTCAATCACCCGAGCGAAGTGATCAACATCAGCGACACCGTCACGGTGCAGATCATCCGCATCAACGAGGAAACCCAGCGCATCAGCCTCGGCATGAAGCAGCTGGAGAGCGATCCGTGGGATGGCGTTGGCGCGAAGTACCCGGTCGGCGCGAAGCTGACGGGCACCGTCACCAACATCACCGAATACGGCGCCTTCGTGGAGCTGGAGCCGGGCATCGAAGGCCTGGTCCACGTCTCCGAGATGAGCTGGACCAAGAAGAACGTGCACCCGGGCAAGATCGTCTCGACCTCCCAGGAAGTCGAAGTCATGGTGCTCGAGGTCGACAGCGAGAAGCGCCGCATCTCGCTCGGCCTCAAGCAGGCCCAGCGCAACCCGTGGGAAGAGTTCGCCGACAAGCACCCGATCGGTTCGAAGGTGTCGGGCGAAGTCAAGAACGCCACCGAGTTCGGCCTGTTCGTGGGCCTCGACGGCGACGTCGACGGCATGGTCCACATGTCCGACATCGCCTGGGGCATCTCGGGCGAGGACGCGCTGGCGCTGCACCGCAAGGGTGAAGAGGTCGAGGCCATCGTGCTCGACGTCGACGTCGACAAGGAGCGCATCAGCCTCGGCATGAAGCAGCTCGAGAAGGGGGCGCCGAGCGAGTCGGGCGCTTCCGGTGCGCTGCGCAAGAACGAGATCGTCACCGTCAGCGTGCTCGAAGTCCGCGACGGCGGGCTCGAAGTGCAGGTCGGCGAAGACGGGGCGACCGGCTTCATCAAGCGCTCGGATCTCGGCCGCGACCGCGACGAGCAGCGTCCGGACCGGTTCCAGACCGGCCAGAAGATCGATGTCATGGTTATCGGCTTCGACCGTTCGAAGAAGCCGAACTTCTCGATCAAGGCACGCCAGATCTCCGAGGAGAAGGAAGCCGTGGCGCAGTTCGGCTCGTCCGACTCGGGCGCCTCGCTCGGCGACATTCTCGGCGAAGCGCTGAAGAAGAAGGACTAACGCCGCCGGCGCAGTCATCCGGCGGAAGCTGGAGGAGACACGGAAGGCCCGCTTGCCCACCCGGCAGGCGGGCCTTTCCACTATCCGCCCTGGCGGGTAGGATGCACGCCATGCTCCAAGTCCACCAGTTCCCCTGCCTCGGCGACAACTACGGCTATCTGCTCCACGACCCGGAGAGTGGGGAGACCGCGGCGATCGACACGCCCGACGGCGCCGAGTACCTGCGCCAGGCCGAAGCCAAAGGCTGGCGGATCACCCAGATCTGGAACACGCACTGGCATCCCGACCATGCCGGCGGGAACAAGGCGATCGTCGAGGCGACCGGCGCCAAGGTGACCGGCCCCAGGGAAGTCGAGAAGATCGCCCCCGTCGACCGCGTGGTCGCCGACGGCGACACCGTGGCCCTCGGCCGGTTCGATGCGCGGGTGATCGACGTCGGCGGGCATACCGAGGGGCACGTGGCCTACCACTTGCCCGAAGCCGGCATGGCCTTCGTCGGCGACAGCGTCTTCGCGCTCGGCTGCGGGCGGATGTTCGAAGGGTCACCCGAACAGTTCTGGGCCAGCCTCGAGCGGATCAAGGCCCTGCCGCGCGAGACCACGCTCTACTGCGCGCACGAGTACACGCAGGCCAACGCCCGCTTCGCGCTCCACGCCGATCCAGACAACGCCGAGCTCCAGCTCTACGCCCGCGAGATCGACGAGCGCCGCGCCCGGGGCGAACCCACGGTCCCGATGCCGCTGTCCCGCGAGCTCGCGACCAATCCCTTCCTGCGGGCCGATACGGACGCCCTGCGCGGCCGCTGGGGCGGGAGCGCCCCGCACGAAACCTTCGCAGCGCTCAGAGCGGCGAAGGACAGCTTCTGACAGAAGCCCCCTCCTCTGAAGAGGACGGGGAGATATCCGATCAACCCGGGTAGGGACTTTCCTTCAGCAGCCCTGCGAGATGCGCGGCGTTCGCCGCGACCATTCTGGCGGTCTCCGCCACCTTATCCGGCGTCTGTTCGAGGTCCTTGAAGTCGGTGGAACCCATTGCCTCTCCGACCCAGTAGCAGGCGGCGGCTGCCGGGATCGTCCAACCGAGATCGTTGAGGCTCTGGAACAGTTGCGAGGTCGACCAGTGCGCGCCGTCCTCGTTGCCGACGATCGCAGCGACGGCCACTTTCGAATAGCTCGGCATGCGCCCCTTGTCGTCGGTTTCGCCGAGGAAGGCATCCATCCGCTCCAGCACGCGCTTGGCGAGTGAGCTTATCTGGCCGAGCCAGATCGGACCGCCGAAGACGAGGATATCGTGGGCGAGGATCTTGGCGCGCAGCTCCGGCCAGTCGTCGCCCTTCCCCTCGTCGGAGGTGACGCCGGGCAGCACGTTATAGTCGGCAATGCGGAGCGTCTCGGAGATGGCGACGTCGCGCTGGGCGAACGCCTCGTCGAGAACGCGGATCATCGCGTCGGTGGAGCTCTGCTCGTCTCCAGACGACTTGAGCGTGCAGTTTATCGCTATTGCGGAAAGGGCCATGCGATTCTCCTGTTCACAGGAGAAAGCGCACGGCCCCTCTCGATCGTTCCGCGAAAGCGGACGCCGTCAGATGCCCGCGATCAGCTCGTCCGCCAGCTTGCGGTCGGCATCGGCGTCGTGCTTTTCGGCGATCAGCTTGCGCGCAGCGGCGGCCGCGGCGCTCGCCGCATGGGCACGCACGTTCTCGACCGCCTCGCGCTCGGCAGCGGCGATCTTGTCCTCGGCCATGCGCTTGCGGCGCTCGACCATCGCCTTGCTGTCTTCTTCCGCCTTGGCGACGATCGTGTCCGCCTCGCGCTGGGCATTGGCGAGCATGGCTTCCGCGTCCTTCTCGGCACCGGCGACCTTGCGGCGATATTCGTCGCGCAGCGCCTCGGCCTCGGCGCGCAGCGCCTTGGCCTCGTCGAGCTGGCGCTTGATCCCCGCGATCTTGTTGTCGAGCCCGCCGACGATCATGCCGGGGACCTTCTTCCAGATCGCGATCAGGATCAGCACCGTCATCGCCACGGCGACGACCTGAAACGGGGCCAAGCCGAACAGCTCGGGCTCGACGTGCTCCACGGAACCGTGCTCGATCACCGCCTCGGTCTCGGCGGCATCGGTGGCGAAGACTTCGGGTGTGTTAGCCATTGCTCATGGCCTCCTTGACGGCCTTCTTCGCGCTGGCGGCGGTGACGCTGACGCCAGCCAGCCGCTGGACGATGTCCTGCGTGGCTTCGGCCGCCACACCTTCGATCTCAGCCATGGCCGACGTGCGCGCAGCGGCGACCGCGGCTTCCGCATCGGCCAGCTTCTTGTCGAGCCGCTTCTGCGCGGCAGAGAGCTTCTTCTCGTTGCTGGCGGCCGCTTCGGCCTTCGCCTTGGCAATGAGCGCCTGGGCGGCGGCGCGATTTTCATTCTCGCGCTTGCGCCAGGCTTCCTCTTCCTCGTCCGCCTGCGCACGCGCGGCCTCGGCGGCGGCGAGATCGCTGCCGATCTGGCTGTCGCGCTGGGCCACGGTCCCCATCACCTTGGGGACCATGCCCCGGCCGATGACGAAGAACACGATCCCGAAGAACACCAGCAGCCAGAAGATCTGGCTGGAGAAGGTTTCTGCGAGCTGGGCTATCTGGGGCATCGAAGCACGTCCCGGAAGTCAGGCGCCGGAAGTCAGGCGGAAGGAAGCGTGCCGGCCGGGCGAACCCCGGCCGGCGACGGATAGTCGGTCGATCAGGCGACGAAGATCAGGATCATCGACACCACGAACGCCAGCAGGCCGAGAAGCTCGGCAGCGGCGAAGCCGATGAACAGGCGGCCCTGCTGGCCGTCGGCAGCGCCCGGGTTGCGCAGTGCGCTCTCGAGGAACGAGCCGAACACGTTACCCACGCCGATCGCGGCCATGCCCGCGCCGATCGCGGCGAGACCAGCGCCAATCAGCTTTGCAGCTTCTACGTCCATGTCAAAAACTCCTTTGGATCGAATTCGTTAATTCAGGTTGGTAAAGCTCAGTGAAGGTTTTCCGCGTCGTTGATATAGAGCGACGTCAGAAGAGCGAAAACGTAGGCCTGGATGCCCGCGACCAGGATCTCCAGCGCGCAGATGCCGATCATCAGCAGGAAGCTGGGAAGACCGACCAGCAGGCCGAAGTGCGCGCCGGCGTTAGTGCCGTCGATCACGAAGCTCGACAGCACTTCGAGCAGAACGTGGCCGGCCATCATCGCGACGAACAGTCGCAGCGCGAGGCTGAAGGGGCGCACGGCGAAGCTGACCAGCTCGATCAGGAAGATCGCCGGGATCATAGGCAGCGGCGTGCCGTGCGGCACGAACAGGCTGAAGAAGTGGAAGCCGTGCTTCCAGAAGCCGACGATCAGCACGATCGAGAAGCTGATCGCGGCGAGCACGCCGGTGATCGTGAAATGGCTGGTGAAGGTGAACGGGTGAAGCCCGACGATGCCGAGCGGCAGCAGGCCGAGGATATTGGCGAAGAGGATGAACATGAACAGCGAGAACACGTAAGGCACGTACTTGCGCCCCGCCTTGCCGATGTTCGCTTCCAGCATGTTCTCGACGAAGCCGGTGAAGGTCTCGACCGCCATCTGCCAGCGGCCGGGGACGAGCTCGCGCTTCATCCCGCCCCACACGAAGATGCCCAGCACCACGGTGGTGATCAGCATCCACATCGCGCTGTTGGTGAAGGCGATGTTGAAGCCCGCAATCTCCCAGTTCGCCGAGCCGAACAGCGGCTCGATCGTGAACTGGTACATCGGGTCGACCTTGGCCGGTTCGGCTGCCACGGCTGTCTAAGTCCCTACCTCATGAACATCCGCGCTCGCGGCTACCCCTCCGGAGAGGAGTCGTCGGAGCGCGTGTTCGCCATCCTGAAAATGTTCCTGAAGGCCACCGCTATTCCGAGGAACAGGCCGACCAACAGACCCCAGGGCGACGTGTCGGCGAAGGTATCGACCAACCAACCGAGCACGAGACCGCCGAGAATACCGCCGAGCAGATCCGCGAGCACCCGGTTGCCGCTGCGATAGTTCGCATCGGCCCCGGTCGCCTGCGGCCGGTTGCGCTCGTCTTCTCGCTCGCGTGCGGCTTTGAGCCGCTCTTCGAGCGCATCGATCCGCGCATCCTCGGCGATAGGTTCTCGTGCGGGCTTGTCGTCGCTCATGCCATGCTCCTTGAACGGGAAGGCGAGGCACGGGCAACTACTGCCCGCCGAGGGCGCCGCCCCCTTAGGCGGCACCTATGATCGAGTCAATCGGCGGGTTGCTGCATTGCGGGAGAAGTTTTCGCCGCCCCGGTTCGCACGCTAGGCCGGGCAGCGGCTGTCGCGCTGCGGCGGCGCACTGGTACGCGTCTGCCACGAACCGTCCGGCGCCTGGTACTTTTCGCCCGGCTTGGTCCGGGCAATCGCGATACAGCCGGCGGTCAGCGCATATTCCTCAAGCGTAGCGTTGGCGGTCTGCGCCTTCTGGGCATAGACCGCGCGCCGCTTGATGTTGATGTCGTTGACCATGCGCTGCAGCTCGGGCGTCGAGGCGGTGACGATGCCCAGATAGCCGTCCATCTTCTCGCCCACCTTGCCGCTCTCGCGCGCAGCCTCGTAGGCCGGGTCGCGCTGGGCATAGGCGGTACCTGCGAGCCCGCCCGCAGCTAGCGCGAAGCCGGCGGCGGCAAGCGCCATCTTGCGAACGAATTTCCTGTTCATGCCAAAGCCCTTCACAACGCTCTCCATCAGAAGATTTCTGCGTTCTCTTCGATCGTGTTGCCCGCGTCTTCCGCGAGCCGATAAATCACTTCCTGCCGGATGTTGATGTTGAGTTCGATGACGATCGGCTTGTCGGGCGCTTCCACGGAAATGCACCCTGCCAGCGTCACCAAACCCGCCATCACCAGCGGCAGCGAACGGATCGCCCGCTTCGGCGCTGTCGCACTCCCCTGCATGGGCAGGGTTCTCGCAGCCGCGCGGCGGGCAGTCAATTCGGCTGACGTCATGGCATGGTCTCGCTTTCGTGGGTCTGAACGGGCGGTTCGTCTGGAATCAGGTCTTCGGGCCTGATCACTTCCGGCGGCGGACGAACCTGGCGCTGCAGGCGCGTGCCGTCGTCGGAGAGCAGGCCCAGCTCGCGCGGATCGCGCACGAAGGCAGGATCGTAGAGCGAGCGCAGATTGGTGAGGAGCTGCGCGAAGGCCGCGCGAATATTGACTCTGAACTCGAGCGGCAACCCGGCGATCTGTCGGGTGATGAAGTTCTCGCTCGTGCCCTCGCCCTGGCTGACCCCTTCGAAGCGCACCTCGGTGATGATTTCGCCTGAGAGGCTGCCGTTCATGTCGATCGTCATCCGGCGATAGTCGAGCGAACGCAGCGCGTCGAAGGCGAAGTTGGCGATCGGCGACAGGTCTTCGTAAGTCAGCTCACCGACATAGGACAGGTTGCCGCCAGGCGCGCGCGAGATCAGGCGGCCACCTTCGATCCTGCCGTTCCCCTGCTCGTCGAACACGATCGGCACCTCGCCGTCGAACGTGCCGGTGGCGTTGATATTGCCGAGCTCGAGCTGCTGGATGAAGGTCGCCGCGTCCAGTCCGGTGATCTCGAAAATGTAGGATCGCTGCTCGCTCGCCCCGAGGTTGAGGTCGACCGGCCGCAGCGTCAGCGTACCGCCCATGAAGGGCCAGGTGCCGCCGACGAGCGAGAGGAACTGTCCCTCACGCAAGGCGAACTCGACTTCGCCGTCCAGCACCTCGATGCCAGGATTGACCGAGGCGACGCGCAGTGTCTGCCCCGGCGCGGTGGTGAGGTTGATGAGATCGCTGAAGACGATCGTGCCCGACGCGCCCCGCACCGGCCCGAATGCTGCGGCGAAGTCGAGGCTTTCGCTGGAGAGCTGCCCCGAGCTCGTCACGCCTTGCGCGTTCCAGTCGATCCGCCCCGTGCCCGTCACCGTGCCGCGTGCATTGGCGATCACGCCCAGCGCGAGCGGGCTCAGCATGTCGGGCTGGAGCGACTCGTCGAGCAGCAGGCCATTCACCGCAAGGTCCGCATGGCCCGTGCCGCTGGCCAGATCGTGGACGATCGCAACCTCGGTTACTTCGTGCTCGCTGGTCGGCTCGCGCAAAAGGGCATCGGCGCGGATGACGTTGTTCTCCAGCGTCAGGGTCGCGCCGCGCGCCATCAGCGGATTGAAGCGGTCGGTCTCGCTGCGGTCCTCGAGGACGAAGTTGCCCTGATCGATCGCGAACACCCCGCCGGCATAACGCCAGTTGCCCGCCGTCTGCCGCAAGTCGAGCGGAACGGCAAAGAGCTCGACGTCGGCATCGGCGAAACTGCCGGCAATCTCGCTGCCGAGCGTCGCCTGGATGTCGCTCACGCGGAACCGGTTCGCCTCCCGATCCGGGCCGAGCGCAATCACGACGTCGCGCGCCGAGAGATTGCCGGGATAGGCGAAGCCGACCGCTCCGGTGCGGAGCGCGATCGGAGTCCCCGCCAGCTCTCCGGCGAGATCGAGCGAAGGCGCGCCGGCCGCGAGGCGGAGCCCACCGTCTCCGTAGGCGAGAATCGGCGCGCCCCGACGGGGGCACAGCGTCAGACCGCGTTCGAGCGCCAGATTGGCAAGTTCGAGCCGGTCGAAGCGGAACTCGGTGCAACTGCGCCACAGCGCCAGCCCGCCTGCGCTCGACCAGGCGCCGTCGAGCGGCACGACCAAATCTTGCGCCGAACCGCCCGGGAGCGCGCCCGTCGCGACCGCGCTTCCCGAAAAGCCGAGCGCTCCGCCCGGTCCCTGGGCCAGCACGAGCTCCGGAATCGCCAGACGCGAATCGCCCGCTGCATATTCCGCCATCCGCAGCCGCAGCACGGCGTCGCGCCCGGGCAGCCGTTCCATCCGGCCCACGATCTGCGGCAGCCCTTCCCCGCCGGTGCTGAAGTTCCCGGTCAGGCGCGCGGCGCCCCCCGCCGGGCTGCTGAAGTGGACCCGCGAAAGTGCCAGCAGCGTCGCGCCGCTGCCGCCGCGCAGGGCCGCACTGGGGACGACGAGCGACAGGGCCTCGCCGTCCTTGCGCAGCCGCAGGTTGCCCGCGAGCCGGCTGCCGCGCGCCTCGCGCTGGAGAGCGCCGGCAAAGCGTTCGAGCAGCGGCGCAAGCAGCGTGTCGCGCCCCGCCTGCGCCAAGCCGTTGAGCTGGCCGGCGAAGCCATCGCCCATGCGCAGCCCATTGCCCTCGATCTCGGCATCCGTCTCCGCCTGATCGAAGGAGTCGCGCGTGCGCAGGAGGCCCTTGGCCGTGAGGACGGCAAACCGCGCCTGCGGATGCGCCACCCCGCGCCCGACCAGCGAATAGCGCGCGGTCAGCCGGTCGTCCCGCCAGGTCGCGCGGACGGTGCCGTTGATTCCGTCCGCCGCAAGGCTGGGCAGCGCGGTCCGCCCGCTCGCCAGCTTGGCCGTTCCTTCGTAGCCGCTCAGATCGGCATCGGCGGTTGCATCGAGCTCGACCCATGCGTTCGCCAGGCGCAACCCGGTTTCCGGGCAGGCCAGCGCGCCGAGCCGCGCCGGCCCCGCGAAGCGCGGCTTTCCGGCGCTCGTCGTGATCCGGCCGTAGATGGTCGTATCGCGCGCAGCGCAGCCGCCGCCGGCAAGCTCGGGTGCGGTCGCCGCCACGATACCCGCGAAGCCACTTTTCAGTTGGCCAGCTCCCTCGGCCTTGATGCCGACCGGCCCGAAGTCGGTTTCCAGCAGCGCGCGGCCGTCGAGGAGCTTCAGATCGAGATCGGGCAGTCCCGGCGGCGCTCCGGTGTCGCGGAACAGCACGCGGTCGAGACTGCCGAAACTGAGCTCGCTGCCGCGCAGCCGGCCGAACAGGCGCGGCCGTTCGAGCACGACGCGGCCGATGGTGGGCGTCCCGAAGCCGTAGCGCATGTTCACGGTCACGCGCTCGATCGTCAGGTCTGGCAGCAGCGGATCGCCGATCACCACGTTGCGGAGCACCTGCCGCTCGGGTCCGATGCTCTCGATCTCGTACTCGGCGGCGAGATCGTAGTCCTCGAGCATTCCGGCGATGACATCGCCCGCGATCCGCTCGCGCGAGAACCACGCAGCCGCGAGCACGGCCACGATCAGCAGGAGAAGCACGAGCGAAACCCGCCAGCGCCACCTCATCGGGCGCCGGCGCGGCGCTTCGGCCTCGACCTCGTCAGCATTGTCGTCTTCGGCCAGCGCCATCCCGCCACACTTGCGCGCATCGCCCGGCAAAGGCAATGCATCCTCGAACGCGACGACGGGGGGAAAGTTGCTGCAGGGGGGTGAAAATCCGGACGAGAGTGCCGCTCCGCACGCCGGCGCGGGCCACCGCGCGCGGCTGCGGCTGCGGCTGCTGACCGGCGGCGCGGAGGCGCTCGCGGATTACGAAGTGCTCGAATTCCTGCTCTTCGCCGCCAACCCGCGCGGCGACACCAAGCCGCTCGCCAAAGCCCTGCTCGCCCGCTTCGGATCGCTGCCCGCGGTGCTCAACGCCGAGCCGGGCGCGCTGCGCCAGGTCAAGGGCATGGGCGAGACCGGCACAGCCACGCTCAAGGCGGTCGCCCTTGCCGCGCGGCGCATGGCGCGTGGCAAGGTCGCGCAGAAGCCGGTGCTGGGAAGCTGGCAGGCGCTCCTCGACTACCTGACGATCGACATGGCGCACCTCACGGTCGAGCGTGTTCGCGTGCTCTATCTCGACACGCGCAACCGGTTGATCGTCGACCACCACGTCGGCGACGGTTCGATCGACGAAGCGGCGATCCATCCCCGCGAAGTGGTGAAGAAGGCGCTCGATGTCGGCGCGAGCGCGATGATCCTGGTTCACAACCACCCGAGCGGCAATCCCGAACCGAGCCGCGCCGACATCCGGATCACCCAACGCATTGCCGAGGCCGGACGGCTGCTCGGCATCGTCGTGCACGATCATGTCATCGTCGGGCGCGAGGGGCACACCAGCCTGAAGGCCAAGGGGCTGATCTGAGAGCGCGCTCGCCGCGGCGAGCGCGCTACTCGGAAAACGCCCGCTGGAAATCCAGTCCGCTCGGCTCCTGGAATATGCGGAGGCCGAACTCGGGCATGATCGCCAGAAGATGATCGAAGATGTCGGCCTGGATAGTCTCGTACTCGCCCCAAGCCGTGGTATCGGTGAAGCAGTACACTTCGAGCGGCAGGCCCTGCGCGGTAGGTTCCAGTTGGCGCACGAGCAGCGTCATTGCCGGCGTGATCCTGGCGTGCGCGCGCAAGTATGCGACGACGTAAGCGCGGAAGGTCCCAATGTTCGTGGCCCGCCGGGCATTGACCGGCTCCCGCCCGGCTTCCCCGAGCCCGGCGTTCCATTCGCCGATCTCCCGCTCCTTGTCGGCGAGGTAGCCCTCGATCAGCTTGAAGCGGCGGAGCCCGGCCTTTTCCTCTTCGCTGAGGAAGCGGATCGAGTTCTGGTCGACGTTGATCGCGCGCTTGATCCGGCGGCCGCCCGACTCGGACATTCCGCGCCAGTTCTTGAAGCTGTCCGAGATCAGCCGGTGCGTGGGAATGGTGGTGATCGTCTTGTCGAAATTCTGCACCTTCACCGTGTGCAAGGCGATGTCGATCACGTCGCCGTCGGCGTTGAGCTCGGGCATCTCGATCCAGTCGCCCACCCGCAGCATGTCGTTCGACGTGAGCTGGACCGAAGCAACCAGCGAGAGGATCGTATCCTTGAACACCAGCAGCAACACCGCCGCCATCGCACCGAGGCCGGATAGCAGCAGCAGCGGCGATTGCTCGATCAGCGCGGCGACCATCAGGATCGCGGCGGCGGCGTACACCACGATCTTGAGCACCTGGATGTAGCCCTTGATCGGCCGGTTCGCGGCATCGGGGCGCCGATCATAGAGATCCTTCACGAAGCTGAGCCCCGCACTGATCGCCATCGCGATCACGAGAATGATCAGCGCGGCCGCGACGTTGGAGACGACCTCCTCGACGGCGTAGGGCAGGTGCGGAACGAGCCTTATGCCGTGGGAGACGATGAGCGCCGGAACGATGTTGGCGAGGTATGCGACGACCTTGCCCGGATTCGGCCCGTCCTTCGGCAACAGCCGGGCCATCAGCAGGCGCAGGATGATCTTCTTGGCGATAAAATTGGCCAGCCAGGCGATTGCCACCAGCACGCCGAGCCCGATCAGCGCTTCCGCAGCAGGGGCGACGCCGGTGAGGCCCAAGTCTTCGTAGGTCGGGAGGTCCATCATGGGCGTGTCGTGCTGCCAGTCCGTGCGGGCGGCTGGTTCCTCTGTTCGCGATCGATGAAGGCCGCCTAGGTGCCCGTCAGGTACCGCTGTGTCAAATCAAGCGGGGCCCCCTTACCGCTTCTTTTTTGCGAGATTGAACGCCACCGCCTCGCGCACGAGCGCCTGCAAGGCAGGCTCGTCGATCGCGTCCTTTTCGAACATATCGATCGCGCGCCGCACGTTGCCGTCGAGACTGGCGTTGAACAGGCCCGCCGGGTCGTCCAGCGCGGCGCCCTGTGCGAACGTCAGCTTGACCTTGTCCTTGTAGGTCTCGCCCGTGCAGATGATGCCCTCGCGGCTCCAGGTCGGCACGCCGGCGGGGTTGGAGGGCTTGCGCCACTTGGCCTCCTCGACGATCTCGGGATCGGCACCCATGATGACTTCGCGTGCCTGCGCGAGCCTCGCGCGCCGCCAGTCGCCCTCTTCGTTTTCCTGCGCCAAACCGCGCCTCCTGCTACATCTTCTCGCCGGGCAGCTTCGCCGCCTGCTTCACCCACTCGGTGAACTGGTCGCCCGGCATTTCGCCTTCATGAATATGATAATAGCGGACCTCGGGATACTTCGAGGTCTCCGGCGGCGGCGGGTCAAGCGAGCCGCCGCGGAAGAACGTGACTTTCACATAGCGGTCGAAGCAATGGAACGAGGTGAACCAGCAGTCCTGCTCGGTCCCGTAGAACGGGCTGTTCCACTTGACCGCCTTCTCCACCCCCGGAACCGCGCGGACGATCGCCGCGTCCAGCGCCTCGCCCACCGCGCGCTTCCAGCCGGGCATGGCGGCGATATACGCCTGCACCGGCGCATCGCCCTCCCCCTTCGGGATCTGCGGATTGCCGCCGGACAGCAATTTGGGCTTGCCCGTCATGACCGGGCGGGCCTGCGGTAATGGCGAACGAACATGTAAATGCCCGTCAGCATGAGGAAGAACAGGAACGGCAGCGGCGTGTAGTAGAGCCAGTCCGGCGGTACCGCGAACGCCTGGAAGGCGAATATGCCCACGACGATCAGGGTGAAGATCATCGAGGTCCAGCGATGCAGTTGTCTGATCCGGGCGCCCATCAGTCCATCCTTTCCAGCAGGTTATCGAGCGATTTGAGGAACCGCGGCCAGCCCGCCCGCGCGCCGTGATACGCCATCTTTTCCTCGGGCCGGAAGCCGGTCTGCTCCATCCGCAGCCGCGTGCCGGAGGGCGTGGGATCGAGCGTCCAGTTCACCACGCTTTCGAGGCCGGGGCCGTTCCAGCGGTAGCTCAGCGAGCGCAACGGCTCGATCGCGAGCACCTCGCCTTCCACTTTGCCCCATTCGGCCACCATCTCGAACCGCTCGCCCACCTCGGCACGGAAATCGTTCGGCATGATCCATTCGGCAAGCAGATCGCTCTGCGTGAGCGCGCGCCAGACCCGCTCCGGCGGATGAGCGAACTCGCGTTCGACGACCAACGTACGCGTTTCGGTGGCGGCCGCGGTCAATTATCCATCCTCGCCAGCAAATCGTCGAGCTTGTCGAAACGCGCCTCCCAGAACGCACGCATCTGCCCCGTCCAGTCGTCAAGCGGCGCGAGCCGTACCGGCAGCGCGCGATAGTAGGTGGAGCGGCCTGCCCGCCGCCCCTCGACCAGCCCGCCCTCCCTCAGCACGCCGAGATGCTTGGAGATCGCCGGCTGCGAGATCCCTGACCCGCGGGTAAGGCCGCCCACGGTCAGTTCCCCTTCGCGGCACAGCCGTTCGAAGATCGCCCGGCGGCTCGCGTCGGCGAGCACGCGGAAGAGGGGATCGGGATCTGGCGCAGGCATGACCAACCCATAACCACTAAGTTATGAGTTGGTCAACCGGGCCACCGCGCCACGACCGCTCGATCAGCGTGCCGGGGGCGTTACTCCGTAAGCGCCGTAGATCCCCTTCAGCGCAGGTGCCGCCGCCAACGCCGCCGTGATGTCCTGCTGCCCGGCCTCATCGTCGAGCGCCAGGCGTACGATGCCGCGCAGGTAGCGCGACTCGTGCTGGCCCGGCGCAACCGAGAGGACCTTGTTCAGATCGACCAGCGCTTCGTCCGCCCGACCGAGGCGGAACAGGACGAGCGCGCGGCTGTCGAGCGCCGCCGCACTGCCCGAGGCCTGCTCGATTGCCTTGAGGCAGGCGGGCAGAATCTTGGGCGTCGCCAGATTCCAGATCCCCGAATACCAGCACAGTGCGTTGTGCGCTTCGGACCCTGCTGGCGCGGTCTCCGCCAGTTCGGTCAGCCGTGCCAAGCCTTCCTCGCGCCGGCCGGCCCAGCCCTCGGCATAGGCGAGTTGAATGTCGGCGGAATCCGGATCCGCCGCGACGAGCGCGCTCTCCTCGGCGAGAGCCAAAGCCTCGTCTCCGCGCCCCATCTGCCCGAGCAGCTCGATCTGCATCTGGTGCTCGGCCTCCGAAGGACTCAGCCGTTCGGCCTCCTTGAGATCGGCGAGCGCCCCGTCGAGATCGCCGAGGTGCCGCTTCGTCAGCGCGCGCGCCACATGATGCTCGCTGCTCGGCTGGCGCTCGATAACGACGTCGAGATCGGCGCGAGCGCCGGCCCAATCGCCCGTCCCCGCACGGAACGCGGCGCGGTTGACGTAGGCCTCGGCCTGATCTTCCTCCTCCTGTTCCACGAGGGCGGAATAGGCAGTGTTGATCGCACCGAGCATCCCCTTGTCGTCGCCCTGATATTCCCAAGCCTGCCTGACATCGGTCGGCGCGACGAGCTTCGGCAACTGCCGCCGCATACGCATCGTGTCGCGCTTAACCGCGGCGAGCTGATCGGCGGGAATCTCCCACGCCACGCTCTGGAGGTCCTGCGTCAGTTCGAAACGCTCGCCTTCGATACTGCCTGTGGAGCGGATCACGTTGCCGCCGATCGTGCTTTCGAAGCTGGGCTGTCCGCGAATGGCGAAACCTTCGCCTTCGTCGGGCAGGAGCCATGCGATCTCGCTGCGCCAGAACAGCGGACCGTTCACGATCACGGGCAGATCGCGCCATTCGGCACGCGCGCGGTCGATCTCGAAGTTGAATTCCGAGGCCGGCTGGTAAGGAACGTCGAGCCGGTAGCGGCCGTCCTCGTCGGTCCAGGGCGTGGTCATGAGCCCGTCCACTGCGATGGTCGCGGTGCCCGTCTCGTCGTCATAGGTGACGGTTTTCTCCACCTGTTGATGCAGTCCGATGATGCCGGCGACGGTGCTGTAGATGGCACCGTCCCGCTGCTCCCCGTCCTCCATCTGCGTCAGCATCCGGATTGCCGCGGCGAAGGGCCCCGTCACCGTGAGTTCGAAATCGAACAGCGCCGGCACCTTGACGCCCGCACGCTGGTCGACCGTCATACGGACGATGCGGTCGGGAACCGCCTGCGGCCGCATCGCGATCTCCTGCAGCGAGGCCCCGCCGGTGCGGAGAGGAAGCGCGTAGCCGAAGCGCGGCACCGCGCCGATCGTCTCCAGCCGTGTTCCGGCGCTCGTTCCGTCGAGCCAATACGACACGCCGCCGATGTCCGCGCGAACGATCATGTGGTTGAAGTTGCCCGGCAGCGGCAACACGTCGGGCAAGGCGTCGCCGCCTTCGGTCGCGACCAGCACGACTTCCGAGGAGATGTCGAGCTCGCGCAGAATGGAGAGGAGGAGCAGCGACTTCGCCTTGCAGTCGCCGAAGCGCTTCTCCCACGTCAGGGCCGGCGACTGGGGCAGGTAGTTCCCGCCGTCCAGGCCATTCATGAGATAGCCGACCTCGTCCTGAACCAGTCGGACGGCCAGAGCCGCGCGAGCAATCGGGTCGGCTGTTGCGCTCCGGATCTTGTCGATCTCGCGCGCGATCGGCCCGTCGGGCAGGATCGTGCCCTGCGGATCGTAATGAGGCGCCATGGTGGCGGACACGGCTTCCCAGCTATCGAACGTGCCGACCTGAATACCGGGAGGGAGGCGGAAGCGCGTCGGCGCGTCGAACGGAACTTCCTTCGGCTCCGCGATCGGCATCTCGACGGTCAGCGTCTTCATGCCGTCGGCCTCGGTCACGACGAGATCGCTCCCGACACGCAGCGCCTTGTGGTTCACGGGTGCGGCGCTTGGCCAGGAGGCGATGATACGCCCTGACGCGATCGGCATCGGATCGGCGAAGACGAACGCCCGCCACTCCATCTTATCGCCGAGCGCCTGGTCGCGCTTGGTGACCGAGTAAGCCACACGCAGCGTGTCGCCGACGCGCAGGCCTGGGACCGCAAGCGTTGCCGTCAGCCCGCCGTCGAGGATCCGCTGCTCGAGCTGCCGCTCGCGCCGAAGCACTTCGAACCGCGCGCCGTCGGCCAGCACGTCGTGCAGTTCCCCGTCGCGCACGATCTGGACTCGGTGGACGATCAGATCGCCCTTGTCGGGCAGCCAGTTCGCAGTGATCGTGCCGAACTGGCTCAGCGCGATGGGCGTGTCGAGCGCCACTGCCATATCGTGGAATTCCCACACCGTCCCCCCGTCGAGGCGGACCTGCGATTCCATGAGCCGGATCGGCTTCCCGGGTTCGCTTTCGGAAGGCGGCAGTTCCGCCTGATCAACCCATTCGGGCGCGGATTGATAGAGAATTTCCTCACCCGCCAGCGCGGGCGCTGCGGCAACCACAAGGCTGCCTGCCAACAGGTACGTGTAACGGTGCATGATCCCCCCCCGGAAACATTGGTAACTTCATCTGTAGCGCCGATCTCGCGGGTTGCCAACGCGCCCGCCCGGCACTAGCCGGCCCGGGAACTTTCCCGCTCCGGAGTCTGCCATGGTCCCCCGCTACGCCCGCCCCGAAATGACCGCGATCTGGGAGCCCGAGGCGCGCTACCGCATCTGGTTCGAGATCGAGGCGCATGCAACCGAGAAGCTGGGTGAGCTCGGCGTCGTACCAAAGAGCGCGGCAAAGGCGCTGTGGGACTGGTGGGCGACCGACCCGAAGATCGACGTCGACGCGATCGACGCGATCGAGGCGGTGACCAAACACGACGTGATCGCCTTCCTCACCTGGGTCGCCGAACAGGTGGGAGACGAAGCGCGCTTCATGCACCAGGGCATGACCAGCTCGGACGTGCTCGACACGACGCTGGCCGTTCAGCTCGCGCGTGCCGCGGACATCCTGCTGGCCGATCTCGACCAGTTGCTCGCAGCCATCAAGCGTCGGGCGGAAGAGCACAAGTACACCCCCACCATCGGCCGCAGCCACGGCATCCATGCCGAACCGGTGACCTTTGGCCTCAAGCTGGCGCAGGCCTATGCCGAGTTCGCGCGCTGCCGCCAGCGGCTGATCGCCGCGCGCGAGGAGATCGCGACCTGCGCCATCAGCGGCGCGGTCGGCACCTTCGCCAACGTCGATCCACGGGTGGAGGAGCATGTCGCCGAGCGCCTCGGTCTCGCGGTCGAGCCGATCAGCACGCAAGTGATCCCGCGTGACCGGCACGCGATGTTCTTCGCCACCTTGGCCGTGATTGCCGGTTCGATCGAGCGCGTGGCGGTCGAAGTCCGCCATCTCCAGCGGACCGAAGTGCTGGAGGCGGAGGAGTACTTCTCGCCCGGGCAGAAGGGCAGCTCGGCCATGCCGCACAAGCGCAATCCGATCCTGACCGAGAATCTCACCGGCCAGGCCCGCATGATCCGCGCCTACGCCCTGCCCGCGCTGGAGAACGTCGCGCTATGGCACGAGCGGGACATCAGCCACTCCTCGGTCGAGCGCTTCATCGGTCCCGACGCGACGATCACGCTGGATTTCGCGCTCGCGCGCCTCACCGGCGTAATCGACAAGCTGCTCGTCTACCCGGAGCGGATGCAGAAGAACCTCGACCGGATGGGCGGTCTCGTCCACTCGCAGCGCGTACTGCTCGCACTCACCCAGGCCGGCGTCAGCCGCGAGGACGCCTACCGCCTCGTGCAGCGCAACGCGATGAAGGTCTGGGAATCGAACGGCGCGCTGTCGCTGCTCGACCTGCTCAAGGGCGATGACGAAGTGACCGCGGCTCTCAGCCATGCCGATCTCGAAGAGAAATTCGACCTCGACTATCACTTCAAACAAGTCGACCGCATCTTCGCCCGGGTCTTCGGCTGACGGGCGCAGCGGCAGGCTTCCCTTGGGTTGCCAAGGCGTTTAGCATCCGGGCCGCCTTCAACGGGGAGCGAGACAGAGCATGCAAGTGATGAGAACAATCGTCTGGGTCCTGCTGCTGGCCGCGCTGCTGGTCTTTTCCGCCTTCAACTGGCGGCCGGTCGAGATAACGATCTGGCAGGGTCTGGTCCTCGAGACCAAGATCCCGGCACTGGTCGTCGTGTCCTTCCTGCTCGGCCTGCTGCCGATGTGGCTGTTGCACCAGGGTTCGAAGTGGCGGCTCAACCGGCGGATCAGTTCGCTCGAGATGGCGCACCGCACCGCGGTCGCCAATACGGCGGCGGCACCCCCGCCGCCCGAGACCGTGCATGAACCCGCACCGGCGCCCGTGACGACCGACATCGCGGACGACCGCCCCAAAGACCCCGCATGAGCAACCCGGTCTACCTCGCCCTCGATCTGCCGCAGCTCGACGCGGCCAAGGCACTGGCCGGCAAGGTCAAGGCGCATATCGGCGGCGTGAAGCTGGGCCTCGAATTCTTCTGCGCGCACGGGCACCACGGCGTGCACGAGATCGCGCACCTCGGCCTGCCGATCTTCCTCGATCTCAAGCTGCACGACATTCCCAACACCGTCGCCGGCGCGATGCAGGCGATCCATGTGCTCGAGCCGGCGATCGTCACCGTCCACGCCAGCGGCGGACGCGCGATGATGGAGGACGCCAAGGCCGCGGCCAGCAACGGGACGAAAGTCGTCGCGGTGACGATGCTCACCAGCATGGACGACCGCGATCTCGAACGCACCGGCGTGAAAGGCTGCGCCCACGATCAAGTCATGCGCCTCGCCGAGCTAGCCAAGGCGGCCGGCCTCGACGGGATCGTCTGCTCGGGGCAGGAGGTTGGCGCGGTTCACCGGCAGTGGAAGGACGGGTTTTTCGTCGTCCCCGGCCTGCGCCTGCCGGGCAATGGTGCCAATCACGCGAGGGGCGACCAGAAGCGCGTCGTCACCCCGCGCCAGGCGCGTGACGACGGCGCGAGCGTCCTCGTCGTCGGCCGCCCGATCAGCCGCGCCGAGGACCCCGTGGCAGCCGCGGTCGCGATCGAAGCGACGCTCTAGGCGTGGCGGACCGCGCCACCCCCAACCTGCCCGCGCGCGACTTCGACAAGACCGAAGCCTTCTATGCCGAGCTCGGCTTCGAGCGCAGTTGGCGCGACGGCGGCTGGATGATCCTCAGCCGGGGTGAAGTGCAGCTCGAATTCTTCCCTTATCCCGGTCTCGACCCTGCCGAGAGCTCGTTCGGCTGCTGTCTGCGGCTCGACGACATGCCGGCCTTCGTCGAGGCATGCCATGCGGCGGGTATCAGCGCCGGCCCCGTGGGTTTTCCGAGGGTACAAGCCCCGCGGCGCGAGCACAGTGGGCTCATCGATCACGACGGTTCCCTCCTTCGCCTCGTCCAGAACGCCTGACCGCCGATGCCCAAAATCAAGATCTGCGGGATATCCACACCCGATGCGCTCGACGCGGCGATTGCGGCGCGGGCCGACCATTGCGGCTTCGTGTTCTTCGCCCCCTCCCCGCGCAACCTCACCGCTGGCGCGGCGCGCGAACTCTCCGCCCGCGCGGATGAGCGGATCGGCAAGGTCGGGCTGTTCGTCGATCCCGATGACGCCCTGCTCGCCGAGGCGGTGGCGGCGGGCGCTCTGGACGCGATTCAGCTTCATGGCGACGAGACGCCCGAACGCGCAGCTCAGCTCCGCGCGCGCTTCGGCTTGCCGGTGTGGAAGGTCGTTTCGGTCGCCGCGGAGGCGGACGTCGCGCGCGCGGGCGCCTACCGTGATGCGGCGGACCTGATCCTGTTCGATGCCAAGACCCCCAAAGGGGCCGCGCTGCCCGGTGGGATGGGTCTGCGGTTCGATTGGTCGTTGCTCACCGCCTATCGCGGGCCACTCCCGTGGGGCCTCGCCGGCGGTCTCGCGCCCGCCAATGTCGCCGAGGCAATCCACGCGACCGGAGCGCCGCTGGTCGACACGTCCTCGGGCGTGGAAAGCGCGCCGGGCGTAAAGGACCCGGCGCTGATCTCGGCCTTCTGCGCGGCAGCACGCGGCGCATAGAAAAAGGGCGGCCCCGCAGAGCCGCCCTCCTTTCGCAATTTTCGCAGGCTTCAGAAGTTGAAGCCGACGCCGACCACCGCCGTGTTCACGTCGACGAAGTCGCTGAAGAAGTGGCGGTACTCGCCCTTCACGTAGAGATTGGTGCCCAGGCGGTGCTGATAGCCGGCGCCGAGGTGCGGCGTGTCCTCGCCCTCGCCGAAGGTGTAGCCGCCGGCGGCATAGAGTTTGCCGTTCGCACCCATCTTGGCGCCAACGCGTGCCGTGGCGCCCCAGACGACGTCCGCACCGTCCGCGAGGATCTTGTCGGCCGAGCCTTCGACACCAAAAAACGTCGTCTCGCCCAGGTCGAAGTCGTACCCGCCTGCCACACCTGCAACGGCCTCTTCATGACCATTGGCCCAGGCGATGCCGCCGCGCGCTTCCACACGGCCTTCGTTGGCCTGCGCGGGCGATGCGATAACGGCCATTCCCACGAGGGCGGGCAGGGTTGCCAAAGCGAACTTTTTCATTGTTCTCAACTCCACGATCCGGCCGGGCCCATCCCGGCCGTTCGATTGGCCGCATCTGGGGAGGCGATCCTGTATCTTTCATTTACCGTCGACGAACGACATTCGCGGTTCGAGTAACATCGTTTCGCTCTCGACCAATGTCGTACTCTGCCACCACGGGCGCCTCGCAACAAAAAAGGGGCGGCCGATGGGCCGCCCCTCTGGTTGTCTCGCGTCGCTGCCGATCAGAAGCGGTATGCAACGCCCGCGCGAACGGAGTTGTTCTTGATGAAGTCGCTGTAGTCGGCATAGGTGTACTCGACGCGGAACGAGGTCGCATCGCCGAACCGGGTTTCCAGACCAGCGCCCAGAACCAGCGCATCGTCACGATCACTTTCGCCCACGCCATCTGCGGCGAGCTTGAACCGGGTGTTCTCCCAGCCGGCACGCGCATAGAGGCCGGTGCTGTCATTAAGCATGGCGCCCAGGCGAGCGGTCGCGCCGAAGGTTTCCTTCGCGCTCGCGGAAAACGCATCCGTGCCGGTGTCGGCAGTGATCTCCGCGGCGCTCAGCGCGGCCTTGGCCTCGATCCCGACGAACGTGCTGGGGCTCACCGGCAGGTCGTAGCCGGCGAACACGGCACCCACGACGCCATTGCCACTCAGGCCGTCGTAATGATCGCCGTCGGCAAACACGTCATCGGCCTGCACTTCGTAGCTGTCGAGACCAGCTTCGATCCCGACGTACGGGCCTGAAAACGGCTCAGCCATCGCCGGAGTTGCGGCCAGCGCAAGGAAAGAAGCAGAGGCGATAACTGCGAACTTGGTATTCATTATTATTTTCTCCGTTCAAGTAGAACTTGAATCTATTGATTGGTTAGGGGTATGTTTGCCACACTGTAGTGCAGCATGACGGAATTTGGGGATTAGTGTTCCGGATTCCAGTGCCGAAAAGTATCTACCCTGCAAGAAAAACGCTGTGTTGCCCGGGTGCAACACCTTGCCTGTCCGGGACGCCCGCGCGCAATCGGCCGCGGGATTCTGGACAAGCTCAGACGGCTCTGCCAAGCGCGAGGGGCAATGACCGAGCACCCCAACTCATCCGGAAACCAGCCCCCAGCGAAAGCGAACAGCTTTCGCCAGATGCCAGACTCGCGCGGCCATTTCGGCACCTACGGCGGGCGCTACGTGGCCGAAACGCTGATGCCGCTCGTGCTCGAACTGGAGCGCGAATATCGGGCGGCCAAGGCGGACGCGGCCTTCCAGCAGCAGTTCGACGACCTGCTCGAACACTACGTTGGCCGCCCCAGCCCGCTCTACTTCGCAGAACGGCTCACAGAGGCACTCGGCGGCGCACAAATGTGGTTCAAGCGGGAAGAACTGAACCACACCGGCGCGCACAAGATCAACAATTGCATCGGCCAGATCCTGCTCGCGATCCGCATGGGCAAGACCAGGATCATCGCCGAGACCGGGGCCGGCCAGCACGGCGTCGCCACCGCCACCGTCTGCGCGCGGTTCGGCCTGCCCTGCACGATCTTCATGGGTGCGACCGACGTCGCCCGCCAGCAGCCGAATGTCTTCCGGATGAAGTTGCTCGGCGCGGAAGTCGTGCCGGTGGACAGCGGCGCCGCGACCCTGAAGGACGCGATGAACGAGGCGCTGCGCCACTGGGTCGCCCACGTCGAAGACACCTTCTACATCATCGGCACCGCGGCGGGGCCGCACCCGTATCCCGAGCTGGTGCGCGACTTCCAGAGCGTGATCGGCAAGGAAGCGCGCGCGCAGATGCTCGCCCGCACCGGCCGCTTGCCCGACCTGCTGGTCGCGGCTGTCGGCGGTGGGTCAAACGCGATCGGCCTGTTTCACCCGTTCCTCGACGATCCTGATGTCGCGATGGTCGGGGTCGAGGCGGCAGGCCACGGGATCGACAGCGGTCAGCACGCCGCCAGCCTGACCGGCGGCGCACCGGGCGTGCTCCACGGCAACAAGACCTACCTGCTCCAGGACGAGGACGGCCAGATCACCGAGGCGCACTCGATCAGCGCGGGCCTCGACTATCCCGGCATCGGGCCGGAGCACGCCTGGCTGTACGAAAGCGGGCGGGTGAAATACCTGCCGATCGGCGATGACGAGGCGCTCGAGGCGTTCCAGCTCTGCTGCCGTCTCGAAGGCATCATCCCCGCCCTCGAAAGCGCCCACGCGCTGGCCGCGCTGCCCAAGCTCGTGGGCGACTACGGCAGGGACCAGATCATTCTCGTCAACGTCTCCGGCCGGGGCGACAAGGACATCTTCACCGTAGCGGATAAGCTGGGGGTGAAAATCTAGCCCTCTCCCCTTCAGGGGAGAGGGTTGGGAGAGGGGAAGATGCGCAACGCCGGTTCACTCAAACACGCACAACGCATGCGCAAGGAGATGACCGAGCCGGAAACGCGGTTGTGGCTCGAACTGCGCGCAGCACGCTTTCGCGGGATCAAGTTCCGCCGCCAGAAGGTCATCGGAAACTTCATCGCCGACTTCGTGGCAAACGAACCCAAACTGGTGCTGGAGGTGGATGGCGACAGTCATGCGACACAGGCGGCATATGATGCTCGGCGGACTGCGTTTCTCGAAGAACACGGTTATCGTGTGGTTAGATTTACGAATGCGGATGTGATGATGAATATGGACGGCGTACTGGATCGGCTTGGCGAGATCATCGACGAACTGCGCCGGCCCCCTCTCCCAACCCTCTCCCCTGAAGGGGAGGGGGCTATATGACCCGCCTCTCCTCCGCCTTCGCCAAGCCGCACCGCGCGCTCGTCACCTTCATCACCGCGGGCGATGGCGATACCGCGGCCAATCTCGATGCGCTGGTCGAGGGCGGCGCGGACGTGATCGAGCTCGGCATGCCGTTCACCGATCCGATGGCCGACGGCCCGGCGATCCAGGCGGCGAACATCCGCGCGCTCGGCGCCGGAACGACCACGGCCGAGGTGCTGCGGATCGCGCGCGAGTTTCGCCAGCGCCATCCAGACGTGCCGCTGGTGCTGATGGGCTACGCCAACCCGATGGTCCGCCGCGGCCCCGAGTGGTTCGCCTCCGCCGCCGCCGAGGCGGGCGTGGACGGCGTGATCTGCGTCGATATCCCGCCCGAGGAGGACGACGCGCTCGGCCCCGCCCTGCGCGCCGCCGGGATCGCCCCGATCCGCCTCGCCACCCCGACGACCGATGCCGCGCGCCTGCCGCAAGTTCTCGAGGGCTCGGCCGGGTTCCTCTACTACGTCTCGGTCGCGGGGATCACCGGCAAGCAGCAGGCTGCGCAGGCGAGCATCGACGAAGCGGTCAGGCGTCTCAAGGCGGCAACCAACCTGCCCGTCGCCGTCGGCTTCGGCGTGCGCACGCCCGAACAGGCTGCCGCCATCGCCAAGGTGGCGGATGGCGTGGTCGTCGGCTCAGCACTCGTGGAGCTGGTGGGCGAACACGGTAAGGATGCGCCCGAGCATCTGCGCAAGCTCACCTCGGCGCTGGCGGAAGCGATCCGCACCGCCGGCTGAGCCCCCTTCCCGCGAACGGGAGGGGCTGTCATTCGCTCGATTTCGGGTTAAGGCCCGGCCCATGAACTGGTTCACCCGCGTCCGCAATTCGCTGCCTTTCGTGGCCAAGCGCACGACTGAGGAAACGCTGTGGGTCAAGTGCCCCGGCTGCTCGGAGATGCTGTTCACGAAGGAATACGAGGAAAACCTCAAGGTCTGCCCGCGCTGCGGCCACCACGGCCGGATCGGCGCCGACGAGCGGCTGCGTCAGTTGCTCGACGAGGGTTACGACGTGCTCAGGCAGCCCGACGTCGCCGAAGACCCGCTCAAGTTCCGCGATACCAAGAAATACACCGACCGGCTGAAGCAGGCGCGCGCGAAGAACCCGCACAAGGACGCCTTCACCGTCGGCTCGGGCGCGATCGAGGGCCGGCCCGCCGTCGTCGGCGTGCAGGACTTCGCCTTCATGGGCGGCAGCATGGGCATGGCCGTGGGCACCGCCTTCTGCCAGGGCGCCGAGCGCGCGCTGACCCGCAAGTGCGCCTATGTCGTCGTCACCGCGGCCGGCGGCGCGCGGATGCAGGAGGGCATTCTCAGCCTGATGCAGATGCCCAAGGCGACCGTGATGACGCGCCGCCTGAAAGAGGCCGGCCTGCCCTACATCGTCGTGCTGACCGACCCGACCACGGGCGGCGTCACCGCCAGCTACGCCATGCTTGGCGACATCCACATCGCCGAGCCCGGCGCCCTGATCGGCTTCGCCGGCCAGCGCGTGATCCAGGACACGATCCGCGAGAAACTGCCCGAGGGCTTCCAGCGCGCCGAGTACCTGCACAAGCATGGTATGGTCGACATGGTCGTCAAGCGGCACGATCTGAAGACCACGCTGGCGAGCCTGCTCGACTACCTTCAGCCGAGGGCGGCGGCTTGATGCAAGCCGTCATTCCAGCGAAAGCTGGAATCGCGTGCAGCAAGCCCGGAGCGTGAGGACAGCGATCCCGGCTTTTGCCGGGATGACGACGCCATGAGAGACTTCGGCATTTCCTCGGACCCCGCGGTCCAGGCCCAGCTCGACCGGCTGGCAGCGCTTTCGGTGCCGCAAGGCCGCCTAGGGCTCGAGACGATCCGCGCGCTCCTCTCGCGCCTCGGCGATCCCCATCTGGCGCTGCCGCCGGTGTTCCATGTCGCCGGGACCAACGGCAAGGGCTCCACCTGCGCCTTCCTGCGCGCGATGCTGGAAGCGGAGGGTTACCGCGTCCATGCCACGACCAGCCCGCATCTGGTGCGCTACAACGAACGCATCCGGGTGGCGGGCGAACTGGTCTCCGACGCGCGGCTGGCCGAACTGCTCGCCGAAGTGCTCGACGCCGGGAGCGACCTCGCCCCCAGCTTCTTCGAAGTGACGATCGCCGCCAGCTTCCTCGAATTCGCCCGCGTGCCGGCGGATGCCTGCGTGGTCGAAGTGGGCCTAGGTGGCCGGTTCGACGCGACCAACGCGATCCCCCGCCCGGCCGCGTGCGGGATCGCCGCGCTGGGCATAGACCACGAACGCTTCCTGCTCGTGCCGGAGCACGGCACCCCGCCCGAGCCGATCGCGCGCATCGCCTTCGAGAAGGCCGGCATCGCCAAGCCCGGCGTGCCACTGGTGACGCTCGACTATCCTGCCGAGGCGATGGCGGCGGTCGAACGGACCGCCGAACGGGTCGGCGCTCCGCTCCTGCCGCAGGGCCCCGGCGGCGCGTGGACGATAGAGGCGGATGGTGACCGGATTGCCTACTCCGATGCGCAGGGCACGCTCTCGCTCCCGATCCCCACGCTGCCGGGCCTGCACCAGTCTCTCAACGCCGGGCTCGCCGTGGCGATGCTGCGCCACCAGCAAAGCGTCACCGTCTCACCCGAAGCGATGGCGCAAGGCATTCGCGCCGCCTACTGGCCCGCGCGCCTCCAGCGCCTCGCGCCCGGCCCGCTTGCGGGCGAGCGCGAAGTCTGGCTCGACGGCGGCCACAACCCGAGCGCGGGCGCGATGCTCGCCCGGCATTTCGCGGGCCAGCGGCTGCACCTCGTGATCGGCATGATCGAGGGAAAGGATCCGGCGGCCCTCACCGCCCCGCTCGCCCCGAGCATCGCCACCCTCACCGCCGTGCCCGTCCCCGATCACGAGCATTATCCCGCCGAAGCATTCGGCGAAATCGCCCGCTCCGCTCCCGACGTACCAGGCGCCCTTGCGGCTCTGCCCCACGATGGCCTGCCGGTGCTGGTCGCAGGCTCGCTCTACTTGGCGGGCGAGGTGCTGCGGCTGAATGGGGAAACACCTGACTAAGCTACTCGGCTGGGAGGGCCTCTCTCGCTTCCGGCGCCACGACCCCCGCAGCGCGCTTCCCGCGGGATTCGCGGATCCATTCGAGAATGCACAGCACCACCGCCACCACGCCGATCAGCGCGGTGAAGATGAACACGTAGTAGTAGCCGCGTTCCTCGATCATCTGACCCAGCGCCCCGCGCCCCAAGGTGCCGACCAGCAGCGTCAGCGACGCCAGCAGCGCGTATTGCACCGCGCTATAGCCCTTGGCCACGATCGAACTGAGCCAGGCAACGTAGGCCGCGCCCGCGATACCGATGGCAAGGTTCTCTCCGCCGATAGTGATCATTAGCCGCGCGAGCCGCTCGCTCCCGCCGGGGAACTGCAGCACCGCCCAAGTGAAGCCGGTCGCGTCGCTTACCGCCTGCATCGTCGCTCCGCCCAACGCAAGGTCCGCGTAGAGCAGGTTGGTCGCTGCAGCGAGGCCGGCGCCGAGTGTCAGAGTGAACATCCGCCCGAGCACGGTGATCAGCCAGCCGCCGAGCGCCAGGCCGAGCAGGATCGCTCCGACGCCGAAGAACTTCGAGGCGACCGCAACCTCGTCGTTCGTATACTGCAGCTCTCCGAGATAGAACGGATAGGCGAAGGTGCCCCAGATCGCGTCGGTGATGCGGTAGGTGAGCACCAGCGCAAGAATGAGCACCAGCGACCAGCCCATGCGCCCAACGAACTCCACCAGCGGCTGCACCAGCGCGCGGTAGAGTTGATCGAGGATCAGCCCGTCGGAGGCTTTCCCCGCACGCCCCTCGACGATCACGTGCTTCCCGTCGCGCTTGAGTTTGGCGAGCCAGGCGGCCACGAACGCGGGGAGCACGATTGTCGCGATGACTATCAATGGGCCGTAAGTCGCGATGAATGCGGTCGGGTCGGGCCGTTCTTCGGGGATGGCGGTCATCGAGCGGGCCATGAACACGCCGACCGTCAGGATCGCCCAGCCCCACAGCAGACCCACCGCCAGCAAGGCCCAATTGCGAACCCTGGGTTCGATTTCGCCCGGCACGTAGAGTTCGGCGGTCTGCTTCTCATTCTTGGCAACCGACGCCGCCTGGTCGACATCCGCATCGGGAGCAAACAAGCCGGCCAAGCCGATCGCCAGCATGATGCAGCCCATCATCACGTAAGTCTGCGGCCAGCCGATCCGCGCCGCGACGATCAGGCCGAGCGCGCCGCCCACCAGCGCGGCGAGGCGGAACCCCATTTGATAGACGGTCGAGAGGATGTCGATCGTCGCTTCCTCGTCCGCGATGTCGATGCGCCAGGCGTTGATGACGATGTCCTGCGTGGCGCTGGCGAAGGCGCCGATCCCGGCGAGCAGGCTGAACCAGCCGAGCGAGCTCTTCGGGTCGAGACCCGCCATGGTTACGAGGATGATCCCGAGCAAGAGTTGCGCCGGCGCGATCCATTGCTTCCGCTTGCCGAGCCGGTGCAGGCCAGGAATTTCCATCCGGTCGAGCAGCGGCGACCACAGGAACTGAAACGCGTAAGCGAGGCCGATCAGCGAGAACACGCCCATCGTCTCCAGATCGACCTCGGCCTCGCTAAGCCACGCGTAGAGCGTACCGAGGAACAACGCGAAGGGCAGGCCCGAGGCAAATCCGAACAACGCCATGTACGCCGATTTCCGGTTGCGCAGCGAGCGCACCAGCGTGCGCCAGCCAGGCTTGGTGGTCTTTGTGGCGGCAGCAGCCTCGGCCATTCCCTAGCGTCCTTCCGTCTATCCCGATTTTCTGCGACACTAGCTGCCGGAGAGGGCCAGGAACAGGCGCTATGGAAGCTATCGACACCAAACATCCCGCGCGGCGGCCGACCGAGGGCATGCTGGCGCTGGCACGCGCGATCGCCGAGGGGCAGAGCCGCGCCGAGGCGGGCGTCAGCGAGGTTCCGGCGAGCGTCTATACCGACCCCGGCTATTACGCGCGCGAGAAGGCCGCGATCTACGAGCGGATGCCGCAGATCCTGTGCCCGTCCGCCCTGCTGCCCGAGCCGGGCATGGCGGTGCCGCACGACGCGACCGGGCGTCCGCTGCTGATCACCCGCGACGGCGAAGGCAAGGCGCACGTCTTCCTCAACGTCTGCCGCCATCGCGGCACGCGGCTGGTGGAGGGTAGCGAGGCGCTGTGCCAGAAGCGGCTCGTCTGCCCCTATCACGCTTGGACCTATTCGGTGGACGGGCGCCTGCTCGCCCTGCCCCGCCCCGACACTTTCCCCGGACTCGACAAGGACGCGAAAGGGCTGATCGAGCTGCCGAGCCGCGAGACCGGCGGCCTGATCTGGTTCTGTCCGCAGGAAGCGACCGCCGACTTCTCCGATGCCGAGCGGCTGGGCGAGGACTTCGACGCGCTCGGCATGGGCGAGCACGTGCTGTTCCGGCGCAAGACGCACGAGGTGGCGGCGAACTGGAAGCTCATCATGGATGCCTTCCTGGAGAGCTATCACGTCACGCGGCTCCATGCGCAGACGATCGGGCCGTTCTTCAAGGATGGGGTGACGTCGGGCGATATGGTCGGCCCGCACGCCCGCTCCGCCGTCGGCCGGCTGGAGGAGATGGAGGGCGTCGACCTCACCGACATGGCCGCGTTGCGCCGCGTGGTGACTTTCGCCTACCAGCTCATCCCGGGCGCGCTGATCATCCCCAGCCCCGACTACGTCAACGTCATGGTCATGATGCCCCAGGCGCACGACCGCACGCTGGTGGAAGATTTCATGCTCATCCCCGAGCATCCGGCAACGGACAAGGCACGCGACCACTGGGAACGGAGCTGGGCTCTGCTCGACGGCGGCGTGTTCGCGAGCGAGGACTTCCGCGCGGCGGAGCTGGGCCAGCAGGGCCTCTCTACTGGCGCGATCCCTTCGCTGACGCTCGGCACGCTGGAAGGCGGCATCCGGCGGTTCCACGAGACCGTGGAGGAGCGGTTGCGGGCGGTGAACTGACGACTCACCCAAGCCGTCATCCCAGCGAAAGCTGGGATCGCGTGCCGAAAGTCGGACCCGGTCGGAGAGGAGCGATCCCAGCTTTCGCTGGGATGACGGTGCGTGTAGAGGCCCCGCATGGCCGACACTCCAAAACCTCAGGGCGAGCGCATCGCCAAGCTGCTCGCGCGCGCGGGCGTCGCCAGCCGGCGCGAGGTCGAGCGGATGATCGCTGACGGCCGTGTCGCGATCGACGGCAAGGTGCTCGACACCCCGGCAACGATTATCCCCGACCTGCGCGGCGTCACGGTCGACGGCAAGCCGGTGGGCAAGGCCGAGCGCACGCGACTGTTCGCCTTCCACAAGCCGACCGGCCTCATCACCGCGGAACGCGATCCGAAGGGCCGCGCGACGATCTACACCGCGCTCCGCAACGCGCTCCCCAAGGGCGCGGGGCGGGTGATGCCGATCGGGCGGCTCGATCTCAACACCGAGGGCCTCCTGCTGCTCACCAACGACGGTGAGTTCAAGCGCGCGATGGAACTGCCTGCCAGCGGCATCCCGCGCACCTACCGCGCACGCACATTCGGCGAGGTGACGCAAGCGCAGCTCGAAGATCTGTTCGACGGCCTGACGATCGACGACGTCCGCTACGGCCAGATCGATGCGAACATGGAACGGCGCACGGGCCGCAATCAGTGGATCGAGCTGACCATCACCGAAGGCAAGAACCGTGAGGTCCGCCGCGTGCTCGAACACCTCGGGCTGCAGGTGAGCCGCCTGATCCGCGTCGGCTACGGCCCCTTCGCACTGGGCGAACTGCCCCGCGGCGCGGTGGTGGAAATCCAGAAGCACGAGATCGAGCGGTTCCGATCGAGCCTCAAGAGAGCGCACCGGGCGTGAGCATGAGAGTGATTGCCGGAGAGTGGCGCGGGCGCAGGCTCGTGACGCCGAAGGGGGAGGCGACGCGTCCCACCGCGGACCGCACGCGCGAGACGCTGTTCTCGATGCTCACCAGCCGGCTCGGCAGTTTCGAGGAGCTTTCCGTGGCCGACTTGTTCGCAGGCTCGGGCGCGCTCGGCCTCGAGGCGCTTTCGCGCGGGGCGGCGCAGTGCCTGTTCGTCGAGCAGGAAGGGGCGGCGCTCAAGGCGATCCGCGCCAACATCGCCGCGCTCGACGCCCGCATGCGAAGCGAAGTGCGCGCCGGATCGGTCATGGCGCTCGGCCCGGTCGACAAGCCCCGCGACCTGGTGCTGCTCGATCCGCCCTATGGCACTGGCGCGGGCTCGGTGGCGCTCGACCGGCTGCTGCGGCTGGGGTGGATCGGGGAAGCCACCTGGATCGCGCTCGAAACCGGAGCGGACGAGACGGTGGAGGTAAAGGGACTTTCGGTCGATGCCGAAAGACGTGTCGGCAAGGCGAAGCTGACTTTGCTCCGCCTTGCCGACTGATCTCGCGAGCCAGGCTCCCACCGACCGATTACATCGGGTCGTCGGTCATCGGCTCGTCGGGAGTGGCCGGCTCAGCCGTCGTGGGATCGGCCATCGGGTCCGGAGTCGTCGTGTCCGGGCCAGCCGGATCCGGAGTCGTCGGATTGGCCGCCGGGTCGGTCGGGGCCGGCATGCCGGCCGCCTGAGCTTCGATCTGCGCCCAGGCCTGGGTCTGCTGCTCCGGCGGCAGGGTCGCGAGCGTGCTCTTGTCGGCATCCGAGATGCGCCAGAAGAGCTCCTGACGCTCCGGCGTCAGCGACCAGAAGTAGGTCTGCGTCTCGGCAGGCCAGGCATCGTACTGCGCCTGCTGCGCGGGCGCCCAGGCATCATAGGCCGACTGCTGGTCCGGGGTTAGCGTGGTTGTCGTGGCAGTGTCGGCCGGCTCCGCGGACTCGACCGGCGGTTCGGCCATCTCGGTGTCCTGAGCCAGCGCCGGGCTGGAAACGATCGCCAAGGCGGCGACGGCGGGAAGTAGGTTACGGATACGCATTGGGAAGTCTCCTTTAAAATATTCCCAAGCGACGAACGCGAACTCTTCCTGACAATTCGGTCCCCCGTCAGGATTACCTAGAGGTTGGGGACTTCACGCTGCGGCGGCAAGACTTACACTCGACTACAATCGCATGAGCGAAACGCCTCGCCGGAAAATGTGTCAGAATCGGGGCGAGCTGTAATAGACTGATTTTCTTGCAACTTGTCACGGAAAGACACGGGAAAGGGGCAGAGCCGCGAAAGCAACTCTGCCCCTTCGGGTATCGGCGCACCTGCTTAGGCGCGCGCCAGAGAAACGCGGTCAGGCGCCGTCGGGCTTTTTGGCCGGCAGCGGCTCGTCGATCTCGCTCGCTGGCTTGCCCGGCCAGTAGTCGAGCGGGACGTTGCCATAGTTCTTCCCCGCCGCGCGCGGATTGATGCAGCCGTCCTGCACATCGGCGCTGCAGATCGGATACTCCTCCTTCGGCGGAGGGGCGGTCTGCACCGTCTCGCTCTCGACGAACCGCATGTCGCCGCTCGTCGCCATCGAAGCCGTCGTGCTCGCGGGGCCGGCCGGCATGCCTGCGGTAGTGGTCGTCGCGGTCGAAGCTGCTGCCCCGGGCGCGGCGCCGTTCATCTGCGCGGCGATCTGCGCCCAGGCCGACGTGCGCTGCTGCGGCGTCATCTGATAGACCTGCCTGCGCTGCTCGTCGGTTAACGCCCACCAGCCGGTCTGCTGGTCGGGGGTCAGCGACCAGAAATACTCCTGGATCTCGGCCGTCCACGCATCGTAGGCAGCCTGGCGATCGGCCGGCCATGCGTCATACGACGTCTGCTGGCCCGCAGTCATGGTGTAGGTGCCCACAGGCGTCTCGACTTCGGCTTCGACCTGGGTCTCGGCGTCGACCTCGGTGTCCTGCGCCGCAGCGGGCACGGCGAAAGCCAGTGCCGCGGCACCGGCCAGAATTATACTACGCATTGGAGCTGTCTCCATCCGTTCATCATCGGTGCCACTACGCCGCACGGGTGATGCGGTTCCGCGCGGCCCTTGCGTGTTTCCTCCGCGTTCCCTAGCTGTTCGCCTGCTCATGACCCTGCCCGGCACCGCCCCGAACTCCGCCCCTGTCGGCGAAATTCCCCTTTACGCAGCGCGGCTTAACGCCCCGCAGCGGGAAGCGGTGCTGACGACCGAAGGGCCGGTTCTGATGCTCGCGGGCGCTGGCACGGGCAAGACCGCGGCGCTTACCGCGCGTTTGGCACACCTCGTCGCAACACGGCGCGCCTGGCCGAGCGAGATTCTCTGCGTCACCTTCACCAACCGCGCGGCCGGCGAGATGCGCGAGCGTGTTGCCCACCATCTCGGCGAAGCAGTGGAGGGCATGCCCTGGCTCGGCACCTTCCACTCGATTGGCGCCAAGATGCTGCGCCGCCATGCCGAGCTGGTCGGGCTGCAATCGAACTATACGATCATCGACACCGACGATCAGCTCCGCCTGCTCAAACAGCTCATCGTCGAGAACGACCTCGACGAGAAGCGCTGGCCCGCGCGCCAGCTCGCCGGCCTGATTGACCGCTGGAAGAACCGCGGTCTCAATCCCGAAGACCTCGATGCGGTCGAAAACGAAGCCTATGCCAATGGCCGCGGACAGCAATTCTACCGCCTCTATCAGGACCGGCTGAAGGCGCTGAACGCCTGTGACTTCGGCGACCTGCTGCTGCACATGCTGAATGTGTTCCGGCGGGAGCGCGAAGTGCTCGCGCACTACCAGCAGCGCTTCAAGTACATCCTGGTCGACGAGTATCAGGACACCAATCAGGTCCAGTACCTCTGGCTTCGCCTGCTCGCGCAGGAGCGCAAGAATATCTGCGTGGTGGGGGACGACGACCAGTCGATCTACTCCTGGCGCGGGGCCGAGGTCGCCAACATCCTGCGCTTCGAGAAGGACTTTCCCGGCGCGCACGTGATCCGGCTGGAGCAGAACTACCGCTCCACCCCGCACATCCTCGGCGCCGCCTCGGGTCTGATCGACGCCAACAGCCAGCGCCTCGGCAAGACGCTGTGGACGGAGGTCAACGGCGGCGACAAGGTGCGCGTGATCGGCGTGTGGGACGCGCCCGAGGAAGCGCGCCGCGTGGGCGAGGACATCGAGCGGCTGGAGCGCGAGGGCGCGCCTCTCGAGCAGATCGCCATTCTCGTGCGCGCGCAGTACCAGACGCGCGAGTTCGAGGACCGCTTCATCCAGATCGGCCTCAACTACCGCATCGTCGGGGGTTTTCGCTTTTACGAGCGCGCCGAGATCCGCGACGCGCTCGCCTATCTGCGCGTGATCGCCCAGCCGCAGGACGATCTCGCGTTCGAGCGCATCTATAACCAGCCCAAGCGCGGGCTCGGCGCCAAGACGCTCGAGAAGATGCATCAGCACGCGCGCCGCACCGGCATGCCGCTCGCCGCCTCCTCGCTCCAGCTCGCCGACAGCGACGAGCTGCCCGCGCGCGCGGCGAACACGATCGGCGGCCTCATGCGCCAGTTCCTTGGATGGCGCGAGCAGGCCGACAAGGTCACCCCGGCCGAACTGCTGCGGACGGTGCTGGACGAAACCGGCTACAACGCCATGCTCGAGGCGGAGAAGACCGCCGAAGCCTCCGGCCGTCTGGAGAACCTTTCCGAGCTCGCGCGCGCGATGGAGGAATACGAGACGCTCGGCGACTTCCTCGAACACGTCAGCCTGGTGATGGACAACGACCGTGCCAACGAGGGCGAGAAGGTCACCATCATGACCATGCACGCGGCCAAGGGACTGGAATTCGACAACGTGTTCCTGCCCGGGTGGGAGGAAGGCGTGTTCCCCAGCCAGCGCGCGCTCGACGAAGGCGGGCTCGCCAGCCTGGAGGAGGAGCGCCGCCTCGCCTATGTCGCGATCACTCGCGCACGGCGACGCTGCACGATCCTGCACGCGGCCAACCGGCGCATCTACGGCCAGTGGACCAGCTCCATCCCCAGCCGCTTCGTCGGCGAACTGCCCGCCGATCATGTCGAGGAAGAGACCACCCTGACCGGCGGAGCCTCCCTCTGGCGCGCCGGCATGACCGAGCACGAAGACCCATTCGCCCATCTCGCCCGCGAGCGCCCCGCCCGCACCGCCACCCGCGGCCCCGGCTGGCAGCGCGCGCTCACCACCGGCTACGATGCAACGCCGAAGCGCGTGCGCGAAACCACCCGCAGCGCCGCCAGCTTCGCCGCCAACCCCCGCACCGACATCGCCGTCGGCCAACGCGTGTTCCACGACAAGTTCGGCTACGGCGTGGTGACGGACCAGGAGGGGAACCGGCTGGAGATCGAGTTCGAGCAGGCCGGGGTGAAGCGGGTGATCGACAGCTTCGTGACGGTGGCGTGAGAGCGGCGACTGTCGAGCAACGCTCCGAGGTCCGCCGCTTCCCCCAATCACGTCATCCCGGCGGGCCTCAACGCTTCCGGATTGGCTGGCGGAGGATCGTTTTCAGTTTTGCCGGCTCGGTCTTCCGGGGGTCGCTCAGATAGATTTCCTGATGTGGGCCGTTGAAGGTCGCATCGAGGCTGGGCATCGCTTCTTCGTGGAGGCGTCTCAAGGTCGGACCTTCGTCGTCGTAGCTGCCAATGTGCAGGATCTGCAGCGATCGGCCCTCGTCATAGGATTCGAAGCGCAGCGATGGCGGACGGTGGCCGCGCTTTGCCGCGGTCTTCGCGACCCCTTCGTCGAAATCGGCCTCGCCGATAAAGTCCGGCGCCATTATCATCACGGTCCAGCGCCAGCGATCTTTCTCCCGCCGCACGAACGCGCCGGGATCGTCTGCCCACCAGAGCGCTTGCAACGGGGGCACCACGTAGTCGCGGCCAAGCCTTTCCTTCGCCGCGAACTTCATTGCGTAGCTGACGCCGTACAGCCACTCGACCGCCGTCTTGTATTCGTCCGCCGTGTTCGGATCGCCCGCCCCGTCCGCTTTCACGAAGGCCATTCTCGGCACCACGATCTCG
>JAPSJS010000001.1 GCA_031178065.1 Altererythrobacter sp.
CGTGCCGACGGGCAACGGCTGGATGCACGAGATCAAGTTCGACGGGTACCGCGCGCTCGTCGCCGCGGCGGGGGAGGACGTGCGCGTCTATACCCGCAGCGGCAAGGACTGGAGCGAGAAGTTCGCCCCGCTGGTCGCGAACTTCGCGGCGCTCGACCTGCCGTCATGCCTGATCGACGGTGAGATCGTCGCTTACGGGAAAGACGGCAATCCCGATTTCTCGTCGCTCCAGAAGGTCCTCAAACGCGGGCACGGCTCCCAAGGGAAAGACGACGCCCTCACCTTCCACGCCTTCGACCTCCTCGAAGTCGATGGAGAGGACCTGGCCAAGCTCCCAAACATCGAGCGCAAGGAACGGCTCGAGGCGCTGCTCAAGAACGCCGAGCCACCGATCCACGTCGCCGACCACGTGATCGGCGCGGGCGAGAAGCTCTACCGCGCGATGTGCCAGGCGAAGCAGGAGGGGATCATCTCCAAGGCGGTGGACTCGCCCTATCGCGGGACGCGCACGCGCAGCTGGGTCAAGGTCAAGTGCACGCTGCGGCAGGAATTCGTGATCATCGGGTGGAAGAAGTCGAGCGCCAAGGCGCGGCCGTTCTCCTCGCTCCTGCTAGCGCAGCACGAGAACGGCGAACTCGTCTACAAAGGCAATGTCGGCACCGGCTTCAACCAGGACACGCTGGCTGACCTGGCGCGGAAAATGGCGCAACTGGAGCGCAAGAAGGCCCCCGCCGAGGTCGACAGGGTGGCAGCGCGCGGGGTCACCTGGCTCGCGCCCAAACTGGTCGCGGAGATCGCCTTCGCCGAGTTCACCGCCGAAGGGAACGTGCGCCACGCGAGCTTCATCGGCCTGAGAAGCGACAAGCCCGCCGAGGATGTGACGCCGGAAGAGCCGGATGAGGCGCCTCGGGATGAAGTGGCGGACGCGGTGAAGATCTCCAACCGCAGCCGCGTGATCTTTCCCGACAGCGGCCAGACCAAGGGCGATCTCGCCGACTACTACGCCAGCATCGCGCCGCTGATGCTTCCCTTCGCCGCACTTCGCCCGGTCAGCCTCGTACGCTGTCCCCAGGGACGGGCGCGAAAGTGCTTTTTCCAGAAGCACGATTCCGGATCGTTCGGGGAGCACGTCCATCACGTCCCGATCACCGAGAAGAAGGGCGGTACCGAAGACTATCTATACGTCGAGGACGCCGCGGGCCTGCTCGCCTGCGTGCAGATGGGCACGATCGAATTCCACGGCTGGGGCGCCCGCAGCACCGAGGTGGAGGACCCTGACCGGATGGTGTTCGATCTCGACCCCGATGAAGGGCTCGATTTCGGCAACGTCAAACAGGCCGCGAAGGACATTCGCAAGAAGCTCGCCGATCTCGGCCTCACCAGCTTCGCGATGCTTTCGGGCGGCAAGGGCGTGCACGTCGTGGTCCCCCTCACCCCCGGCCATTCGTGGGAGGAGCACAAGGACTTCTCCAAGCGCTTTGCCGAAGCGCTGAGCATGGCCGAGCCCGACCGCTTCGTCGCCACGATGAGCAAGGCCAAGCGCAAGGGGAAGATCTTCATCGACTATCTGCGCAACCAGCGCGGCAGCACGGCGGTGGTCCCCTACTCCGCCCGCGCGCGCAAAGGCGCGCCAGTGGCCGTGCCGATCTCCTGGAAGGAGCTGGACGACTTCGCGAATGCGCAGCCGTTCTCGATCTCCGATGCGAAGGCGCTCCACAAGCGGGCGCAATCGAAGGCACTGGCCGGCTGGGGTTTCGCCGAACAACGCTTGCCGGACATCTGAGCGGGAAGTAGCGTCGCTTCCGAATGATCGAACGCAAACTCACCGCCTGGCAAGAGGCCGGGCTGATCGACGCCGGAACGACAGCGTCGATCCGCGCCTACGAAGCGGAGCATTCGCGGCCCCTCGCGCTGTGGGCCGTGGTTGGGATCGGCGCGCTGGCGATCGGGCTCGGTCTCGTCTCGGTCGTGGCCGCCAACTGGGAGGCGATACCGGGAACGGTGCGGCTCGCGGTCCATTTCGCGCTACTGGCGGTGCTTGCCGCCGCGCTCTGGTGGCGAGGCGAGGGGCTGCTGTCGCAGCGGCCCTGGGCACATGAGGCGCTGCTGTTCGTGTTTGCCGCGCTCGGGCTCACCTTCTTCGGGCATCTGGGCCAGGTCTATCAGACGAGCTCGCCGCTGTGGCAGCCGCTTGCCCTGTGGCTGGCGCTGTTCGCGCCGGTGATCCTGCTGCGCGGAGCGAGCTGGCTTACCGCAGCCCTGCTCGCCGTCGTGCTCGCCTACGCCTGCTGGGATTTTGCGGACCCGACGCGGCCGCTGTTCGGTTTCGACCGGGGGGAACGCCCCGCGCTCGTCATGGGCCTTGCGACCGCACTGCCCGTGCTGCTCGCACCGCTGGGCGCCTGGATGCGCGGGCGCAGCACGCGGATCGATTTCTGGCGCCGCCTCGAACAGCTCGGCTTCGCCTATGCGCTGGGCTGCGCCTCGCTGATCGCAGCCGCCAGCGGTCTCGACGACTTCGACCGCGACACCGAGCGCTTCCTCGCGTTCGCGACGCAGATCGTGCAGGCCGCCATCGGCCTCGGTGCAGCGGCTCTGGTTTTCGCCGCCAGGCGCAGCACCTCGGGACGCGCCGCGGCTTGCGTCATCGGCGGGGCAGCGCTCGTGCTGCTCGCCGCCCATCTTGTCGACGGGAGCATGCTGGGCGGCGCAATCCTGTTCATGGTGCTGTGGGTCGGCGTCGCGCTTGCGGCACTCCACGCGGGATGGCGGCGGATCTTCCAGCTCGCCGTCGCCGTGATCGCGGTGCGGCTGGTGATCCTCAGCTTCGAGCTTGCAAGCGATCTGCTGACCAGCGGTGCTGGGCTGATCGTTGCCGGGCTGCTGATCCTCGCCGTGGCGTGGATCGCGGTACGCGTCTCGCGCCGGCTCGCTCCACCTGAGGAAAGCGCGCCATGAACCGCCGCCTCGCTCTGGTCCTGACCCTGGCGCTCCCGCTCGCCGGCCTCGCCGCGAGCTGGGCAACGACGCACCGAACGGCACAGCAGGGCACTGAATGGCTCGTACCGATCGGTGGCTACGACCCGCGCGACCTGCTGCGCGGCCACTACGTGATCTACACCTACGATTGGCCGGGTCTTGAAGGCGGGTCGGCCGACCTCACGAGCGAGCCGATGCTGTGTCTCGAGGGGCAAGCCCCCAATCTGGCGCGCGCGCATCTGCCCGGCGGCAAGCCCTGCGAGCACCCCGTCCGGGCGAGCGGCGGCTGGAACGACCCCGAAGGCGGACTGGCAAGCGGCCGCCTCTATGTCTCGCAGGAACGCGCGGCTACGCTTCAGCGTCAGCTCGCGGATCCCAAGCTGCAGGGCATCGTCCGTATCCGCGTGCGCAAGGACGGGCACCTGACCCCGCTCGATATCACGTTCCGCCCTCGCCCGGCCGTCCCCGGGGCCCCGGTCGACCCAACCCCGTAAGTCGCTCGCGCGCGGCCGCGACGATTCGCCTCTTTTCCGCGTCGCTTGCCGCCGCCCAGCGGCCGATCTCCTCAAGCGTTCGCCCACACCCTTCGCACAGGTCACCTGCTGCGGAGACGCGGCAGACGTTACGGCAGGGGGAGGCGATCTCGTCAGCCATCGCCGCGCGATCGCGGAGCAGCCGGGCAATTGCAAAGGCGTTCTCGTGCGCCGGACGCGCCTCCCGTGCCGCAAAGCAACGAAGGCCTCGCACGGCGGTCTGGCGGTGGCGCTCCTCAGGCTCTATCCATCCGGCCGGATAGACCAGTCGATGCTGGCGATCGCCCGTGGCTGAGCGACGGGACGCATCGTCCGCAAGGGAGGCAGCCGCGGGGCAGAGCGCCTACATCTTCGTCTTCGACCACTGCTATCCTGCGGCGCGCGCATGCGACCTGTGCGCCTTCCGTGCGGGCGAGCGCCCTTCGTGTTCGAAGCTCCGGCGCGAGCTGCGTCAGGCGTTCGATCCCCGAAGGACCTCGCCGAAGAACAGCAGCGTGTCCGTCAGATGGCGGCGCCAGTAGGGCCAGTCGTGGCCGCCTTCATGCTCGGCGTAGTCGTGGGCGACGCCCGCTGCGGCAAGGGCCGTGTGCAGGGCTCGGTTTGCCGGGAGGAGATCGTCGTCCCGCCCGCAGTCGAAGCGGAACGGCGGCAGCGGTGCCGATGCGCTGCGAAGGGCGGCTAGGACACTCGTGTCGGCAGCATTCGTGCTCCAATCCCGGCGCGATCCGGGCGCTATGAGCGTGTCGAGCTGGCTCGCCTCTATGATGGCCGAGTGCGCTGACGCGGCTCGGAAGCGTTCGGGATACTTACCGAGAAGGCGAAGCGCCGCGAAGCCGCCCATGCTGAGCCCCGCGATCAGCAGCGGCGAGTGTTCGCTGGAGGCGGGCACCGCCAATCGGGCGGCCAGCGGGACCTCGTCCACTATCCAGCGCTCGAAGTCCCGGTCGCGGTGCGGGACATAGCCCGATCCGTCGCGCCACAATCCGTCGGAGGGCATGGCGAGTACCATCGGAGGTACGGCTTCTGAGGCGACCAGCTCGGCCAGGGTTCGATGCGCCGCCCCCTTGAACGCCCATGCCCAATGGGAGCCGTAGACGCCGTGGAGGAGGAGAACGATCGGCAAGTCCGCGGCGCCCTCCGCACCGGGCGGCGCATAGAGCGTGACATCCGCGCGGTGCCCGAGCGCCGGGCTGGAGACGGTCATGAAGGTGAAGCCCGGCTCCGTCAGCGCGGGATCAGAACACTCGATCGTTCGGAAAGTCGGCCGGTCAGTCAAGCAGCACGACTCCCTTCGTGGTTCGGCCGGCGAGCATATCCTCCAGCGCCGCTCCCAGCTCGTGCAGGCGATAGGTGGCATCAACCATCGATGCGAGCTCGAGCGCTCCGGACAATGCCCAGTCGATCAGGCGGGGGAAGTCCCGGTCCGGAACGCAGCCGCCGTAGAGCGGCGTGAGATAGCGCTTGTTCCACTGGAACCACGGCATAGGAACCGTAACCTCTCCGTGCGAGCCGCTGAGTTGCAGCGCGTTGCCGCCATCGCGCGCCAAGCGCAGCGGCAGGAAGGAAAGCGCGGCCTGCCCGGTCGCCTCGAAAGCGTGATCGGCGCCGCGCTCTCCGGTCATGGCAATCACGGCCTCAATCAGCGCCCGGTGGCCGGCGTCGTCGCGCGAGGCGAGGAGGCAGTCGGTGGCGCCGAGCTCCCGCGCACGGTCGAGCTTCGCCGGATGGAGATCGACCGCGATGATCCGCCCGGCGCCGGCCAGGCGCGCACCCTGAATCACACTGAGACCGACGCCGCCGCATCCCAGCACGGCGACGCTCTCCCCCGGCTGCACTTCGGCAATGTTGATTGCCGATCCCACGCCCGTCATCACGCCGCAGCCGAGAATGCAGGCCTGCGCCAGAGGCAGCTCGGAAGGAAGCGGGGTCAGTGCCTCGGGGCGGACGAGCGCGTACTCGGCGAACGTGCCGAGATTGAACGAGCGCTCGATCGCGCGCCGGTTCCAGAGGGTGTGGCCAAGGCCGGCCGCACTCGTCCCCAGCGATACGTCCCGCGCCAGCGTCCGTTCGCAGAGCGGAGCATTGCCGCGGGCGCATTGCGCACAGCGCCCGCAGGGTATCGCCCAGTTGAGCAGGACCGGCTGGCCAACCACGAAGCCCGTGACGGCGTCGCCAACCGCCTCGATCACGCCCGCGCCTTCATGGCCCATGACCAGCGGGCCGGGCCAATGCAGCGACGCATGATCGGTATGGCAGACGCCGGCCGCCTTCAGCCGCACGCGCACCTCGTCCTCCGCCGGTGCGCGAACTTCGACCGGTTCTATGACGAACGCGCCCGCCCCGTCCGCAATCGCGGCGAGGGCCGTGCGCGGCGAAGGCGGTGGCGACGTCGACATCGGCGAAGACTAGCGGCCGCGACGCCCGACGTCAGTCACGCACCCTGTCGCGATGGCGGCGGAAAACTGTCATCGGCCGAACTGGCGGAACGGTCCTAGGCCGATCCGCCGCCATGGGGTTCCGTGTGCCGCGGCAGACCGGCGGCAACGACGGCCGCGGCCAGCATGAACGCGGCGGCGATCGGCATCGACCAGACGGGCGCGCCGGGGAAGAACGTGCTCGAAATACTGCCCATCACGGTCGAGACGAGGAGCTGCGGCAGCACGATGAAGATGTTGAACAGTCCCATGTAGATGCCGAGCTTGTTCTGCGGCAGCGCATCGCACAGGATCGCGTAGGGCATGGTGAGGATCGATGCCCAGGCGATGCCAACGCCGATCATAGAGACGATCAGCAGGTCCGGGTCGCTGATGAACAGGAACGAGAGATAGCCCGCCGCTCCGGCCGCGAGATTCACCATGTGCGTCGCGGGCCGCCCGACGCGCGCGGCGATCCAGGGCAGCACGAATGCGTAGAGGGCAGCAACGCCGTTGTAGACCGCGAAAAGCACGCCCACCCAGTCGGCACCATCGTTGTAAGCCTGGCTGGTCGGGTCGGAGGCGCCGAACTGGTGCTGCGTCACCACGGGCGTCGCGTAGATCCACATGATGAAGAGCGCGAACCAGGAGAAGAACTGAACCACCGCCAACCGCTTCATCACCGGCGACATCGAGTGAAGATCGCTCAGGATCTCCGACAGCGCCCCTACCCTCGCGCGCCGTTTGACCCGGGCCGCGCTGACGATCTGTGCCAGGCCGAACGCGGCGAAGCCGCCGCCGAGAATGTAGAGCGGATTGTCGAGATCGAACAAGGACACCAGTGCGAAGACCAGAACGCCGGCCAGTAGCCACCATACCCCGCCCTTCGGCACGGTGAGATCGTCATGCCCCACAGGGCCGCTGATGCGCTGGTAGCCGCCCTGACGCTCCAGCTCGTCGGGGGAATATTCCTTGGTCGAAACCACCGTCCAGAGGACGGCGAGGAAGAGGGCCGCGCCGCCGGCGTAGAAAGCGTAGCGAACCGAGGGCGGGATCACTCCTTCGGGCGCCGTGTTGGCGACGCCGAGATATTGCGTGATGACGATCGGCGCGACCGAGGCGACGACGGCGCCGGCCCCGATGAACACGGTCTGGAAGGCATAGCCGGCGGTGCGCTGCGCACGCCCGAGCATGTCGCCGACGAAGGCCCGGAACGGCTCCATCGAGATATTGATCGAGGCGTCGAGCAGCCACAGAAGCCCCGCCGCGACCCACAGGGCGCCTGCATGCGGAAACCAGAAAAGCGCCGCCGTGCTAAGGATCGCGCCCGCCAGGAAGTAGGGCCGGCGGCGGCCGAGCCGGGTCCATGTCCGGTCGCTCAGATAGCCGACGACGGGCTGAACGAGGAGACCGGTGACCGGCCCTGCGATCCACAGGATCGGCAAGTCGTCGATCGAGGCGCCAAGGGTCTGGAATATCCGGCTGACATTGGCGCCCTGCAGCGCAAAGCCGATCTGGATTCCGAAGAAGCCGAACGAAATATTCCAGAGCTGCCAGAAGCCGAGCTTCGGCTTGTCCATCCATGCCTCCTCAAAACCGTCCGGCATTCCGGATCGGACAATCCATAGGAAAAGAGCGGCGCTCTCGCACCGCTCTTTCCGGTTAGTCGCTTCAGATCGCAGCCGGTGCCACGATCAGAACTTGTAGCTCAGGCCGAGCAGGTAGCGACGGCCGTAGCGTTGATAGTCGATGACCCGGCGCAGATCGCCGTTCTCGTACGTGATGAACGGCTCGTCCGTCAGGTTCTGGCCCTGCAGCAGAATGCCGAGACCTTCCAACGGCCCGTCCTGGAACTCGTAGCCGATCTGGGCATCGATGATCGTTTCGCCCTTGGCCGTGCGGTTCACGCGCGACACGCCGAAACCGACCACTTCGGCCAGGAACTTGGAACGGTGCCGAACGCTCGCGCGTGCGGAGAAGCCGCTCTTCTCGAAATAGACCGTTCCGTTCGCCACGTGCTTCGACAGGCCCGGCAGCGGCTGCGACGGGTTGTTCGGGTCCGGCTGGATGCTGCTTTCCGTATAGGAATAGCTGCCCACCACCCCGAAGCCTTCGAGTGCCCCGGTGAACAGGGTGAACGGCAGGGTCCCGGAAAGCTCGAGCCCGTAGATCGTGCCGCCCGAGCCATTGGCCGGCGCATTCACACGGCCGAGGAAGGTCCCCGGCTCCGGCCCTTCACCCGGCGGCGGCGTGTAATCGAAGCCGGTGAAGTCGTAGAGGATGTTCTGATTGTAGATGTAGGTCTCGAGGTACTTGTAGAACCCCGCCACGGCGACATAGGCCTCCGGGCTGAAATAGTGTTCGTACGAGATATCGACCGAATCCGCGATCCACGGCCGTGCGTTCGGGTTGCCGCCGTCGCCGCTGAAGAATGAATTGGTCGGGTCGGTCGAGTTGTAGAACGCGTCCGTCGTGCCGAAGTTGAACGAGGCCTTCATCTGCTCCATCCGCGGCCGTGCGAGTGTGCGCGCCAGGCCGAAGCGGAGCACGTTCGAATCGTCGAATCGGAACGAGAGGTTCATGCTCGGCAGGAGTTCGGTGTACTTCGAGCCCTCGTTCACCGCGATGTTGCCGTTCGCGAAGCCCTCCGAGCTCTGATCGGTGTAGACGACCTGCAGCCCGATGTTGCCGGTAAGCGAGCCGTTATCGCCGACCGGCTGGTCGATGTTCGCCTTCACCCAGCCCGTCAGCACGTCCTCGTTGACGGACCAGCCTTTGACGCCGACGTCGTTGTTGGTGTTGCGGATGAGGTCGTAGATGCCGCTGTCGATCAGCTTGATCGGATCGTAGGCGACCATTCCCGGAATGCCGAGATAGGCGAGCTCGGTCGGATCGAGCAGCGCGTCCTGCGGAATGGGAACGCTGGTGTTGTGATCCGGATCGGCAACGTTGGCCGCGAGGCTCAGGAAGAACTCGTCCGGCGTGTAGCTCTTGGAGCGCATCGTGAAGTTGGCGCCGACCTCGATGCTGTCGATGCCGCCGCCGAGCGCGTAATTGGCGCTGCCGCGGAAGGCGGTGATCTCGTCCTTGATGCTCGGCATGTTGAGGTAGCCGTCCTGGCCGCCGGGGACGATGTCGGCGCCCCAGCCTTGCGGGCTGGTGAGCTGGATCAGGCCGGGATCGCTGTAGTCGAGATCGGTATCGAAGCGGTAGAAGCCCTCGGGGTCGAACGTGAAGCCGATGGTGTCGTAGGGACCGCTACCTGCGCCGCGCGATGTACCGGAATACGTTTCGAGGATCGTATCCGTGCGGTCGACGCGCGAGTAGCTGACATCGCCCACCAGCGTCCAGCGTCCGGTTTCGTATTCCGCATTCCAGCCGAACGAATATAGATCGGAGTCGCGCGTGTTCGCATCGTTGCGGACGAGGCCCTTGACGCCGGCGAAGGTGCCTTCGGTGACCAGGCCGTCCTCGACCGTATAGCCCGGCTGCAGCGCGAGGCCGCCCCAGAGGAGCGGAAGCTCGATCCCGCGCAGGATCTGGTCGTCCTTGAACTTCGAGTAGTACGCATCGATGCGCGTGTTGAAGTTGCTGCTGGGCTGGAATTCGATCGAGCCGATCGCGCCAGTGCGGGTGAGCTCGTTCGATTGCACGTAGGGCTTGGAGCCCCCGATGACGAGGGGACCGCCGTCGCTGACAGTCGGATAGCCCCAGCTGTTGTAACGCTCGATCTGGCTCGGCGAGACCATGTGGGCGGCGCCCAACATGACGCCGATCGTGTCGTTGGCGAACTGGTCGATATACGTCCCGCTGACACGATAGCCGGTGTCGGTGGAGCCCGAATTCAACTCGCCCAGCGAAACCTTCTCGCCCCGCGCGCTGACGCTGAGCGCCCGGCGCCCGTATTCGAGCGGGCGGATGGTGCGCAGGTCGACCGTGCCCGACAGGCCCTGTCCGATCAGGCCGGAATGGGGGGTCTTGTAGACATCGACGCGCCCGATCAGTTCGGACGGGTACTGATCGAATTCGATGCCGCGGTTGTCGCCGGTCGTGACCTGTTCCCGCCCGTTGAGCAGGGTGGTCGAGAAGTCCGGCGCAAGGCCGCGAATACTGATCGCCTGCGCGCGGCCGTCGATGCGCTGCGCGGTGAGGCCCGGAAGGCGGGCGATCGCCTCGGCGATGCTGTTGTCGGGGAGCTTTCCGATATCCTCGGCAGAGATCGACTCGACGATGACGTCCATCTCGCGCTTGGTCTCGATCGATTCGGCCAGCGCGGCCCGATAGCCGGAGACGATGATGACATCGTCGGCAGCCTGCGCGTCGGCCTGCTCGCCCCGCTGTTCGGCGGCGGCTTCGTCCTGCGCGAAAGCGGGAGCGGCACCGGCGGCGGCCAAGGCGAACATGGCCGTGCCGCGCAGCAACAGCTTCCGCATGTCGATGAAATTCGTCATTTTATCTACCCCTCCAATACCGGCCGGGCACCCCACCCGCACGATCTTTGCCTCCAAGCAGCCATTCGGCGCCGGACCGGCGCACAAGGGTGAGAAATGGGCTGCCTCGTCTCTCCACTGCCGACCTCAGGTCGAGCTTTTTTGCGTCCGGGGCGCGCGCACTTTTCACACGCCTTCCGATTTCACAAATTAGTGCAAATTTATGACATCAGTGCAAGCTCAAAATTCGTTTGGCCCTACCAACCTCAGAAACTCGGAAACGCGACTGTTAATATTATCTTTGAAAATCAATTTATTATGAAACCAACCACAGCATCTAACGAGACGCTTGACGCGCCGCCTCACCTCTGCAAACATTTGCAAAAGAGGGGCGCTGTTCCCTTTAAGCAACATGCACGGACGAGGGAGAGGGCGAAAATGGGGTCGATTCAGAGGCTGATGTTCAGCGCCGGACTGGCCACGCTCGCCGCGGCACCGCTAGCAGCCGAGTCCTTTCGCGACCGCCCCCCGGAAGAGGAGGTCGTCTACTTCGTCCTGCCCGATCGCTTCGCAAACGGCGACGAGACGAACGACCGCGGCGGCATCGGCGGCGAGCGGCTCGACCACGGCTTCGACCCGGCTCACAAGGGCTTCTATCATGGCGGCGATCTCGCCGGGCTGACGGAGCGGCTGGACTATATCCAGTCGCTCGGCGCGACGGCCATCTGGCTCGGTCCGATCTACAAGAACAAGCCGGTCCAGGGTTCGCCCGGCAACGAATCCTCGGGCTACCACGGCTACTGGATTACCGATTTCACGCAGGTCGACCCGCATTTCGGGACGCGCGAGGATATGAAGCGGTTTGTCGATGCGGCCCATGCCCGGGACATGAAGGTCTACCTCGACATCATCACCAATCACACCGCCGACGTCATCAAGTACCGGGAATGTCCGCAGAACGACTGCGCCTATCGCAGCCACGCGGACTATCCCTATTCGACGCGCGGCGATGCCGGAGGCCAGCGGATCAACCAGGGCTTCTCGGGCGTCGAGGAGCAGACGGAAGAGAATTTCGCCAGGCTGACCAGCACCGATCACGCCTACACGCCTTACGTGCCGGAGGGCGAAGAGGACGTGAAGGTCCCGGCCTGGCTCAACGACCCGATCTATTACCACAACCGCGGCGACACGACCTTCAGCGGCGAGAGCTCGACCTTCGGCGATTTTGCGGGGCTGGACGATCTCTTCACCGAAAACCCGCACGTCGTGCAGGGCTTCATCGACATCTTCGGCACCTGGATCGACGATTTCGGCATCGACGGCTTCCGCATCGACACCGCGCGGCACGTAAATCCGGAATTCTGGCAAGCCTTCGTGCCCGCCATGCTGGAGCGAGCCGAGGCGCGCGGCATTCCCAACTTCCATATCTTCGGCGAAGTCTACGACGGCGATCCCGGAGCGCTGGCCCGCTTCACCCGCGTCGACGGCTTTCCAAGCGTGCTCGACTTCGCGTTCCAGTCGACCGTGACCGAGGTTGTGGCGAAAGGCGCGCCGACGGCCGGCCTCGCTCGGCTCTTTACTGCGGATGCGCTCTATGAAGGCGGGGCCGATGCGGCGAAGCGCCTGCCGACTTTCCTCGGCAATCACGACATGGGCCGTTTCGCCCGCTTCGTGCGCGAGGCGCACCCCGAAGCTACCGACGAGGAAATGCTGAAGCGCGTGATTCTCGGCCATGCGATGATGTTCTTCTCGCGCGGCGTGCCGGTGATCTATTATGGCGACGAGCAGGGCTTCGTCGGCGACGGCGGCGATCAGGACGCGCGTGCCGACATGTTCCCGAGCCGGGTCGCGAGTTATAACGACAACGACCTCGTCGGCACCGATGCCACGACGGCCGAGGCGAACTTCGACATGCGTCACCCGCTCTACGAAGCCATTGCCGGCATGGCGAAAGTGCGCGGCTCCGATCCGGCGCTGCGTTCCGGCGACCAGATTATCCGCGCCTATAGCGACGAACCGGGCATCTTCGCCTTCTCCCGCCATATCGCCGGCACGCGGGGCGAGACGCTGGCCGTGTTCAACACGAGCGCCAAGCCGATCACCGCGCAGGTGCAGGTTGACGCGGGCTCCCTCGCCTGGACGTCGCTGCATGGCCAGTGCGCCGCGACCGCGACTGCGCCCGGAAGCTATCGCGTGGAGCTCGCGCCGCTCGAATACCTCGTTTGCAAGTCGGAGGCCGCACAATGATCGGCGGACAGCAGCAGATTCTCGACGCTGTGGCGCCGACCTCGGCGGAGGTCAGGCCCTGGTGGAAAGGCGCCGTGGTCTACCAGATCTACCCGCGCAGCTTCGCGGATTCGAACGGCGACGGGATCGGCGACCTGCCCGGCATCACCGAACGGCTGGATCACATCGCCTCGCTCGGGGTCGACGCGATCTGGCTGTCGCCGTTCTTCACCTCGCCGATGAAGGACTTCGGCTACGACATCGCCGATTATTGCGACGTCGATCCGATCTTCGGGACTCTCGCGGATTTCGATCGGATGCTCGCCCGCGCGCACGAACTCGGCCTCAAGGTTCTGGTCGATCAGGTCTACTGCCATACCTCGGACCACCACGCCTGGTTCGCGGAGAGCCGGTCCAGCCGCGACAATCCCAAGGCGGACTGGTACGTCTGGGCCGAAGCGAAAGCGGACGGATCTCCGCCCAACAACTGGCAGTCGGTCTTCCACGGATCGAGCTGGACGTGGGACGAACGCCGCGGCCAGTATTACCTGCACAATTTCTTGCCGTCGCAGCCGGACCTCAACGTCCACAATCCGGGGGTGCAGGAAGCCCTGCTCCAGACCGCCCGCTTCTGGCTCGACCGCGGGGTCGATGGCTTCCGGCTCGATGCGCTCAACTTCCTGATGCACGACCCTGCGCTGACCGACAATCCGCCGGTCGAGAACGCGCCGGAACGGGCGCGCCCCTTCGACCGGCAGCATCATTTCCATAACCAGTCGCACCCGGACATCCCCGAGTTCCTGACCCGGCTGCGCAAGGTCATCGACGGCTACGGCGCCGACTTGTTCACCGTGGCCGAAGTCGGCGGCGAGCAGGCGGACCGGGAGATGAAGCTGTTCACGCAAGGGCCGGGTCGGCTGAACAGCGCTTACGGCTTCAACTTCCTCTACGAGAAGACCCTGACGCCGGAACTGATCGAGCGGACGATCGGCCTCTGGCCAGGAGACGAGGGCGAGGGATGGCCGAGCTGGGCCTTCTCCAACCACGACGCTCCCCGCGGCGTATCCCGCTGGCTCGCCGCACGGGACCGCGACGCCCTTGCCCGCTTACTTCTGCTGCTATTGCTGACGCTGCGCGGGAACGTGTTCCTCTATCAGGGCGAGGAACTGGGCCTGCCCCAGGCCGAGGTTCCCTTCGAACGCCTCCAGGATCCCGAGGCGATTGCCAACTGGCCGAACGGGCAGGGCCGCGACGGCGCCCGCACCCCCATGCCCTGGACGGGTGACGCGCTGCACGCCGGCTTTTCGGCCGTCGAGCCGTGGCTTCCGGTCGATCCGGAGCACGTGCCCCTGGCGGTAGACCGACAGGAAGCGCGGGCGGACTCCATCCTCAACCTTACGCGTCGCCTGGTGACGTTCCGCAAACGCCACTCAGCCCTGAAGGTCGGAGATTTCCGTCCGGTCGCCGTTCCGCGTCCCTTGCTCGCCTTCGAGCGCAGCGACGACAGCGAGCGCCTGCTGTGCGTCTTCAACCTCGCGGACGAGCCAGTGCAATGGACCTTGCCTGAGGGCTGGCATGTCATCGAACGCACGGGCGGTGAGGCCGATGGAGCGATGCCGCCGCTCTCCGGCTTGGTGGCGCAGCGGGTGGTATGACCGGCGCGTCAGCCGCCGCAGGATTCCCGCACGATCAGATCGGTCGGCATGCGCTCCGACCGCATGTCGCCGACGCTGCTCGAATCGAGCAGCTTGGACACGAGCAGGCGGCCCGCGCGCGCAGTGTCCTGCGATACGGTGGTGAGCGCGGGGCGGCTGTAGCGGGCGAACGGCACGTCGTCGTAGCCGACGACCGACACGTCGCCCGGAACGTCGCGCCCCGCCCGCTGAAGCGCGCGTATCGCGCCGAGCGCGATCAGGTCGCTCGCGGCCACGATGCCGTCGAAGTCGAGCCCGCGGCTGATCAGCGCATCGACGGTCGCTTCGGAGGACTCGACCGTGAAATGGGCGGGCACCATCAGCGCCCGATCCTGCGGCAGCCCGGCCTGATCCAGGGCCTCGAGATAGCCGCGCAGCCGCTGCGTGACCTCCGGCGCCTCGCTGTCGCCGAGAAAGATGATGCGCCGGCGACCCAGGCGGATCAGGTGCATCGTGGCGCGACGGCCGCCCACCAGATTGTCGCTCCCGACGGAGCAGTATTGTTGGTCCGGAAGCTTGGCCCCCCAGACGACGAAGCGGTCGTCGCGCTCCATCAGCCGGTTCAGCGAGTGGTGCAGCGTGCTCTGACCGAGGAAGACCGCGCCGTCGGCCCGGCTGGTGTTCATCGCCTTCGAAAGATCGTCGAAGCTGGTCGGCGTGAAATGGCTGACCAGCACGTCGCAGCCGCGAGCGCGGGCGGCATCGCTGACGCCAGCGAACAACTCGAGAAAGAACGGGTCGTCGATCTGCCCTTCCCGCCCCTGCGGGCGCGGAATGATGATGGCGATGGTGCCGTTCGCGCCGATCGGACCTGCCGGCATGTAGCGGCGGAACGGGTAGTCATGCTCGCGCGCCAGCTTCCAGATGAGCTGCTTGGTGCGCGCATTGACCGAAGGGCTGTCGTTGAGAGCCCGGCTGGCGGTGGAGATCGACACTCCTGCCAGCTTGGCGATATCCTCCAGCCTCGTGCTGCGTCCGGCCATTATGCAAATTTTGCCACAAACATTTTCATAAGCCGAATTGCGCAGCGTCGCGCGGATTTTGCAACCCGGATTTTGCAGGGAGCCGAGCCATGTTTGGACGCCTGATTGCCCTCATCGCCTTCCTTTCCGCCGCGCCCGCCTATGCCGAGGTCGTGGCCGAGGTCAGTTCACCCGGCGAGGTGCTGACCGTGGAGATCGACATCAACCCCGCAGGCCACGCCACTTACTCGGTGGAGCGCAATGGTGAAGCCGTGATTGAGCCGTCGCGCCTCGGGTTCCTCTTCACCGACGCCAAGAAGCTCGACCGCTATTTCGAGCTCGGCGGCACCTGGACGCGCAGCTTCGACGAGACCTGGGAGCAGCCCTGGGGCGAGCGCCGCTTCATCCGCAACCATTACAACGAGCTCCGAGTCCGCCTGACCGAGCGGTCGCACGCCCAGCGCAGCGTGGACGTGGTCTTTCGCGTCTACGACGACGGTGTCGGCTTCCGCTACGAATTTCCCGAGCAGGTCTCGCTCGGGACCATCAATATCGCCGAGGAGCTGACCGAATTCGTGATCGCCGATCCCGGCACGGCCTGGTGGATCCCGGCGGGCGAATGGAACCGCTACGAATATCTCTACCACGAAACGCCGCTGAACGAGGTGACGCAGGCGCATACGCCGATCACGATCCGCACCGAGGACGGGCTGCACATCTCGTTCCACGAGGCGGCGCTGGTGGATTATTCCGGAATGTGGCTCCGCAGGGTCGAGGGCCGCCGATTCCGCGCCGAGCTCGCCCCCTCCTCCCACGGCCCGAAGGTCAGCCGCACCGCGCCGTTCCACACGCCCTGGCGGACGATCCAGATTTCGGAGACGGCCGGCGGCCTCGCCGGATCCGACCTGATCCTCAACCTCAACGAGCCGAACAAGCTCGGCGACGTCTCATGGGTCGAGCCCTTCAAGTATGTCGGCGTCTGGTGGGGCATGCATCTCGAGACGGAGACCTGGGGTTCCGGCCCGAAGCACGGCGCGAACACCGAGAACGTCAAGCGCTACATCGATTTCGCGGCCGAGCACGGCTTCCGCGGAGTTCTCGTCGAAGGCTGGAATCAGGGCTGGGACGGCGACTGGTACAACAACGGCGCGGTGTTCAGCTTCACCGAGCCCTATCCCGATTTCGATATCGAGGAACTGGCCGCCTATGCCCGCGAGAAAGGCGTGCGGCTGATCGGCCACCACGAAACCTCCGGCCACGTCGCCAACTACGAAAGCCAGCTCCAGGACGCGCTCGACCTATATGCGCGGCTCGGCGTCGACGCGATCAAGACCGGCTATGTTGCCGATACCGGCGGCATCCAGGCGCTCGGCCCGGACGGCGAGATCCGCTTCGAGTGGCACGATGGCCAGTTGATGTCGAACCATCACCTGAAGGTCGTGAAGGAAGCGGCCGAGCGGCACATCACGATCAATCCGCATGAGCCGATCAAGGACACCGGCCTGCGCCGCACCTATCCCAACTGGGTCTCGCGCGAGGGCGCCCGGGGCATGGAATACAACGCCTGGGGCGATCCCCCGAACGACCCCGCGCATGTGCCCGAGCTGGTCTTCACCCGCATGCTGTCGGGGCCGATGGACTATACCCCAGGCATTCTCAGCCTGCATGGCCGCGGCCAGAAGCTGCAGTCGACCATCGCCCGGCAGCTCGCGCTCTACGTGGTCATCTACAGCCCGATTCAGATGGCGGCCGACCTGCCCGAGAACTACGAAAAGCACATGCCGGCGTTCCAGTTCATCAAGGACGTGCCGGTCGACTGGGCGGACAGCCGCGTGCTCAACGGCGAGATCGGCGAGTACGTGACCTTCGCCCGCAAGGACCGGAACAGCGAGGACTGGTATCTCGGCGCCGTCACCAACGAGGAGGCGCGCGAGCTGACGGTCACGCTCGACTTCCTCGAACCGGGTCACACCTATACCGCGCAGATCTACCGCGACGGCCCCGATGCCGACTGGAAGACGAACGGCCACGATATCGTCATCGAGGAGCGCGAGGTCGGCGCGGGCGACGCCCTGACCTTGCGGCTGGCTTCCGGCGGCGGGCAGGCGATCCGCTTCGTCGCGGAATGAAGCTCGTCGCCATCCTCACCGCCCTGCTGCTGGCCTTCACGCCGGCGGTAGCGGCGGCTGAGGGCGCGGGTCCGGGCCGCCTGATCCGCTACGACGCCTTGCCGTCCGCCCATGTCGATCCGCGCGGCGTCACGATCTGGCTTCCCGAGGGCTACGATGGATCGAGCGCGCGCTATCCCGCGCTCTACATGCACGACGGGCAGAACCTGTTCGACCCCGCCATCGCGGGGGACAAAGGCGAATGGGGCGTGGACGAAGCGCTTTCGCGGCTCGTCGAGGCCGGACAAGCGCGGCCCGCTATCTCGTCGGCGTCTGGAACACGCCCAAGCGGCTTCTCGAATATATGCCCGCCGAGGTCTTCGCCGCGCTGCCGCCGCCTTACGAAAGGCAACTGGCGGAGCTCTATCAGGGTACTCCGGTTTCGGACGATTACCTCCGCTTTCTGGTGGAGGAGCTGAAGCCGTGGGTGGACGAGAACTTCCGCACGCTCACCGGCCGCGAGGATACCTTTATCGCCGGATCGAGCATGGGCGGGCTGATCTCGCTCTACGCGATCAGCGAATATCCCGAAGTTTACGGCGGCGCGGCGATGATCTCGACGCACTGGCCGCTGTTCCTGAGTTGGCCCGTCGAGCCGCGCCCCGCGGCGGAGTGGGCAGCCGTGATCGTGACCTTCGAGGACTGGCTGCGAACCACCCTCCCCGCGCCAGAAAACCATCGCCTGTGGTTCGACTACGGCTCGGAGACGATCGACGCGCTTTACGAGCCCTATCAGCTCAGGATGGACGAGGTCGTCGCCGCCCGAGGTTATGAGCGCGGCCGCAACTGGAGCACCGAGTCCTTCCCCGGTGCCGCGCATGACGAGCGCGCCTGGCGCGAGCGTATCCACCTGCCGCTCGCCTTACTCCTCGGGCCCGGCGACACGGAAGACTGAGAAGCAGGCGGCAGGGCGCAAGACCTTGCCGCCCGCCTCGGCGGCTCAGTTCAGCCTGAACAACGCGGTTTCGTAGGGCGCCAGCCGCGTGCCCGTGCCGCCCAGCAGGTCCGTGGCTCCGGGCCCGCCATAAGTCACCGGCTGGTCGGACAGGTTCGAGACCAGGCGGAACCGTGCGCCGTCCAGCGCACGCTCCACGACCAGCAGCTCCGGCGCGCTTTCGACGACGGTGAGCGAACCGCGTGACAGCGCCGGATTCTGGTCGCGCAAGTCGAGCAGGCGCCGGTAGTAGTTGAGCAGCGAGTCCGGATCGCCGTCCTGCTCCTCGACCGAAATGCCGTCATGGCTCTGGGAATACTTGTCCGTCCAATAGCTCTTGGCCGGATCGCGATACCAGTTGGCGTGGATCGGCGCCTCGACCTCGGCCTTCCATTCGAAGGCTTCGCGGATGCCGATATCCTTCTCGTCGGTTTCGAAACGCATATCCTGCGCCCCGCGCATGCCCAGCTCCTGGCCGTAGTAGAGCAGCGGCGTGCCTTTCAGCAGGATGCCGAGCGCCGCCGCGGTGCGCAGCCGCGTGGGCGTCATGCCCGGATCGGAGGCGACCCGGTTCATGTCGTGGTTCTCGATGAAGATGAGCTGGTGCTTGCCCTGCGGCGTCGCCTCGGCCGTGCCCCGGATCGCCTCGACGACCTTGGCCTTGTCGAAGCTGCGGATGGCCTCGCGTAGCGGGAAGGCGAAGACGTAATCGGCGTCGCCGCGGGTCAGGAAATCGTCGCCGTAGCCCCAGTCGGACTGTTCGGCGATGAAAGTCACCTGCGGATTGACGGCTCGCACCTTGTCGAACAGCGGCCGCCAGAACTCGGCGAACAGGTTGGTGTGCATGCCCCGATCGTCGAGGTTGTCCATCATGTGGTCGATCCGGAAACCGTCCACGCCGTCGCTGAAATCGCTGTCGCCGTTGGGATCGACCCAGCTCACGAAATAGCGGTCGAAGTACGACTTGAGCTCGGGCGATTTCATGTTGAGCGTAGTGATGCCGGTCTCGAGATCCGGCCAGTGCTTCGCCACCACGATCGCGAACGGGCCCTCGTCGGGCTTGGTGTTGTTCGGCCCGTGCCAGACCAGATAGTCGCTGTAGGGCGACGACGGGTTGCCAAGCGACTGCGTGTACCAGGGATGGTCGTAGGCGACGTACTGGATCTCCTGATCCAGGTAGATCTTCATGCCGCGCTTGTGCACCTCCGCCACGAGGCGGTGGTAGTCCCCCATCGTGCCGTATTCGGGATCGATGCCTTCGAAATCGGACGCGAAATAGTTGTGATAGAAGGCCGAAGGATAGAGCGGCGTCAGCAGGATCGACGTGACGCCAAGGTCCTTCAGGTAATCGAGGCTGTCGATGATCCCCTGAAGGTCGCCGTGCCCGTCGCCGTCGCTGTCGCGCAGGCTGCGGTTGAAGACGTGGTAGAACACCTCGTCCGACGGCGCGAGGGCCGCCGATGCTTGCGGCGCGGGCGCGGGGACGCTTGCGCAGGACGCGAGCAGGGCGGCAGCGGCGGCGAGCGGCCAGGCGCGTGTCAGGCCGCTCATGCCGGGATCAACCGGCTGGTGTCGGGAGTGCGGTGCCATGGCACGGGTGGTTCGGAGTCCTCGTAAGTCGGCAGCACCGCCTCGACCCGCTGGCGCAATACCGGTGTCCAGTCGAGGGGCGTGAGCGGCCGCGCGACGCTGGTGCGGATGTCGTCGCGGCGGAGGTAATTCTCCATCCCGCGGGCGCGCATGCCGGGCGACATGCTGCTCCAGTGCGGCATGTACCACAGCGTGAGCAGCGGGCGCTCCTCGTCCGTCCGGTTGGCATAGGCGCCGTGGATCAGGCGGGAATCGCCGATCAGCACATCGCCGGCTTTCACCGGCACCGCCACTTCGTCGGGATGCGCGGCGTAATCGACCGCGTCCGGGTTCTTGAAGCCTTGCAGCCCTTCGGAATGCGCCGTCTCCAGATGGTGCAGCGGATGATCGCGCAGGTGCGTGCCGGGGATGACGCGCAGGCAGCCGTTCTCTGGCGTCGTATCGGTCAGGTAGATCATCACGAAAAGCTGATGCGCGCGGACATCGTAGCTTTCCGGCTCGGTCCAGCCCCACCAGTCCTGATGCCAGAACAGCGGCGGGCCACCGGCGGGCTTGGAAATAAGGAAGCCGCCGGTCCAGCGCGGATCGGTCGCGCCGACTTCGCGGAGCAGTTCGGCGATCTTCGGCGATCCGATAACATCGGCATATTCAGGATTGTCGCTCAAGTGAATGAGTGAACCGTTCGACTTCACCGCCTCGCGCGCCGCTTCCTTCTCGCGCAGCAGCGTCGCGTGGGCGCGCAGCAGCAAGGTGTCCATGGTGACGGGATCGAGCACGTCGGTGAAACGGACGAAGCCGTTCTGCTCGAGCTGCTCGGCGGGCGAGAGGACGGCCGGGGCCGCCGCGGAAGGAGCGCTTGTCATGCCGGTCATGATAAGCTGCCTGTCTTGCCTCGTCAGCCGGCCACACTGTTGCTGCCGGGTGAATAAACTATCGCGGATTTGTCCTTGAGGGCTGGCGAGGGAATGTCGCCGGTCGGCACCGGCCCGCTGTCGAACCGTGTCGATTTGCCCTCGTTCTCGACCTGCCTCGGGTGAAGGAACAGCCATGCGATCGCGGAGAGGCCGATCGCAACCGCGCCGACAAGGAATAGCGCTCCCTTGTCCTCGACCCGGCTCATGAAAGCGCCCACGCCGAAGCTCGCGACGAGCTGCGGCAGGACGACCGACAGATTGAACAGCCCCATGAACAGGCCCATGCGGCGCCCGTCGACGCGCTCCGACATGATCGCGAAGGGCAGGCTCACCATCGCGCCCCAGCCCACGCCGGCGATGGCCATCAGCGCATAGAGCAGCGGTTCTGCGCGCGCGAACGTCCACGCCGCAAGGAACGCCGCCGCCATCAGCGCCAGTGCGCCGGCGTGGACGTGCGCGCGGCGGAACCTGCGGGCGAGCGGCGCGAGAAGCAGCGTCGGCGCCAGCGCCGCCACGGCGTTGAGCGCGAGAAAGGCGAGCGCGGCCGTCCGCCCCAGCCCATCCGTATCGAGCGAAGGCATGCGGTACTGCAGGAACGACACGAGGTAGATGAAGAGCGACTGGATGCCGATCCAGCTCAGCGAATGCGCGGCGAGAACCTTGCGGAACTCGGGCACCGTGCTCCCGTCGGACCGGGACAGCAGCGCATGTCCGATGAGCAGCGCCGTCGCCGCCGCGCAGGCGATCTCCGCGCCGTATCCGGCAGGCGTCGTCCCCGCCAACCGCACGGCCATGGCGTAGACGTCGTAGATCGCGATCGCCCAAAGCGGCGACAGCATCAGCATCACGCCGGCAAAGCTCACCTTGTCGCCAGACGCCGCCGGGCCGCCGGTTGCCTCATCGGGTCGCGGCTCCGCGATCAGCAGGGCGGGAACGACGGCGAAAAGCAGGACGAGCCCCACCGCGAAATAGATCAGCGCCATGTTCCCGAGCAGAGCACCGATCGCATAGGCGAGCAGGCTGAAACTGCCCGACACCGTCTGCATCCAGCTATAGCCGCGCGAGCGCTCGGCACCGCCTTCGGTCACGTCGGCAATGATCGAGCGCGTCGGATTGAAGCCAACGTTGACCGCGAGATCGAGCGCCAGCGCGACGGCGATCGCCACGCCCATCACGCTCTCCAGCCCCAACGCGGTGGAAATCAGTCCCATCGCGGGAAGCGCCAGGATCATCAGCGCCGCCAGCACCCCGCCGACGATGATGAAGAACCGCCGCCGTCCGTTCCAGATCCATAGCCGGTCGCTGATCAGCCCGATGGCGACCTGCCCGATGATGCCCGCCATCGGACCCGCCGCCCAGACGAGACCGATCTCGTGAATGTCGAGGCCGTATTGCGTCGCGAGAATCCAGCTCAGCACCGAGATCTGCACCGACAAGGCGAAGCCCATCGCGGTGGCAGGAAGCGTCAGCAGAAAATAGAATGACGGCGTCCGCCGGCGCTGGATGTCGAGCATTTGATCCTCTCGAAATCACGTCAACATCAGCAGGGCCTTGCGCACAACGGGAAAAACTATCACCCTGTTGCCCTCATGACTCTCCGCCCTATCTGCGAGCCGGTCGAGCTGCCGCTCGGCGCGAGCGTGATCGCCGAGCGCGTCGTCTCGGCGGTCGATGCGCCCGCGTCGGGGCAGTTCCTCCATTTCCACGACGTCAGCGAACTGGTGCTGTTCGGCCGCGTGGAGGGCGCCTTCATCGCCGACGGCCGGCAGCATCCGCTGAGCGACGGCGCGGTGGCCTTCTCGCCTTCCATGCGCCACCACGACTTCGCTCTGGCGCCGGGCCGGAAGGACTGGGCGCTGATCCAGATCGACCCCTACATCGTCGAGAGCCTCGCGCACCAGCCGTCGCTGTCGCGGCTGAACCGACCCTTCTGCGCCATGCCCGACGCCGCCGCGCGCCGCCGCATCGATGTCCTGGGCGACTGGCTGATCGACGTGGCCGCTACGGACCCGTTCGATCCGCTGATCGGGCGCATCGTCGAGCTCTTGCTCTGCCAGATCGCCGCAGCTCCGGAGGTTGCGGGGAGCGAGGCAAACAACGACACGACGCAGGTCGAGCGACTGCTGCCCGCGGTGGAGCAATTGCGCCGGGATCCCTCCGCCGCGATCTCGCTCGAGAACGCCGCCGCCTCGTGCAACCTGTCGCCCGCCTATTTCTCCCGCCGCTTCAAACGCGTCTTCGGGATGAACTTCACCGATTATGCGCGGGTCTACCGCCTCCATCTCGCCGCGCGCCGGATCGCCACCTCGGGCGCATCGCTGTCGGAGATCGCCTACGGCCTGGGCTTCTCAAGCCCCTCGCACTTCAGCGCCCGTTTCCACGAGCGCTTCGGCATGACCCCGCGTCAGTATCGCCGCGCAGCGCAGGCACGGTAGCTCCTTCAAGCAACCTGAAAATATCTCCCCGGGCTGGTTCGCCCTTTTCTAGTTCGTTCGAACGAACTAGAAAAGGGCTCATGGCCATGCCCTCGATTCTCGAAGCCGCTATCGATCAGTTCGGCCGCAAGGGCTTCGAGGGGGCGAGCACCCGGGCGATCGCTGCAGCTGCCGGAACCACGATGTCGTCGATCACCTACCACTTCGGCAGCAAGCACGGGCTCTATCTGGCCGCTGCGGACCATATCGCGCAGCGCATCGCGGAAATGCAGGCGCCGACGGTGGAGCGGATGCACGAACTGGCCGACGGTTCGCGCGAAGGCGCCATCGCCGCGCTGCTGGGCCTCTTCGACAGCTTCGCTCTGATGATGCTCTGTGCGGAATCGGCGCCCTGGGCCCGGTTCATCCTGCGCGAACAGCAGGAACCGACCGAGGCTTTCGAGCGGCTCTATGGCGGAGTGATGCGCCGCATGTCCGAACAAGTGGTCGAGTGGCTGCGCCTCGCCCGGCCCGATCTGTCGGAACGCGAGGCACGCGCGACTGCCATCGTGATGTTCGGCCAGACGATGATCCTGCGCGCCGGCCGCGCCACCGTCTGCCGCGTCATCGGCGTGGAGACGATCGACGACGAGGTCGCCGCCCTGCTGCGGGCCCGTCTGCGCAGCAATCTGCTCGCCATCCTGCGGGAGGAACCTACATGAACCGCCGCCGCCTCATCGCCATTGCAGCGCTTCTCGCCCTCGTTGCCGTCGCCGTCGCAACCCGCGGGTTCGGCCTGTTGGGAAGCGACCGCGACGAAACGCTGACGCTCTACGGCAACGTCGACGTGCGCGAGGTCGATCTGGCCTTCCGCGTCCCCGGCCGGATCGACAGCATCGCGGTCGAGGAAGGGGCAAAGGTCAAACGCGGGCAGCGCCTCGCAGCGCTCGACACCGCGAGCCTCGATGCGCAGATCGCGCGCGCCGATGCCGACGTCGCCCGAGCCGAGGCCGAACTGGCTCGTCTGACCAACGGCAGCAGGCCGCAGGAAATCGCCCAGACCCGCGCGCAGCTCGCCGCGGCGCAGGCCGCTCTCGTCAACGCCGAACGCGACTACGCACGGCGCCAACCGCTCGTCGAGCCCGGCGCGATCAGCGCGGCCGTGTGGGCCCAGACCGTCGCCGCCCGCGACCAGGCGCGGGCCCAGGTGGCCGAGGCACGCCAGGCGCTCTCGCTCGCACAGGATGGCGCCCGCGCGGAGGACATCCGCGCCGCCGGCGCCCAGGTCGCCGCGGCCCGCGCGGCGCGCCAGAGCGCATCTGTCGACCGCGGGGACGGGGTCCTGACCGCCTCGGTCGACGGCACCGTCGTCACCCGCGCACGCGAACCCGGCGCGATCGTCCAGCCGGGCGAGACGGTGCTCACGCTGTCGATCGACCGGCCCTTGCGCGTCCGCGCCTATGTCGGCGAGCCGGACCTCAGCCGGGTGCGACCGGGCATGCGCGTGACAATCAAGGCGGACGGCAATCCGAAGGCCTATCGCGGCACGATCGGCTACATCTCGCCGCGCAGCGAGTTCACGCCCAAGTCGGTCGAGACCGAGGACCTGCGCACCGACCTCGTCTACCGCCTGCGCATCAATGTCGAGGACGCCGACGACACACTGCGGCAAGGCCAGCCGGTGACGGTGACCATCCCCACCACCGCCGCCGCGGAGGACTGATCCGGTGAGCGCGGCCATCGCCAGCGCGAAGGGGGTGGTCAAGCGCTTCGAAGGCCTGACGGCGCTCGATGGCGTGGCGATCGATGTCGCGCCCGGCCGGATCACGGGACTGGTCGGCCCGGACGGCGCGGGCAAGACCACACTGATCCGCATCCTCGCCGGGCTGATGAAGGCCGACGAAGGCGAGATCGCGGTGCTCGGCGGGCCGCCCGGCGCTGCGCTCGACGATCTCGGCTACATGCCGCAGCGCTTCGGCCTCTACGAGGATCTGACGGTCGCCGAGAACCTGACGCTCTACGCCGAACTGCGCGGTCTATCGCGCGGCGAGCGGCAGGCGGTGTTCGAGCGGCTGCTGGACTTCACCGATCTCAAGCGGTTCCAGGCCCGCCTCGCCGGCAAGCTCTCGGGCGGCATGAAGCAGAAGCTCGGCCTCGCCTGCGCGCTGGTGAAGACGCCAAAGCTGCTCCTGCTCGACGAGCCGGGCGTCGGCGTGGACCCGATCTCGCGCCGCGAGCTCTGGGCCATGGTCGGCGAGCTCACCGGCGAAGGCATCGGCGTGCTGTGGTCGACCGCTTATCTCGATGAGGCCGAGAAGTGCGACACCGTCTACCTGCTGAGCGAAGGCAAGTTGCTGTTCGAAGGCCCGCCGGGCGACCTGACCAGTCCCGTCGCCGATCGTGTCATCCGGGTGAGCGGGTTCGAGGCGCGGCGGCGGCGGTTCCTGACTGAGGCGCTCGACCGCGAGGAGGTGATCGACGGGACCATCCAGGGCCGCTCGGTCCGGCTTCTGATCCGCGGCGGCCGCGAGGTTCCCGATGCCGCCATGTTCGACGCAGGGCCTGACACCTGCGTCGAGCCCGCCAGCCCGCGCTTCGAGGACGGCTTCATCGAACGGCTGGGCGGCGGGCCGCGCGGCACGAGCGCGCTTGCCGAGCGCTACCGCGAGATCCCGCCCAGCGACGCGCCGATGATCGAGGCGCACGGGCTGACCCGCCGCTTCGGCGACTTCACCGCGGCGCGCGACATGAACTTCTCGATTCCGCGCGGGCAGATCTTCGGCCTGCTCGGCCCCAACGGTGCGGGCAAGTCGACCACTTTCAAGATGCTGTGCGGCTTGCTCACGCCCAGCGAAGGGACGGGCGCCGTGGCCGGGAACGACCTGCGGCGCGCGGCCGCCGACGCCCGCGCGTCGCTCGGCTACATGGCGCAGAAGTTCTCGCTCTACGGCGACCTGTCGGTGCGCCAGAATCTCGACTTCTTCGCCGGCGCCTACGGCCTCGGCCGGGAGGAAGCCGCGCGCGCGATCGAGGCGATGGCCGAGATCTTCGAGCTGGGCGAGCGGATGAACGTCAACGCCGGCACGCTCCCGCTCGGCTTCAAGCAACGCCTCGCGCTCGCCTGCGCGGTCCTGCACGAGCCGCCGGTGCTGTTTCTCGACGAGCCGACATCGGGCGTCGACCCGGTGACGCGGCGCGAATTCTGGACCCATATCAATGGCCTCGTCGAGAAAGGCGTGACCGTGCTCGTCACCACGCACTTCATGGACGAGGCCGAATACTGCGACGAGGTCACGCTGATCTATCGCGCGGAGCAGATCGCCAGCGGCACGCCCGACGCGCTGAAGGCCCAGGCGGCGGAGCTCTCCGGCGCCTCCGACCCGACGATGGAAGACGCCTTCATCGCCCTGATCGAACAGAGCGACCGCGCGCGCGAACTGGAGGCGGCGGCATGAGCGCGCATTTCGACCGCCGCCGGGTGATCGCCCTGTCGGTCAAGGAATTCGCGCAGATCATGCGCGATCCCTCTACCTTTCTGATCGCCTTCCTGCTGCCGCTGATCCTGCTGTTCCTGTTCGGCTACGCGGTGTCGCTCGATTCGTCCCGCACGCGGATCGCGCTGGTGGTGGAGGACAGCTCGGCGCAGGCGCTCGACCTCGCCAGCGCCTATGCCCATTCCGACTATTTCGAGGTGATCCCGGCGCACAGCGTGGCCCAGGTGCGGGATACGCTTATCGACGGGACCGCGCGCGCCATCATCGTCATTCCGCAGGGCTTCGGCGAAGGCATGGTCGCGGGCAAGCCGCCGCCGATCCAGATCGTGACCGACGGGTCGCAGCCCAACACCGCCAACTTCGCCGCCGCCTATGGCGAAGGCGTGCGGGCGGCATGGATGGCGGCGGAGACGGGCCGGGGCGCCGCCGCACCGCCGATCGCCCTGTCGCCCCGCTACTGGTACAACCCGGGCCTCCAGAGCCGCTACTTCCTCGTTCCCGGCTCGATCGCCATCGTCATGACGATGATCGGCACCTTGCTGACCGCGCTGGTCGTCGCGCGCGAATGGGAACGCGGGACGATGGAAGCGATGATGGCGACGCCCATGCGCATGGCGGAATTCATCGCCAGCAAGGTCGTACCCTACTTCCTGCTCGGCATCGGATCGATGACGCTGTGCACGCTGATCGCGGTGTTCGTCTTCGGTGTGCCGTTTCGCGGATCGCCGCTGGCGCTCGCGGCCATCGCGGCCGCCTTCCTGATGCCCGCGCTGGGGCTCGGTCTGTTCATATCGGCAGCGACCAAGAACCAGTTCGTCGCCAGCCAAATCGCATTGCTGACCGCCTTCCTGCCGACCTTCCTCCTCTCCGGCTTTCTATACGAGATCGCCTCGATGCCCTGGCCGATCCAGGCGCTGACCTACATCGTGCCGGCGCGCTACCTGATCCCGCCCCTGCAAACGGTGTTCCTGGCCGGCGATCTGTGGGGCCTGATCCTGCCCAACATCGCCATCATGCTGGGCTTCGGCGCACTGTTCTTCTTCCTCTCGTTCCGGGTGACGAAGCGGAGCCTCGATTGATGCGCCGCCTGCTTGCCATGATCGTCAAGGAGATGTGGGCGCTGCTGCGCGATCCGAAGTCGCGCATCGTGCTGGTGGTCCCGCCGCTGCTGCAACTCTTCATCTTCTCCTACGCGACGACGCTGGACGTGCGGAACGTCGACGTCGCGGTGCTCGACCGTTCCGGCGGCGTCCATGCGGCGGAATTCATGGCGCGGGTCGCCGGCAGCCCCAATTTCCGCGACATCCGCCGTCTGTCCTCCACCGACGAGCTGGAGCAGGCGATCGACGGGCAGGAGGTGATCGCCGCGCTCGTGTTCGACCCCGACTTCGATGCCCGGGTCACGCGCGGCGAGCCCGCCACGATCGGCGTGGTGCTGGACGGGCGGCGTTCGAACGCGGCGCAGATCGTGTCCGGCTATCTCAGCGCCATCGCCGGTGGCTACGGGGCCGAACTGCTGCCGCGCCGCGTGGCGGAGGCCGGCACGGCCGGCTCGGTCGTGACCAACTGGTACAATCCCAGTCTCGACTACATCTGGTTCACCCTCCCCTCCCTCGTCGCGATCATCGTCGCGGTGGCGGGTATCGCCATCACCTCGCAGAGCGTGGCGCGCGAGCGGGAGCTGGGGACGTTCGACCAGCTCATGGTTTCGCCCTTGCGCGTTCACGAGATTCTGATCGGCAAGATGGTGCCGCCGTTCCTGGTCGGCATGTTCAACGGGTCGCTCTATCTGATCATCGCGCCGCTGGTGTTCGGCGTGCCGTTCACCGGCTCATACCTGCTCTTCTTCCTCGCGCTGGCGATCTATCTGCTCGCGCTAATCGGCGTCGGCATGCTGGTGTCGGCGGCGTCCGCGACCCAGCAGCAGGCCTTCCTCGGCTCGTTCCTCGCGACCGTGCCGCTGATCCTGCTGTCGGGCTATGCCGCGCCGATCGACAACATGCCGGGCTGGCTCCAGACCGTCACCTACACCGATCCGGCACGCTATTTCCTGATCCTCGTCCAGGGTCTGTTCCTCAAGGCGATGCCTGCCGCGCAGGTGTTCGAACAGCTCTGGCCGCTCGTCGTGATCGCCTGCGCGACCCTGGCCGCATCGGCCTGGCTGTTCCGCGCCCGCATGGAGTGATGCCCGTGACCGCTCGTATTTTCCCTCTCGCTGCGCTTCTCCTCGCCGGTTGTACCGTCGGCCCCGATTACACGCCGCCGCAGACTGCGGTCGCGCCCGAATGGGTCGAAGGCGGCGTTCCCGGTGAAGTCGATCTGGAATGGTGGCGCGGGTTCGGCGATCCGCAGCTCACCGCGCTGATCGAGCGTGCCTTCGCTGATGGCCCCGATCTCGCCGAAGCGACCGCGCGCCTCGCCGAAGCACGCGCCAACCGCGACGCGGCGGCGGGCGGGCGCTTGCCCGCCGTCAACGCCACCGGCTCAGCCACCGAGAACGTCCTGAGCGAGGAAGGCCAGTTGCCGGTCGGCCAGATCCCGGGCTTCGAGCGCGATTTCCCGCTGTTCGACCTAGGCTTCGACGCAAGCTGGGAAATCGACCTGTGGGGCCGCCGCACGCGCGAGGTCGAGGCGGCCGCAGCGCGCGCGGACGCTGCGCTCGCCGGGCGGCGCGACGTCATGCTGACGCTCGCCGCCGAAGTCGCGCGCAACTATCTCGATCTGCGCGCCGCCCAGACGGATGCGGCGACGCTGCAGACTCTCGCGGAGACCGATGCCGAGGCCGAACGGCTGACCCGCCTGCGGGTCGAGGCGGGCGAGGACCCGCGCGACACGCTCGACCGCGCGGCCGCGGCGGCGCAGGCGAGCCAGGCAGCAGTCGGGAACGCCCGCGCGCAGGCGACGGCAGCCGCCTATCGCATCGCGGTGCTCGTCGGCGCCCAGCCGGAGGATATGGCGCCGCTGCTCTCCCAGCCTGCCCCTCTGCCTCTCGGTCCGGAGGTCATCGCCGCCGGCATCCGCTCGGACCTGCTGACCCGCCGGCCGGATGTCCGCGCGGCCGAACGCCGCCTCGCGGCCGCCACCGCCGACATCGGCGTCGCGACCGCAGACCTCTTTCCCCGCCTCTCCCTGCTGGGCAGCATCGGTCAGCAGGCGCGGAGCGTGGACGACCTGTTCACGGGCGGAGCGACGCGGCTGCAGGTGGGCCCCAGCGTGTCCTGGCCGATCTTCGCCGGCGGCACGATCCGCGCCCGCATCCGCGCAGCCGACGCCCGGGCGGAAGCCGCCGCGGCAGTCTACGAGAAGGCGGTGTTGACCGCCCTCGCCGACAGCGAGACGGCGCTCAATCGCTTCGCCGCCGCACAAGCAATGGCGAACGCCCAGGCCGCCGCACTGGAGCGTCAGGAGAGCGCGCTGGCGCTTGCAAGGCTGCGCGCGGCATCGGGCGAGACGGACCGCCTCATGCTGGCGCAAAGCCGCCGCGCGATGCTCAACCAGGCACGGGCTGCCACCGATGCCCGGCGCGAGCGTGCGCAGGCCGCGGTGGCATTGTTCAAGGCGCTCGGCGGCGGGTGGCGGGATCCGCCAGCGAATTGACCGTCGCGGTTCGCGGGGGCCGTCGGCCTAGAACCAGCTTCGGATGCCGAACAGCACGCTCCAGCCGCCCACGGCTTCTCCGTCCGCACGCCTGAAATCTGCGGTGTCGCCGAACGCCCGTTCGTATTGAACGCCGACGTAGGGCGCGAACTCGGGCACGAATTCGTAACGCAGGCGCAAACCGACCTCCGCCGCCGAGAGACCGGAGCCGACACCGATTTCCGGCACGTCCTGCGCCGAGATCTCCAGTTCCACCGACGGTTGAAGGACGAGCTTCTGCGTAATGCGCTGGTCGTACTCCGCTTCGAAGCGGGCTGCGAGTTCGCCCTTGTCCGAGAAGAACATCGAGCCGCCGACTTCGAACCAGTGGGGGGCGAGGCCCTCGATGCCGAGCACCAGGTACGTTCGCTCGGGATCGGGCCGGAAGTCGTGGCGAAGGCCCGCCTGGAGATTGAACCAGGGATCGATCGCGCGGCTGTAGAGCGCCTGGACTTCGGCCTGTTCCGGACTCTCGCCGAACGCACCTTCGCCCTCACTTTTCAGCCAGAGCTTGTCGTAGTCGCCGCCGTACCAGGCCTGGACATCCCACGCGTATCCGTCGCTTCCGTCGCGGGCACGGTATTCGAGCTGGTCGGCAAGGAACGTTCCGGTGACGTAGCCGCCATGCTCCTCGATCAGCCTCGCCTGTCGCTTTCGTTCGAACAGCTCGGGATCGAAGATTGTCGCGGCGGCGTGTTCCGGGCCGGAGAAGGCTTCGGCTGGCGGCGGCGCGACGGGCGGCGCGTTACCCGCTTCCGGCATGGCGTGGCCGACGTGGGGATCGGCCGATTGCTCGTGCGTCCTGTGCCCGGCATGCGGGTCGGGCGTGGGGGCGGCCGGAGCCATCGTGCAATGGCCCATCGCCGCGTGCTCCGGCGTGCAGCCCGAGCTTGCCGGGGCCGACGGGGGCGAGGGCTCGCTTCGATGGTCGGCATGGGCGTCCTGGCTGGCCGCTGGCGGCGAATGGCCGGCGTGCTGGGCGAAGGCCGCTCCTGGGAAAACGAGCGCAGAAGCGCCAAGCGCGATCAGGAGCGGCCTCACGCACCCTCTCCTTCGTCGTCCATCGGCCGGACCTTGACCACGTTCATCATACCGGCGTGCATGTGGTAGAGAAGGTGGCAGTGGAACGCCCAGTCCCCCGGCGCATCCGCCGTGAGATCGAAGCTCGCCTTGCCGCCGGGCATGACGTTCACCGTATGCTTGATCGGGTTACCGTGCGGCATTCCGGTTACCAGCTCGAAGAAGTGGCCGTGAATGTGGATCGGATGGCTCATCATGCTGTTGTTGATGAGGTTGACCCGGACGCGTTCGTTCCGCGCGAAGCGGATCGGCTCGCCGCCTTCGTTGAGCTTCTTGCCATCGAACGACCACATGAAGCGTTCCATGTTGCCGGTCAGATGGATGTCGACACTGCGGGTCGGTTGCCGCTTGTCGTGAAACGGCGTCAGCGGCGCGAGATCGTGATAGGTGAGCACACGGTGGGGCTCGTCTTCCAGGCCCAGCGGTTTGTCGCCGGTGCGATCGACCGGCATCGGCGCGATCATGTCGACCCCGACCCCGACCTCGACACTGGACGGAACGAGCGACTTGTCGCGCATGTCGTGGCTCATCGACCCGGCGCCATGATCCATGCCGGACATTACCCCGTGGTTCATTCCGCCCATGCCCATGTCCTTCATGCCCAGCACCGGCTTGGGGCGGAGCGGCGGAGCCGGCGCCTGCATGCCCATACGCGGTGCCAGCGTCGCAAGGCCCAAGCCCGAGCGATCGATCGATTCCGCGATGAGCGCGAAAGCCCTGTCCTCGGCAGGGGTAACGATCGCGTCAGAGGTCTCGGCGACCGAGATCTGGAATTCGTCGGTCTCCACCGGCTGCACGTTCTGCCCGTCCGCGCTAACGATCGTCATCGGCAGGCCCGGAATCCGGATGTTGAAGATCGTCATTGCAGAGGCATTGATGAACCGCAGCCGCACCCGTTCGCCGGGGCGGAACAGGCCCGTCCAATTCTCCCGAGGGCCATGACCGTTGACGAGAAAGGTATAGGTGGCGCCGGTCACATCCGCGATGTCGGTGGGGTCCATCCGCATCTTGCCCCACATCGCCCGTTCCTCGAGCGGCATCGTACGCGCCAGATCGTCCTCGCCGCCGACCAGCCCTGCGAACGTCTGCCGCTGGCGATTGAAATAGCCGCCCTGCTGCTTGAGCTTTCCGAACAGCTCGTGCGGATGCATGAACGTCCAGTCCGACAGGACGATCACGTGCTCGCGATCGTAAGCGACAGGATCGCTGCCGGCGGGGTCGATCACGATCGGCCCATAGTGGCCGCTCTGTTCCTGCAATCCAGAGTGGCTGTGGTACCAGTAGGTGCCGTTCTGGACGATCGGAAACTCGTAGGTGAACGTCGTCCTGGGAAGGATTCCGGGGAAGCTGATGCCGGGCACCCCGTCCATGTGAAACGGCAGAATCAAGCCGTGCCAATGGATCGACGTGTCCTCATCGAGCGTGTTCTCGACATGGATGCGGACGTTCTGCCCTTCGCGCAGCCGGATGAGCGGGGCCGGCAGCACGCCGTTCAGGGTGATGGCGTGCCCGGTACGGCCTCCCACGGTGAAGGGGCTGTGCCCCGCCGTCAGGCGGATGTCCTCGCCGGAAAGGGTCGGCATCTGCGGGGTAAGCCCGCGCGAGCCGGTCTGCGCCCAGGCAGGGAACAGGCCGGAGCAGCCAAGCCCGGCGGCTCCCACCGCGCCCGCGCGCAGCAGCGATCGGCGGTCGATCATCGGTGTCATCGTCATTTCCTCGGGCTCAGTGCGCGCTCGGCCAATACGGGCATGGCGATCGTCATCGCCATCACGGCAGTCATCGATGTCATGGATGGAACTCCGGGAGTGAGGTGGTGCCAGATCCTTCCGTTCATACGCAGGCGGGGCGACCAGCCCTCAACCGCGACCGCGCAAACCGCCAGTCAGAAATCCGCCGCGCGCTTGGCCGGGCCGAAACGGGCGACGAGGCTGTAGGCGGAGCCGACGAAATGCTGGCGCACCTGCGTGATCCCCTCATCCCCGCGCCAGGTGCGCCGCTCGACGAAGAGGCAGGGCGCTCCGGCTGGCAACTGCAACTGCGCGGCCACGCCGGCGTTGGCCGCGACCGAGGCGATCCGCGTCTCCGCCTCGGTCCAGGGAACGTGCTTGAGAAGCCATGCGCCCGGCGAATCGTCGCTGAACGGCTGGGCGGCCATCTCCGGCACCGCCGAGAGGCTCACCAGCCGCGCCTCGCAGGCGAGCGGCACGTCATCGGCAAAATGGACGCCCTCAATCATCAGCAGCTCGCCATCTTCCGCCAGCCCGGCCTCGCGCGCTTGCGGCGTGCCCGGCGGCACGATCGTCCGCTCGGATAATTCGAAACGATAGCGCTGGCCCCGCTGCACGATCTCCAGCTCGAGATCGGGAATGTCGAGCATCATCGAATGGACTTTCGGACGAGCGACGAACGATCCCGCGCGCTTGCGCCGTTCGATCAGTCCCCCGCCAGCAAGCGCCGAGAGCGCCTTGCTCACCGTCATTCGCGAGCAGCCGTAATGCTGCATCAGGTCGTGTTCGGTCGGCAGCCGCGAGCCGGGTGTGCGTACGCCGGTCAGGATGTCCGCCTCGATCTCGCTGCGGATCTTCTCGTGCAGTGGCAGGCTCACGCGATCAGCGCCCCGATCGCCTTGCGGTAGCGGGCCGCGACCGCGTCGCGCGCAACATGCCGGCCGCCGCTGACGAGCTTGTCGCCGCGCCGCCATACGCAATCGACAGCACCACGGCCGGCGGCAAACAGGAATCCGTCGAGGATCGACGCGGCGGGCCGATCGGCAAGCGAGGGATGATCCGCGTCGAGGCTGACGAAGTCGGCTGCATTCCCGGCAGTCAGCCCGGCGGGTGCGCCTAGCGCCTGCGCCCCGCCTGCCAACGCTGCATCGAACAATGTCTGCCCGGTCGACCGATTGGCGCCCGACGCCATGACATTGCGCGAGCGCGCGGTCAGGCGCTGGCCATACTCGAGCCAGCGAAGCTCCTCCGTCATATCGATCAGCACGTTCGAATCCGACCCGATACCGATCCGCCCGCCAGCCGCGAGGAAAGCCGGAGCGGAAAACAGCCCGTCGCCCAGGTTGGCCTCGGTCACCGGACACAGGCCCGCGACGGCGCCGGTGGCCGCCAGGGCCGTCACCTCCGCCGGATCCATATGCGTCGCATGGATGAGGCACCAACGTGCATCGACTTCCGCATTGTCGAGCAGCCATTCCACGGGCCGCCGCCCGCTCCACGCCAGACAATCGTCCACCTCGCGCACTTGCTCCGCGATGTGGATATGGACAGGCGCGGACCCGGCCATTTCCTGCAGCAGCCGCAACTCTTCCGCGGTGACCGCGCGAAGGCTGTGCGGCGCAATGCCGACGAGTGCATCGGGGAGCGCCGCTGCGGCTTCCCGAGCGGCTTCGAGCAGACGCGCGAAGCTGTCGGGATCATGGACGAAGCGGCGCTGTCCCTCGCTCGCGGGAAGGCCACCAAATCCGCCGCGGGCGTAGAACACCGGCAGATGCGTCAGGGCGATGCCGGTCTCGGCGGCAGCCGCGACGATCCCATGCGTCAGCTCCGCGGGGTCGGCATAGGGTGCTCCGGCCGGGTCGTGATGGAGATAATGGAACTCGCCGACGCGGACGAAGCCGGTTTCCAGCATTTCGACGTAGGCGAGTGCGGCAATCGCGTGCAGCGCCTCGGCATCGATCCGGTCGACGAAGCGATACATGATCTCGCGCCAGGTCCAGAAGCTGTCGTCCCCCGCGCCGCGTGTCTCCGCCAGCCCGGCCATGCCGCGCTGGAAAGCATGGCTGTGGACATTGGGCATGCCGGGGATGCCGATCGCGTGGCGCTCGTCGGCCGGAGCCGGATCGGCCGCGGCTTCGACTGCCGCGATAACCCCATCCTCGACGGCAAGGCGCACGTTCTCGGCCCAGCCGCCGGGCAGCAGGGCGCGGCCGAAATGTATCGTGTGCCGGCGTGCAGGGGGTGCGTCGTGGCTCATTCGCGGGCCTCTCGAAGTCGTCAATTATGTCTATACATTATGGACGATCAATGCAATCTATTGCCGCGAAGGAGACTCGGGCAATGCGATGCGACAGGTTGTGGCGCAATGCACGGCTGGCCACGATGGCGGGGCCCGGCCTCGGGCTGGTGGAGGCCGGCCTCGTCGCTTCGTGCGATGGCACGATCGTTTACGCCGGAGCGGAGCAGGACGCGCCCTCGTTCGAAGCCGATGAGACGATCGACTGCGAAGGCCGCTGGATCACGCCGGGCCTGATCGACTGCCACACGCATCTGGTTCACGGCGGAAACCGCGCGCGCGAATTCGAAATGCGGCTGGCGGGCGCGTCGTACGAGGAGATCGCCCGCGCAGGCGGCGGTATCGTCTCCACCATGCAGGCGACCCGCGCCGCCAGCGAGGACGAGCTCGTCGACAGCGCCCTCCCCCGCCTCGACGCCATGATCGCCGAGGGCGTGACCACGGTCGAGATCAAGTCGGGTTACGGCCTTAATACCGACAGCGAAATCCGCATGCTGCGCGCCGCACGCCGGCTGGGCGAAGTGCGCCCGGTACGCGTCGCCGCGACATTCCTGGGAGCTCACGCGCTGCCGCCCGAACATGCCGATGATGCGGATGAGTATATCGCGCGGGTCGCCAATGAGATGATCCCTGAAATCGCGCGCCTGGGCCTTGCCGATGCCGTCGACGCCTTCTGCGAAGGGATCGGCTTCACGGCCGAGCAGACAGCCCGTGTGTTCGACGCTGCAGCCCGCGCGGGCCTGCGAGTGAAACTCCATGCAGAGCAGCTTTCGAACCAGCACGGCGCGGCGCTGGCGGCGCAGTACGGCGCGCTCTCCGCCGATCATCTCGAGCACCTCGACGAAGCTGGCGTCGCTGCGATGGCGCGCGCAGGGACGGTCGCGACCCTGCTTCCCGGTGCGTTCTATTTCATGCGCGAGACCCGCCTGCCGCCGGTCGACGCCTTGCGCGCGGCGGGGGTGAAGATCGCTCTCGCGACCGACTGCAATCCCGGCACCTCGCCGCTCACCTCGCCGCTGCTGGCGATGAACATGGGGGCGACGATGTTCCGCCTGACGGTCGAGGAATGTCTGCTCGGCATGACGCGTCACGCCGCCACCGCGCTCGGCCTTTCGCACGAAGTCGGAACGCTCGACGCGGGAAAGCGCTGCGACCTCGCGATCTGGGACGTCGAGCATCCGGCCGAGCTTGTCTATCGCATGGGGTTCAATCCGCTTCATGCCCGCATCTGGAGTGGCCGATGGCCGATCTGATTCTCGTCCCCGGCGCGGTTTCGCTCGCCGACTGGCGCGCCATCTATCGCGGCGCCGCCCCCAAGCTCGATTCCGCCTGCGCGCCGCGCATTGCCGAAAGCGCCGCGGCGGTGGGGCGCATTCTCGCGCACGGCGATCCGGTCTACGGCATCAACACCGGCTTCGGGAAGCTGGCGAGCGTGCGCATCGGCGACAGCGATCTCGCGGCGCTCCAGCGCAATATCGTCCTCAGTCACGCCGCAGGCACTGGCGCGCCTTCGCCGGTGCCGGTGGTGCGGCTGATGATGGCGCTCAAGCTTGCGAGCCTCGCACAAGGCGCGTCGGGCGTGCGGCCCGAGACGGTGACGCTGCTCGAAACGATGCTCGTGAAGGGGCTGACGCCGGTGATCCCGTCGCAGGGCTCGGTCGGCGCAAGTGGCGATCTCGCGCCGCTCGCGCATATGGCCGCGGCGATGATCGGCGTGGGCGAGATCGCACTGGCGGGCGAGCGCCTGCCTGCCGTCGAAGCCCTCGCCCGCGCCGGGCTTGCCCCGCTGGAGCTTGCGGCGAAGGAAGGGCTGGCGCTGCTCAACGGCACGCAGTTCTCGACCGCCAATGCGCTCGCCGCGCTATTCGAGGCGGAGACGCTGTTCACCGCAGCGCTCGTTACCGGCGCGCTCTCCACAGAAGCGGCGAAAGGCTCCGACACTCCTTTCGATCGGCGTATTCACGAGCTGCGGCAGCATCGCGGACAGATCGAGGTCGCGGCCGCGCTGCGCGGCCTGATGGCCGGGTCCGCGATCCGCGCCAGCCATCTCGAAGGCGATACGCGCGTGCAGGACCCTTACTGCCTGCGCTGCCAGCCGCAGGTGATGGGCGCCGCGCTCGACCTGCTGCGCCAGGCCGCGGCGACGCTGGAGATCGAGGCCAATGGCGTCTCCGACAATCCGCTGATCTTCCCCGATTCCGACGAGGCGCTGTCGGGCGGCAATTTTCACGCCGAGCCGGTCGCCTTCGCTGCCGACATGATCGCGCTCGCGCTGTGCGAGATCGGCTCGATCGCCGAGCGGCGGATCGCGATGCTCGTCGATCCGACGCTGTCGGGCCTGCCCGCCTTCCTGACGCCGCAGCCCGGGCTCAACTCGGGCTTCATGATTCCGCAGGTGACCGCCGCGGCGCTGGTCAGCGAGAACAAGCAGCGCGCCTATCCGGCGAGTGTAGATTCGATCCCCACTTCGGCCAATCAGGAGGATCACGTGTCGATGGCGGCACATGGCGCGCGGCGGCTTCTCGCGATGGCGGAGAATGCCAGCGCGGTGATCGGCATCGAGCTGCTCGCGGCGGCGCAGGGGTGCGATTTCCACGCCAGCCTGACCTCGTCCGACGCACTCGAGGCCGTGCGCGCCCTGCTGCGCGCGAAAGTGCCGATGCTCGACCACGACCGGCATTTCCACCCCGACATCGAAGCGGCCAACGCGCTGGTCCGGAGCGGCGCGGTGGCCGAGGCGGCGGGGCTGCCGCTGCCGGGGATCGCCTGATGGATTGGCTCAGCGTGCATCGCGGCGATGCGCCGCTGGTCGTCGCCTTTCCGCACGGCGGCACCGGACTGGCCGGGCTCTATGACACCTTCGTCTCGCCCTGGCGTGCGCGGCTCGACACCGACTGGTGGGTAGAGGACCTCTACGCCTTCGTGCGCGTCCTCGGGGCAACCACGGTGGCGACCAGCATCTCGCGCAGCGTGATCGACATGAACCGCGACCCGTCGGGCGCCTCGCTCTATCCAGGGCAGGCGACGACCGAGCTTTGTCCGACCACGACCTTCGACGGCGACCCGCTCTATCGCGACGGCGGCCCGGATGCGGCGGAGATCGAGCGACGCAAGCAAACCTTCTTCGAACCCTATCACGCGGCGCTGACCGCCGAGATCGAGCGGCTGGGCGCCTTGCACGGCCGCGTCGTTCTCTACGACGCTCACTCGATCCGCAGCCGTGTGCCGCGCCTGTTCTACGGCGAACTGCCGCAGTTCAACATCGGCACCAATGGCGGCACGACCTGCGCGAGCGAACTCGAAGCCGCCGTAACCGCGATCTGCGCATCGAGCGGCGAGAGCCATATCGTCAACGGCCGCTTCAAGGGCGGCTGGACAACGCGCCACTACGGCTGCCCCGAAGCCGGCGTCCATGCGATCCAGATGGAGCTCGCGATGCGCGGCTATATGGCCGAACCGCCCGCCCCTGATGAAACCAACTGGCCGAGCCCGCTCGACCCCGCGCCCGCGATCCTGCCGACGCTGCGGCAGGTGATCGCCGCCGCGCTCGACTTTGCGAAAGGACGACCATGACCCGCCCCGCTCCTTCGAGACACGACAACAGCCGCGTGATCAAGGCGCCGACCGGCGCCGAGCTGAACGCGAAGAGCTGGCTCACCGAAGCGCCGCTGCGGATGCTGATGAACAATCTCCACCCCGACGTCGCCGAGCGGCCCGAGGAGCTGGTCGTCTATGGCGGCATCGGCCGCGCCGCGCGCGACTGGGAGAGCTTCGACCGCATCGTCGAGACGCTGAAGCGGCTCGAGGACGACGAGACCCTGCTCGTCCAGTCGGGCAAGCCGGTCGGTGTCTTCCGCACCCATGCCGACGCGCCGCGCGTACTGATCGCGAACAGCAACCTCGTGCCGCACTGGGCGACCTGGGAGCATTTCAACGAGCTCGATCGGCGCGGGCTCGCCATGTACGGGCAGATGACCGCCGGCTCGTGGATCTACATCGGCACACAAGGGATCGTACAGGGCACCTACGAGACCTTCGTGGAGATGGGGCGCCAGCACCATGGCGGCGACCTGTCGGGCAAATGGCTGCTCACTGCCGGGCTCGGCGGCATGGGGGGCGCGCAGCCGCTTGCGGCGGTAATGGCAGGCGCCTCGTGTCTCGCCATCGAATGCCAGCCGAGCCGGATCGAGATGCGCCTGCGCACCGGCTACCTCGACGTCGCTGCGCAGACCATCGAGGAAGCGATGGCGGTGATCGAAAAGAGCTGCGCCGAGAAGAAGCCCGTGTCGGTAGGCCTGCTCGGCAACGCCGCGGAAGTGCTCCCCGAGCTCTACCGCCGCGGTATCCGTCCCGACCTCCTGACCGACCAGACGAGTGCGCACGATCCGGTGAACGGCTACCTGCCGATCGGCTGGAGCGTCGCCGAGTGGATGGAGAGGCACGAGAGCGATCCGGTGGGCGTCGCGAAAGCCGCCAAGGCGTCGATGGCGGTCCATGTCCGCGCGATGCTCGATTTCCAGGCGGCGGGGGTGCCGACGACCGACTACGGCAACAACATCCGCCAGATGGCGAAGGACGAGGGGGTCGAGAACGCCTTCGACTTTCCCGGCTTCGTCCCCGCCTATATCCGTCCGCTCTTCTGCCGCGGCATCGGGCCGTTCCGCTGGGCCGCGCTGTCGGGCGATCCGGAGGATATCTACAAGACCGACGCCAAGGTGAAGGAGCTGCTGCCCGACGACGCGCACCTTCACCACTGGCTCGACATGGCGCGCGAGAAGATCCACTTCCAGGGCCTCCCTGCGCGCATCTGCTGGGTCGGACTGGGTGATCGCCACCGGCTCGGTCTCGCCTTCAACGAGATGGTCGCGAACGGCGAGCTCAAGGCACCGGTCGTCATCGGCCGCGACCACTTGGACTCAGGCTCGGTCGCCTCGCCCAACCGCGAAACAGAGGCGATGAAGGACGGCAGCGACGCGGTCAGCGACTGGCCGCTGCTCAACGCCCTTCTCAACACCGCCAGCGGTGCGACCTGGGTCTCGCTCCATCACGGCGGCGGCGTCGGCATGGGCTATTCGCAGCACGCCGGCATGGTGATCGTCGCTGACGGCACCCCCGAAGCCGCCGCACGTCTCAAACGCGTCCTGTGGAACGATCCCGCGACCGGCGTGATGCGCCACGCCGACGCCGGCTATGACGTCGCTATCGCCTGCGCGGGCGAGAAAGGGCTCGACCTGCCCGGCATCACGGGCTGAGAAGGGCGGCTCTCACCCCCCGCCCAATACCGCGCGCAGCCGCTGGCGTGCGCGGTATAGCCGCGTCTCCACCGTCTTGACGGTGACGCCGAGCGCATCGGCAGCCTCCTGCTGCGACATCTCCTCCACGCCGCACAGCACGATAGCTTCGCGCAACTTCGCGGGCAGTGCCGCCATCGCCGTCCGCACGCGCGACAACTCGTCCGCATCGATGGCATTCCGGTCGGGAGCGGGGATGTCGCCGGCGACGTGACTCGCGCTTTCGAGCGGCAAGGCCGAGGAGAAGAAGGCGCGCACCTTGCGCCGGCGCGCCCAGTCACGGCACTTATTGAGCGCGATCCGCGCGATCCACACGCGGAAGGGCCGCACTCCGTCATAGCGGCCGATCGCCTGGAATGCCGCGACGAAGGTTTCCTGGGTGAGATCGAGCGCTTCCGCCTCGTCGCCGATAGTGCTGCGGATCAACCGGAAGACCGGCGCCTTGTAGCGGCGGAGGAACTCCCGATAGGCGGACTGATCGTGGGATTTCGCCAGCGCGGCAAGTTCCCGGTCGCTAAGCTGGTCTAATGCGCGGTTCACCGCGCGTCGGCGGTCAGCGCCTTGACCACGATGCCGTCGAACACTTTCGCCTGCTCCGGGTCCAGCACGTCGCGCATGGCAAAGAGGTGCTGCAGCGTTTCCTTCTGCAAAGCCCCCATCACCTGATGCGAATGGTCGATCGCCGAGGTGACTTCAGGGCCATAGCCGTGTTCGGCCTGTATCGCCTTCGCGAGCCGCACGTTGGCCGCGCGCATTTCCTGCTCGAGCGCTCGGTGGCGGGCGGCAAAGTCCGTCTCGATCTGCTCGAGCCGCGCCTGCTGCTCGGCCGTCAGCTCAAGCCGTTCGTGCAACTGAGCGTGAAGCTCGGTTTCGCTCGCCCGCGGTTGGTCGACGATCACCTGGCCGATAAACACGCCGGCCACCGCAGATACGAAGGCGACCAGTCCAACCACGAGCACCCGCTGAAACGATGTCATCCGCGCGGTCCCATCGGTGCACAACATGCAAGTGGACTGTCCGGCACCAGCGGACTGAGCGAACTGGCGGCAATGGCAGGCTCCGGCATCGCAGCGCTCGCGAAGATGCCCCCGCCGAGCGAGGCGAACGCCGCCAGCAACACCAGCCGCCGCGTGAGCGCCGCCTCTTGCCTCCGCGTCAGGAGCCGATCGAGGATCGGCTGGTCGATCATGTCGAGCTGCGCCGGCAGCTCAGCAGTGCTCAAGATACGAACACGTTCTTCCATCGCACCTTCGCCCTTGCCTCAGTGCCTATACGCGCTGGCCAGCATGTCCCCTCGGGATCGGCACATTGGAATTATGCAGTCATAACACATCGCTCGTCTACTCGAGCGCCGATCTGTCGAGACTTCGTACCGGAAAAGGGCTCATACAGATGCCCGCAGAACGCTCGGGCACCACAGGCGCAGCCTGCTGGAGCGGGTGAAGGGAATCGAACCCTCGTCGTCAGCTTGGGAAGCTGCTGCTCTACCATTGAGCTACACCCGCAAAGCGCTGATTTTCCGCGCTAAATGTTCCACGTGGAGCAATCCTTCCAACATTCTCAAAGTTGGAATTCCAACATGGATCCGCGCCAATCGTCCGAAAGGGCCGATCTGTCAAGGCAGCCGCGGCGAGATCTAGCGTGGCAATGGCCCGATCCACTGCGCGCAGCTGCCGCACTTCGTGCAGCGGAAGTGGTCGAGCGCCGAATGCAGGTTCTTCGGCCATCCTTTATCGATGAAGCGGCAGAGCACCGGCCAATAAGGCAGCGTGTTCTTGTGTCCGCAGTAACAACGGACATCGATGTCCACGCGGAACCGCGAGAAGTCGCTCATCGACCGGATGACTTTGGTGCTCATGCCGCCATATTGAGAGCATCAACGCGAGTCGGCGCAAGCGGTTTGTTCCGCATTCGTTCTCAAAGGAGCTCCGCCATCTGTAACCTTTATCGCGCCTCCCGCTCGGTCGAGGAGATCGCCCGCCTCTTTCGCGTCGAGAGCACGATCGGCAATGCGGCCGAGGAGGTCTATCCGAAGTACTCGGGTTTGGTGATTGCCGAAGGACGGCTCCGCACCATGACGTGGGGATTCCCGCGCGAGCAGATCAGCAAAAAGACCGGCAAGCTGCTTAAGCCCACCGCCGTCAACAACGCCCGTTCGGACCAGCTCGTGAATCCATACGGCATGTGGCGCGACAGTTTCGAGCGCCGGCGTTGCCTGATCCCGCTCACCGCATGGGCCGAAGCCGAGGGGTCCAGTGGTTCCATGACCCGCACCTGGCTAAGCCTGCCCGATCAGCCGATCTTCGCCTGCGCCGGGATCTGGCGCGGCAGCGACGAGTGGGGCGACTGCTATTCGATGGTCATGACCGACGCGGTCGGGCCTGCGGCCGAGGTCCACGACCGAATGCCTGTCATCCTTCGGCCGGAGGATTACGACGTCTGGCAACATGCCGCGCCCGACGACGCACGCTCCCTTTGCGTCGGCTACACCGGCGACCTCGCAATCGACCGCACCAGCGCGCCCTGGCGGCCACGCTAGCCGCCGCCGCCCCAAGACAGCGGGGCAGGCCGCATTGCGCTTCCTGCCCCGCTTCCCGGCCAGATTTCGGCCTATTCCGCTGCCGACTTAGGGCAGGCCGCGTGATAGCGGGCGTTGTGCTCGAGCTTCTCCTCGGTGCTCACGTCCGCGTCGTAGCGATTGCCCGGATCGTCAAGGTCCGCCGCCGGCGCCGCCCGGATCGGCAGCGGCCGGTCGACCAGGCACAGGCTCGACCGGGCGATATCGCTCGCAGCTGCTTTCGTATCCTGGTGCGCTGTCGTGCATGCACTGGCGATACTTGCGATCGCCAGTATCGTTGCGAATCTCATTGCCCGCATCGTTCGCATCTCCAATCTGATCGAGCGTGGTTTCCTGCCCGGCGGCGACCGCGTCGGCCGCACCGGCTTCTCTCGAGGTGTCGATCACGTCCTCGAATGCGTTGTCGGCAACGACGATCGCGATCGCGACCAGCACGCCGATGAACACGATCCATGCCAGGCGCGAAAATCCGGCCGCGCCCTTACCTGCTAGCCAAGTCCACATCAGCTTCCTCCTCGACCGGCACCGGCTTATCCGGCGCGTTGGTGATTTCGGTCTCGAGGGGGCGCTCATCGCCGCGCGCGGTCGAGCCGAAGTAGTAGTTGAAGGCGATCGTCGCGAGCGCGAACAGCTGGCCCAGCGCGAACACGACGGCGTCTTTCGCATCGGGCGTCGTCTTGCCCGCCATCAGGAAGAACGCCCCGCCGGCCGCGAACCCCAGGGCCAGCAACGCGAGGATGAATCGCGCCGTGGTCGGCGACAGCAGCCGGCGGAACAGCTCGCGCCAGAACTCGCCGGAGGGGAGAAGCCGCCTCATGCTTCGTTCCTCGAGACAGTGCCGCCGCTCATCTTGGGCAGCGGCACGTTCGTCGCCGGCAGCGACGCCGGCCAGCGGCAGCCGAGCGCGCGGCTCTTGGCGATCGGCATGATATTGACCGCGTTCGACTGATTGCCGCCGAGCACGTAGTAGTTGGTCGCGCTCTCGCCGACGAGGAACCCGACGTGGCCGCCGCCGTTCCGGCCAAACACGACGATCGCGCCCAGCACCGCCTTCGACGTCTTGCCCCAGTCAAGCCAGGCCTTCGCCCGCGCGAACAGTCCGCCCTTCGGATAGGGCAGGCCGGCCGCGTCGATGCAATGCGCCACGAAGAAGCCGCACCAGGGTGTTTCGTCATCGTTGAACCAACCCGCGCCGAGCCGCGCCCAGCCCTTCGAGATCCAGCTGTTATGCTTCGGCCCCACGATCTCGCGCTGCCCGATCAGCTGCCGCCCGATCGCCACCCACACCGGTTCCGGCCCCGCGGCCGCCGGCGGCGACCAGGTGCCATCGATCGCCGCCATGACGAGCTCGTATTCGCTCTGGCCGATCTTGCTCCCGTCGGTCAGCCGGGCACCACGCCAGGCGCGCATGAATGCATCGTGGTCGATCTTGCTCATCGGCCCTCTCCCTCATCGTCGTCGAGCATGCGGGCGAGCTCGGCCAGATCCTCGGGCACATCGAAATCGAGCGTCTCGGCCCAGGCACTCCGCAGCATGCTTTCGGCGCGATCGGCCGCGGCGCTGTCAGGCGCATGGACGCGGAGCTCCGTGGTCACTTCCTGCAGGCACTCGCGCATCGCCCAGGTGCGGCGGCGGAGCTTGATGACCGCGACCTCGAGACCGCGGAAGCGCAGCTCCATTGCAGCCCGCGCTTCCCTCTCGCGCCGGTCGAGCGAATCCTCCCACGCGCGCAGCCGCGCCGCCTTCGCGTCGCTCCGCTCCCCCTGCCAGTTGAGCAGCCAGGCGAGCCCCTTGCCGGCCGCCGCAAGCAGAGCGATCGCACCAGCGAAGATCCCGCCGACCTCGCCGGCGCTGAAATTGTCCATTGATGCGCCCCCAGCTCGAGTCATAACCGCCTCCGGCTCACGCCTCTTCTTCGGGCGCCGGCAGCATCGTGCCGCCGCGCCGGGTCAGCGTCTCGTCGAATGGCTCCTCCACCGGCCCGTCTTCCGGGGGCGGCGGGTAGAGCGCGGCGAGATGCATCGTGAGATCCGTGGGCGCGACGTCGTCCTCCGCGTCGGCGAATTCGGGCAGGGCCTTCAAGGCGGCGTAGGCCTGCCCCCAGAGCGGCTCGGAAACGTTGGCTTCGAACGTCACCGTCACTTCGACGACGAAGGCCTTCAGCCCTTCGAACGCTTCCTTGGAACTGTAGCCGCGGAAAACCGCGATCGACTCCACCCCGTGGTTTGAGGTCTCCGTGTGATTGAGCCGGAAATACAGTCGGCGCGGCTGCTCCTCGTAGGGGGTGACCACGGTGGCGAAAATACCCATTCCTCGATCCTCCTATGCGTCGATCGGATTGGCGTCTTTGATGACTGCCGTGCTGCCGGCGATCCCGCTGGCAGTGACGATGTATTGCGCCTTGCCGCCGCTGGAGGGGCTGGCGTACCAGCCCTGGTCGCCGCGGGTGACCGCGCCGCTCACCGGATGAACTGCCTCGGACCAGCGGACCTTTTTCGTACCGTTGTAGACGGTCCATTCGCCGGCGGCCGGGATTGCGACGCCTACGCTTCCGTCCGGCCTCAAGCCGAGCAGGCTGGGGGCACTGGCCGTGTTGGTGTTCTGGCCGGCGACACCGCCGCCCGTCACGTTTTCGGAAACGCCCATCACGCCGTAGCCGTTCGAGCCGTTGATGCCCTTGTACGCGGGCCGGTTGGCGCTAAGCGGCGTCTGCACCCGCGTGATCTGCGATCCCGTACCACCGGAATCGCGATAGCCTTGGTGGCCAATGATGGTCGGGCGCGTCGCTCCCGACGCGTCGACACGGCGGGCCGTGCCGACCGCATTTGGATCGTAGCCGATGATGTATGGCACGCCGTTGCAGTCGATCGAGTTCTCTACGCCGGTATCGGAGATCCACGTGTCGTCGCCGGTATCCATCTCCGCATAGAGCGGGGTCAGTCGATTACGCAGGCCTCCCATACGGGCGAGCTTGAAGCCGGCGCCCACCCACTCGAGCGCCTGGTGCAACAGCACGATACCGTTCGAGCGGTACACGCTGTCGTCGAAGTAGATATGGCTGGCCTCGGCCTCGTAGAGAGTGCCTGCCACTTCGCCGCCGCCATAGAGCCGGCCGCCGACGATCCGGTTCGCGTTGGACCATCCCGCGGCGCTCCCGCTCGAGAACCACATGCCGACCAGCGCGCGGAAGCATTCGTCCAGGTAGATCGAGTTGTAGACGCAGCCGCGCTCGGTCCCGTGGAAGCGCAGGCCCCGGGTCGGGTTGTACCAGCCCAGCTCGAAGTGCCCGAAATAGATGTTCTGCAGGTAGAACGCGAGACGGTCCTTGGTCCAGTCGTAGGTGTCCCAGGCAACGCGTAACCGTCCCGAGAGCCTCGGCCTGGCGAGCAAGGTCCCGACGGGCGCCACGTACTGCACACCGATCCCGTCATGATGAGGCACGATCGTCGCCTCGCGGGAAACCGTCTCGCGCACGGCCGACAGGTCGAGCACGCCCGTCGTCCCGTATTCGCGGCGGTTGAACAGCAGCCAGGTGCCCTCGCGGGCAAGCACTTGCGCTTTGGCCTCCTCGATCGATTCCATCGTGGGCGCGCCGCCGACGGGGAAATCGTCGGGCGAGATGCCGATTTCGTGCATCTTGAGATAGGCCGAGCGGCCTTCGTATCGCGAAAGCCTGGTGCCCGCGGCCGGGTTCGCCAGATCCTCGCGCAGCTTTGCATCGCCGCCGCCCGTCCCATTCGCGGGAACGGGCTTACCGTCGGCATCGCCCGCGTAGAACTTGCCCGCAAAGGGCTCGCTAACAAACCTCTGCAGCTTCCCGCCGCGAAATTCGAGCAGATCGCCATCCTGCAGGTCGCGAAGGCTCGCGAACTGCGGCGCCGTCTCGCCTTCGGGCACCTTCGGCGCGCGGCCGATATCGTCGTCCTGCTCCTGCGCGATCATCGCGTAGCGGTCGAGTGCCTGCTCGTGACTTTGCGCGGTGAACTTGCCGAGCGTCTCGTAGTCGGTCGGCTGCACCCGCGGTGTAAACCGGCGAATCGCCAGCAGCGTCTCCGCCACAGCGGGCGCCGTCACGGTCAGGGTCCCGCCGGTGTCGCCAACGCCCACGCTGACCGAGTAATCCACTCCATAGAGAAGCGTCGTGACGGTCCCATCAGGGGCAATGCGCGATGCCCGGATGAACTGCGGGCTGTTGTAGCGGAACGGCACCGGGAATTCGGTGGTGACGCCGTCCTCGATATAATCGACCGAGGGATTCTGTGCGGGGACGGTCATTGCCCTGTCCTCATGTAGCGAAGCGGTAGGACGGTCATTCTTCAGGACCTTCTGCCAGTGCGTTGCCGAAATCGGGGGCGCGGTCGGGCAGCGCGTCGCCGGGTTGCCAGAAATAGCGGGTGCCCTGCTCGCGCGCGTAGCGCTCCATGCGGGCCCAGCTCTTGCGGTAGTTGGGATCGATCGCTTCGTAGATCTGGTCCGCGAGCATCCGATCGAAGGCGGCGCGCGCGTACCAGAGGTTGTTGCCGGGGATGAAGCCCTTGGCCTCGCGCACGATCGCGCGCTCGGGATTGTCGGACGTCAGCAGATTGGCGATCCCCTGCGCGTCGTCGACCAGGGGCCCCGCCAGCGTCTGCGCGAAGCCGCCGCCGGCGCGGTTCTGCGCACTGTGGAGGAAGTCGCCGAAGATCCCGAAGCCGCCGCCTTGCAGGATCGCCGCGCCCCAGAACGCCGGATCATTCATCGGGCGCGGATCCTTGCCGCTCGCGATCGCCTTCAGCTGCAACGCCAGTGCGCCGGTCAGCGTCGTCCCGAGGATCAACCCGCCGGCATAGCGCGCCGCCAGGGCCGGCTGCATGGCGAGGATCTCGGCCGACTGCCGTAGGATGACGGACACGCCGAAGCTCTTGAACAGCAGCGCCGAGCGGCCGATCTCGCCGAGCACCGTCCCGCGCTCGAGCTTCGTGTTGAACAACGCGCGCGTCGCAAGGTCGGCCGTCGGCACGGCGACGTCGGTTTCCTCGAGGATCATCTCCATGAACCGGCTCGCCAGTTCCTGATCGTCGAGGTTGTGCGGGCTGATCCATTCGACGCCGCGGTCGACGTCCATTTTCGCGGTGCGCAGCTTGTCCCAGTCGCCGGCATCGATGCCGTAACGCTGCAGCGCGCCGCGCAGCTTCGGCTCGAGCGCATCGAAGCTCTTGCCTGCCTGTTCGGTATAGGTCGCCAGGCTTTCCATGCCGTAGACCCAGCGCATCGCCTGGGTATGGCGCGACAGCAGCGACAGGCGCAGCACGCCGCTGGCGAGCCGGCGCGGGATCTCGCCCGTCAGCTCCTCCATGAGATAGCGGCTCTGCGCGGCCGTGCGCCCCGCCCACTCCTCTGCGATCAGCCCGCGCCGCACCGCCAGCTTCTGATCCTCGATCGAGCCGGGTTTCATCAGCTTGACATAGTCGGGCAGCACGCTCGCGCGGCCGAGACCGTTGAAGGCGCGCCGCGCGTCCTGGAACGCGAAATCCGACGCCGCCGTGAGATACGCCCCGCCCAGCTTGGTCGCGGTCTGGAATGCCCGCAGGCCCGAGAAGAACAGCGCCATCTTCTCGTTGCGCGGCGCGAGATTGGCGCCGCGATATTCGTCCCACAGATCATCGATATCGTCGGATGCGGCTTCGGCAGCTTTTACCGCCTTGCTGTCGGGGCTGCGATCGAGCGCGGCCGACTGCTCGATCGTGCCCTTGACCCATTGCAGCGTGGCGGCGGGATTGGGACCCAAGACCTCGAGCGCCGCGATATCGCGCGCCATGGTCTCCATGTGCCCCATCATCGTGTCGTAGGCGGTGCCGCTGCCAAACCGCTCGGCATAGGCCATCCAGTCGTCGGCGCTCTTGAACACGAGGAACCGGCCCTCGGCGCGCTGGTTGGCGAGCGCCCGCCCCGCAGCTGCCCCCGGCGTCCGCTTCGACCACCCGTTCGTGCGGATCGTGTCGTAGACTTCGACCAGCGCCGCCTCGAGGCTTTCGCGCGTGAACGGCCGCCCGGTGCGCTGGTCGACCATCTTCTCGAGATCGAGCCGCGGCAGGATCTCGGCGCGCCACGCTTCGAACCCGGCCTTTCGCACGCTGCGCCAGTCGTGGCTCTGCGGCAGGCCCCAGTCGGCACGGAATCCGATATCGCCGCCGGCGCGGTTGAACCGGACCCGCAGGCTCTCGGCCGTGCGCCGCCACGCTTCCGCGAGCTCGCGCGCGGCATGGTTGCCCGTGTTCTCGCCGAACAGCTCGCGCACCATGTCCGTCAGCTGCGCGCGCTTGCGCACCTGGCCGAGCAGGTTGGCCGAATGCTCGGCGAGCACCTGGTCCATTTGCCGGTGCGCCTGGCCGAGGATTGCCTTGCGCCGCCCCTCAACGTTCGAATAGCGCGCCCGCGGATCGTGATCGATCAGCGCCGGCCCGGCCTTCGGCGCGATCGGGCCGCCGTCGCCTCCGCCATAGGCCTGCAGGTCCCGCGCGATCCGCGCCCTCGTCTTGATCGTCCGGCCGGCGAGGAATGCCTTGCGCGTCACTTGCCGCTCGAGCGCCTCGAGCACGGCCGAGGAAGCCAGCGCCTCGGCGCTTTCGCGCGATCCCGTGCGGCCGTACTCCTCGAGCAGCTCCTCATAGAGGGCGCGCGCCTCCGCCGCCTGCTCGGCGGGGATCTTGCCATCGGCCTCGAGGCCGGGAAGGCACGCGCCCAGCGACACTAAATCACCGCGTCCACAGCGACCTTCTGGCCCTTGGCGAGCGTGCGCAGCTCGACATGCCCGTCGGGCCAGTATTCGCCGCCTGTGGCATCCGCCGGATCCTCGCCAATCCGAACGCGGCATCCGCCGAAAGCGGCAATCCGGTAGACGCCACCGTCGGCGATCGCCGGCGAGATCGCGCCATCGAGAACCACCACCGCGTCGCTCACCTGCCCGGGCATATACCCGGTGCCCCACCCTGCGGCGTCTTTCGGCCGAAACCCGTGAAACGTCATCTCGATCGCCATCGTCAGCTTCCTTTCCGCGCTACCGCTGCGCTGCTTGAGCGCCTGTTCACATCAGGCATTTGCGCATCTCCTCGATGCCGGCCCGCTCGGCCGCGAGCTCGGCCTCGATCTCGGCCACGGTGCGCGGCCCGCGGCCGTCGTCGAGATCGAAGGTCGGTTGGTCGGCTGCATCGAACAGGCCGAGGCCCATCTCGCCGTCTTGCGCCTGGCCGGTCGCATTCTCGCCGCGAAGCGGAGCATCGGCGCGCAGCTGCGCTTCCTGCCGCCGACGCGCGGCGATCGCCGGATCTTCGGCTTGCGCACGGATATCGTGCCAATCGCTCTCGGCGACCGCTTTCACGCCTTCGCCGGCATCGGAATCGAAAGCCCGCGCGGCACCTTCATCGGGCGCCGGCGGGCCAAAGAGTCCTGCGGCCTCGGCCGCGTCGCGTTGTGCTGGGGTTAGTTGAGCGTCTTGAGCATCGTCCGGCCGAGCTCGGCCGCGCGCGCGTTCCGCGCCCGCGTCTCGGCCGTCAGCCGCTCGTCTTTCGCCGCCTTCTCCGCCCGCTCGACCTTCGCGGTCAGTAAGCTCGCGGAACTCGGCTTCGAGGAGATCATAGTATTCGTCCTCAACTTCGAAGAACGCATCGGCGCGCGCCTCGTCGAGCTCGCGGCTTACCACGTCGAGCAGGTAGGGCACAAGCGACGCCGGATCTTCCGGCATGGCAGCGAGATCGATCGGCGGCAGCGCGCCGTCGCCATCGGCATAGCGCGCGACGATATCCTCGATCTCGCTCATCAGCAGCGGCGGCAGCCCGAGGTTCTCCGCGGCGCTGTCCCATTGCGCGCGCATTGCGTTCCACCTGGTCGCGGCGGCCGCTTCGTCGATTGCCGCCAGCTCGCCACCATTCGGACCGCCGGTTCGCGGAGCGGGGCCCGCGTCGAAGCTGGACAGAACGCGCTCGCCCCGCGTCGCGCGATCCATGGCCTGCAGGAAGTCGGTCTCGCTCGGCCGCGGCGTGGTTTCGGGCGACCCGAAGTATCCGGCTTCCCAAGCCAGCTCCGCCGCTTCGTCGAGCGACCGGCCGCTCGGCCGCAACAGCGGACCCACCCCCGGCACGAACCGCGCCATCGCCCCGGTATTCCGTAGATCGTGCCCCTTGGTGCCGAGCTTGCGGCCGCCTTCGTCAAGCCCGTCATAGGCGAGGCCGCCATTGCGAGCGACGAAGCGCACCAGGTCTTCCGGCTCCCGCGCCGTCGCGGCGCGCGGCAGCCTGGCGAAGCGCCCCCGCGCCGTCCGCCGCAGCTCGCCGAGATCCGCAAGCCGGTGGAGCCCTTCCCGCAGCGCCGCCGGACTGGTGCCCAGCTCCCGCGCCAACTCGTCGACGCGATTGAGCGAAGGCCCAGCCTCGCGATCGGCGACGGCGACACGCAACCGATAGAGCAGGTCTTCCGCCGGGTCGCGGCCGACTGCCTCCGCGGCAAGCCGCGCCTGTTCGATCCGCCATTCGGTGTCGCTGGCGAACAGGTCGCGCTTGAGCTCCGGCGGGTCGGGCTCGAACCGCACCGGCAGCGAATCCTCGCCGGCAAGCCGCGCTTCCTCCACGCCGATCAGGATCTCTTCCGCGTCGAGTGCATCGTCGATCGCTGATCGCGCACCGGCCGCGGGGCTCGGCGCGGCGCCGGCAACCGTGCGCGATCCCATCTTGCGGTCTGCCCAGCGCACCAGCTCGGCCGCCGTCACCACATCGTCGAACACGGCGCGGTTCGCCCGCACCGATGCGCGCGAGACGAGCGATCCGATCGGCGTCTCGCCGGTCGCGCGCAGCACTTTGACCGCGTCGCGCAGGCCGAGGAAGTGCGCGAGGTAGACCGTGCCATCGCTGACCGGCACGCCGGCCTCGCGCAGCGCAGTTGCGTTTGCCTGGGTGAAGGTCTGCATCACCCGGTCCTGCACCGCGCCGTCGGCGCGCTTGGCGAGGATCGCCGCACGGCTCTCGCCCGTGTTGCCGAACGTGCGCTTGTAGAACTCGACCCACGTATCCTTGACGAACTGGTACCGGCCGTAGGCGCTCGACGTCGCCGCCGCGGCCGTATCGTCGCCGCCGCTCTCCGCCACCCGGTTGCGGGCGAGATAGCGCCCCATGTCGAAATCGCCTGTAACGGCCGCAGAGGCAACGTCAGCCGGCCGCGTGGGGGCGAGTGCCGCCAAACGGGCCGCTTCGCGCTCCACGGGCACGATACGGCCGTTATCGAGTGCTTCCATGGCTTCCGCCAACCTCGCCGCGTGCGCGTCGCGGGCGGCATAGGTATCGACGAACGGGCTCGCCGCGTCGATCTCCTCGGCGCGGGTCAGCACGTTCACCGCGGCCTGTTGATTGGGCGTCAGCGTGCCGGCCGGGTTGGCCTCGGCCAGGGCGCGGGCGACGTCGCGGGTGACAAGCCGGCCGTCGATCGCATCGCGCAGCGGCGCGGCAGCGCGATAGGCGGCGCTGTCGATCTTCGGAGCGATCTCGACACCACCCCGGATGACGCCAGCGCCGACGCCGGCGAGCGCAATGTCCTGCGCGGCTTCAGCAACGCCGTATTCCTCACCCATCCGCGCGTAGGCCCGGCGGTTGTCGAGCGCCTGTAAGCCCTCGACCGTGGCGCCCAAGGCGGCTTCTGTCAGCACGCGCTCTGCGATCGTTTTACCCCACCCGCCGAAAAGCAGCGTGTAGGCATTGATCGGATCGGCGAGGCTCCCCGCAGTCCCGCCTGCGAACTGCGCCACAACCGAAGTGGCGCCACGCGCGCGCGCAAGTGTGGCCTGATCCTCGTCGCGGCCGCCGTTGCGACGATAGGCCTCGCGCTCGAACTCTTCCCGCGTCGCCGGCAAGCCTTCGATGCCGAGCCGCTGCGCCTCGCGCCACACCTTGTCCCAATCGGGCATGCCGAGCGTTTGCGGGCCGATCCCGAACACGCCGGGCGCCCCGTGGTGCAGCGCGCGCCGATCGACACCCCGCTCGACCAGTGCCTCGATCACCGGGCGATATGCCTCGGCTTTACGCAAAAGCTGGACGTCCTCGACCCGATCGACCTCGACCCGCGTGCTCGCGGCAAACTGGTCCCACAGCGACGGCTCCGGCCGCGTGTCGGCCGCCGGCGCATTCTCGCCTGCAATGATTGCGTTGCGCTGAAAGCGATGATGCTCGCTCATCGCGTATCACGCACGCGGATGCGATAGGTGCGCCCGTCCTTCCGCTTCGCCACTTCGCCGGATCCGCTGAAGAACTCATACCAGCCATCGCCGACTGCCACCGGCGTCAGCCGATCGAGATCCGCCCGGCTCCCATCGGGATTGATCGGCGCCTTGTCGGGATTGGCCCTATTGAACCGCGCGACCGCGTTGACGAAGCCGTTCGCCGTCACGCCTCCGGGCAGGAGGAACCACTCGCCCGTGCCGCCCCAGCGCTTGATCCCGCCGCGCTCCTCCGCGCCGGTGCCGGTCGCGCCCAGCGCCCGCTTGTAGGCTTCGCGCATCGCCTGGTGCGCCAGCGGCATCTCCCCGCGCGAGATCTGCGCGGCGAGGATGTTGCGCGCGATATCGCGCACCGCGTTGCGCTGGCCCGCGTCCATGAACCGCGTCGCCTGGTCGAACTGCGCGTCGACGATCAGCATGTTCTCTTCGACGTCGGGATCCTCGGGCTTGAGCATCCGCGGATTGCCCTTGAGAACCTCGCGCCCGTCGAGCGCCAGATCGCGGTAATAGCGCCGTAGCGGCGCGAGCTCCTGGAACACGACGTCGTCTGGCGCGACCATCTTCGCCACCGCCACCCGGTCGACCGCGCCGAAGTTGTCGAGCGTATCGAATGCGCCCTTGAGGTTGCGCTGTTCGTAGAGGTCGCGGATCGGACCCGTCTCGGCACGCGTCAGCGGCGGCACATAGCGTCCGGTCGCGCGCGTCTGCCGCCGCGCCCATTCGGTGCGTGCGGCGATCGTCTGCGGGTCCGACAGGTCGACCGGCGGCGCGCCGGACGTCCGCGCGATCGCGGCCGCCGGATCGGCCTCGAAGGCGCTGTCGAGCGCTCCGGCATGCGACTGCAGCCAGGCATACTCGCGATCCTCGCTCGCGGTGCGCTTCTCCTTGCCGGCAAGAAAGGCCGTCCGGTTCTGGCGCTCCAACGGCGTCGCCGCTTCGTAGATCTCCGCGAACCGGTTGTCGGCGCGCATCCCGTCGAGCTTGAGCGCGCGCGATTCGTCGCCGGCGGCGCGCACGGCCGCGATCGCGGTTTCGAACTGCGCGTCGTCGATATGGATGCCCTGGCTATGCGCTTCCTCGAGCACTTGCACCTGCTCGAGCAGCGCGGCCTCCGCCTCGGCCACCTCGCGGGCAGCCGCGACCTCCAGCTTGCGGATCCCGACGTCGGCGCCCGACAGCAGCGCTTCCACTTGCCGCGGCTCGAGCACGTCGTCGAATGTGCCGGCATCGATCAGTGCCCGCGCCGCCACCGGATCGGCGTCGATCCGCCCCTGCAGGAACGACACGGCCAGCGTCTGTTCGGCTTCCTGCTCGAGCCCGGACTTCACTTCATCCGAAGCGTCCATGCCGGCGATCATATCGAACAGCACCTGCCGCTCGCTCGCGTAATCCCCGGCGTTTTCGAGGCGGCGCGTCCGGTTCGCCGCGGCGGCGATCGCTTCCTGCGTTCCTTCGACCGCTACTTCGCCCTTGCGCAGATCTTCCCAGTCCGCCTCTCGCGTGCGGAACGCAGCGCCCCAATTGGCCATTGAAACTTCGAGGCTCTGGCGAACGCGGGGGGACGTGATCCCCTCGAGGAGCTCACGCGACCGCTCTTCATAGGCCTGCGCCATCCGCTCGGCATGGCCGGGCGCGTCGCTCTTGCGCCCTTCGCGCGCCTCGGCCTCCAATCCCTCGCGCAGACTTGCGAAGCCGACGTGGCCGCTGGCGTTCTCGGCATTCTCGGCAAGCCGCCGCTCGCTCGTATACTGCTCGACCTCTCGCCGATGCAGCGTGTCGCCGAGCTGCTCGACCGCACGGCCGACGCCGGCGCCGAATGCATCGGGGCTGCCCGATGGCATCGGAGCGGCCGGGCCGACGCGCACACGGCGTTCGTATCCGGTCTCGGGCGGCATTATATCCCCTCCCCGGCGCCGTCGCGCGCCTGCGCCCAATCGGATTGCTGGCCGAGATACTTGCTGCCCGCACCAAGCACGCCCGAGAGCAGCGCGAACCGCCCCTCTCGCCGCGCGAGATCACCCTCGCGTTCGAGCGCGCGGCTGCGGCCGATGCCCTGCCGGCGCAGCTCCATGACGTCGAGCGCCGCCTCGATCTGGCTTTGCCGCAGCGCGTCGAGCGCCGTGCCGCTGCCGCCCTCGAGACCGTTACCGACCTGGCTTGCGAGCTGCTCGCCGATGGCGCTGCGCGCTTCCTCGCGCACTTGCCGGATATCGGCGGCGGCCGCGCGCCGCTCCTCCTGCGCCTGCGCGTAGGCCGCGTCGCGTCGCGATTCGCCGGCCATCAGGCCGCCGACGCCCTGGACGAGCGATCCTGCCACCGCGAGGAAGGGAAGCGCTTGCGCCATCAGGCGATCCTCTCGAACAGCATGTGCGTCTCGCTCGCGCCGCCGAACTTGCGCAGCACGTGCGCCGGCGTCATCCCGAGCAGGATCGCCCAGCGGACTTCGGGCGTGCGGTTGCGCGGCAGAAGCGCCGCCTTGCGCAGCTCCTCGCCCGTCACGTCGGGCATGGCGTCGATCGCCGGCTCGACGTCGCAACACCGCGCCAGCAGCTCGAGCCGCTCGAGCCCGCATTCACGGATCTCGCCCTGAATGAACCTGGTCAGCGGCAGGTGCCACTTGCCGAGATCTCGGCCGAGCAGCGCCCAGGCTACCCCCTGCCGATCGGGGAAGGTCTCGTTGATCCCGAAGCACGCAAGGATGCGCCCGGTGTCGGGCGTGCGCGCGGTCCACGCCACCGGTTGATCGGCCAGATGGCTCGCCTGCGCGTAGTCGCACTCGCCGGAAATACCGAGCCAGAGCCGCTGGCTCTGCTGCCGCTCGATCGTCGCGAGGTCGATCGGGTCCAGGTGCCGGATATCAAGCGCCTCATGCAGCGAAGCGGTAGGCGGACAAGGATCAAGCATCGGCCGAGCTCACGTCGACGCCCAGCACGCCCAGCGTGATCGTCGCCGGCATCGGATCGTCGCTGGTCCAGGTCAGTCGCCCGTCACGGTCGAACTCGGCCTCGACAAGGCCGTCTGTGTCGCCTGTGTAGAGCGGAATCTGTTCGTCCATGCGCTCGCCGTCGCGGCGCAGGATCACTTCCTCGGTAACGCCGCCGGGGACGCTGACTTTCAGGCCGAGCGTCTCGAGCACGCGCGTCACCGCCTTCACCAGGCGCTGGCGCAGTCCCGCCGTGCTGCCCTGTCCGTCGCGCAGTTCGGGCCGCATTGTCGTTGCGGTCGCGGTGTACGGCAGGCCGACCATCACCGTGTAGTCGAACGCCGGCACTACGTCCGCCGGGAGCGTCAACTTGCCGTCGGCCGAGACCTTCAGCCCTGGTATGACCACACCGTTCGCCAACACCGCTACGTCTTGCCCGGCGAGATGATCGAGGCCGGTGAATTCGCCGTCGTTCGCAGCCGCGGCGATCCGCACGCCCCCGTCGACGTAGAACGATTCCGCGGGATCGTTGCCGAGCTCGCGCCACGCCGCCTGTTTCCAGATCTCGCGCACCGTCGCGCCGGCGCCGTTCTCGCGTTCGACCAGCACCCACAGATCGTCCGTCTTGTTGTCCGCGCCGACCACCGCCACTGCCGACAGCACCCGGGCGCCGCCGCCCAGGCGATAGCGGACGAAACCCTTGATCTCGCCGCGCGTCTTGGGATGAACGATCAGCTGCCCGTCGGCACGCACGCCGAAAACCAGCGAATAGGGATTTCGCTGATAGGCGAGCTGCAGCACGCCGCCGTGCGTGATATGCCGGCTCGTGGCGTTCAGATCCGGCGCATCGTAGCGATCGCGGCCGAAGTCGTAATCGGCCGCGCGGCACCGCCGCCCCCCACGCTCGACGAAGATCGTCTCGGTTCCCGTCTGCACCGGAAACACGCGCTCGCTCCCGTAGAAACTCTGCGGCTCGGCCTCGATGTTGGTGCCGGAAAATGCGCTGCCGGTGTTGAACGGGCCCACGGCCAGCTCCCGGCTCGCCGTGCCGACCAGCATCCGGCGATCGCCGCTAACCCACAGCGGAGGATCCTCCAGCCCGATCGTGCGCCGGAAGCCGAGATCGGCTTCGATCCGGCCGCCGGCCGTGTGGGTATCGAAGTTGACCCGACCTCCGCCATAATCGCTCGCGACCGAACCGATGATGTCGAGATCCTTAAAGTGGATCAGCCGGCCCTTGTAGAGCGTCACCAGCTGCGGCCATCCTTCGGCGTCCGAGAACGCCTGGTGCGCCCACTTGTAGCTGGGTTCGGTCGTCAGGCTGTCCGGCAGGCGGCGCTTGACCGTCGCCGAGACGACGCTCGAGCTGGTGAAGCCGGTAATCTGCACGACGCCGAAGCGATCGTGGATATAGGTCCACTTGACCCCCCACGGCCCCTTGTCGTTCATCAGGTCGTTGGTCAGCTGCCCGTCGTAATAGCTGCCTTCGCTGTGCACCGGCTCGACGCTGCCCGTCGTTCCCGCCGTGGCGGCCTGGTACACGCGGCCGCCGTTGCGCACCTTCTCGCCGACCACGACGTCTTTCATTCCCGGCTCCCACTGGGGAATGTCCGCGAAGTCGATCGCCTCGAGGCGAAACAGCGCGCCGACGTGGCCCTCTTCGAAGATGGGGGAGTTCGCGGTCAGCGTGATCGCGCCGGTGGCACCGCTGGCACTCACCGTGCGCGCTTCGTCCGAATTCGTGTCGAGGAACGGCCCGTTGAGCAGCTCGATCGTCTCGAACGTGAAATTGAGCGGTGAATCACGCCGAAGCGCCGCCGGGGCATGCGAACCGTGATCGATATACTGCCGATCGAAGCTCTGCTGCAGCGACAGCTCGGGCGCTTCGGCCGCAACATACGGCGTCGTCACTTCATAGGCGACGCCGGGGCTCGTCTCGATCCGCGCGCCGTTGGTGAAGAAGCGCACGGCCAGGTCGCTCCATTCGACGACGTATTCCTGGTCGATCGAGCGGCGGAAGGCGGTCAACCATGCGGCCGTTTCTGCCGACGGCCGGATGAATTCGAAGCCCTGCCGCTTCACCAGCGGGCCTTCGTTGATCGCGAGGAAGTTCTCGCAGGCCTTGAGGCCGAACGCGTACTGGTCCGTGTCGACCCGCCCGTCGAGGTGCGGATCGAGCTCGCCGGCCATGAAGCCCGTCAGAAGGTGGCGCCTCACCACCATCCGCGGCCACCATCGATCCGGTTGAGGTCAGTCGCCCCGGCGGTGAAACGCGCCGTGATCCACTCGCTTTCGTACTGGCGGATGGGCGGATTCTCCATCGCGTCGCTGTTCTTCGCTTCCGCCAGCGCCGCGCGGTACTTGTCCCAGTTGAGCTCTTCCTTGAAGGTGCTGCCGGCGATCCGGTTGCCGATCGCGCAGGCGATGCGCAGGCTGAAAGCCTTGGTGAAGGCGACGTCGAACTCGGCCGGTTCGGCGACGTCGGCGAGGTAGCGGATATCGAGCGGCCCGGTAATGCTCGCCAGCACGTTGCGGCCCTCGAGCTGATAGCATTCGCGCTCGTAGCCGTAGACCTCGATCAGCCGCAGGCAGTCGGCCGGCAGCTTGTACTGCGCGGTATAGCCGTGCTTGGGAGAGGCTGCGAGGCGCGGCAGGGAGTCGCGCCGCATGGCGAAATTCCATGCCCCGTCGCGCAGCGCCGCCTGGCGCTCGACGTCCCACACGGCCGCGACCGCGCGGCCGAGCACCGTGTCGTCGGTCGGATCCGTCAGGCGCGCGCTCGTGCCCACCGCGATCGCGGCTGCATTGGCGATTTCGACGTAGGATGCCATGCGGCCCTCCCGCCGCGATCAGACCGCGGGCGGCCAGTCTTCGGCGAGGATCTTCGCCTGGATCTTGTCGAGCACATGGATCGCTTCCGCGCGGCCCATGGTGGTCAGGTCGATGTTGACGCTGATCGTGTCGCTCTGCGCCTCGGCCGAGCCCGCGGCGACCGTGATCTCGCCGCGCTCGGTCGCTCCGTAGCGTGCCGTGTACTTGAACTGCTCGGCCATAGGGCCCTCCTCATTTCGGATCCGGCCCTGGCCTCAAGTAGCGAAGCGGTAGGCCGAGAGGGGTAAAGGGAGGCGGTGAACAGCCCGACGCAGCGCGCCGCCTCCCCTGCGACCCGACGGCTGCGCGGCCGTCAGCCCGCCGAATACCGTCAGCTGACGCCGACGGTTTCGATGATGAAGGTCAGCTCGGTCCCGGCCGCGATGTCCGCCACGCCGATCGTCGCGTAGAGATGCTCGACGTCGCCCGGTTCGTCGTCGAGCGTGCTGGCCTTCAGCGGCAGCTCGGTCGGCGTGTCCACCACGGTCAGGGTCGCGCCATCGACATACTTGTCGGCGGTTTCGACCGTGCCGCCGTCGGCGGGATCGCCGCCGACACCGACGTCGATCGTGCTGGTCGCGAGGCTCGCGCCGGCACACAGCTTGATCGAAGTGATCTTGCGCCCGGCGTGCTTCTTGCCGAGGTAGATCGTGTCGCCGTTGGCCCAGGCCGTACCGGTGACCTTGCTGCCGAGGGTGAGGCGGACGCTGCCGCCGACTTCGCGGCCGTCCGCCTTGTCCGGCGGCTGCTTGGTCCCGTCGGCGACGCCCACCTGCTGCTTGACGTAATGGTCTGCCATCGCTGGCTCCTTTCGCTTGTCTCTGGCCTGCGCCGTGGCGGCCGGCCGAAGGTGTTACGGGCGGCGCGGGTGCGCCGCCCGCCAGGCGGATCAGGCCTTGAGGTTGAGCACCGTGCCGGCGCGGCCGGCCTGGGTGCGGGTCGCGGCGAGCGTGGTGCCGCCGAGGGTGCCGAGCGAGAACCGCAGCTCGGCGACCTTGCCGACTTCGCTGCGCAGCCGTTGCCAGTAGTTGGCGACGAGCCCGCCCTGGACCCAGAACGGATTGCGGCGATAGCCGTTGGCGTTGGTCGCGAGATCCGGGATCGTCTCGAGGAGAGGATCGTCGAGCTCGACGTGGATGAAGTTGAACCCGAGCATGCGGATCAGGTTGCCGTTCTCGTCGACCGACGCGCCGAACGCCTTCTGGAAGTCCGTGCTGGTCGCCGGCACTTCGTCGAGCAGGGCGTCGTTGTCCTCCTCGGTCAGCACCATCCAGCGCTTGAGCGACTTCGAGTTGAAGTTCTCTCCGAGGTAGACCTTCGCCTCGCGCAGCTTCTTCGTGTTCATCGGCACGGCGCTGCCGCCGCCGCCTTCGGTCACCGGCACTTCGCCGGTCGTACCGAGCGGCGTGACGACGGTGCCTAGCTTTCCGCTGATGATCGGACCGTAGAAGCCCTCGAGCATGCGGCGCAGCCGCGCGCGGTTGAGTGTCGCGGCCGTGATCATCGTCGCGCCGCCGTTCAGGCTGATCGTGGTCGCCAACTGATCGGCATTGTCGATCAGCATCGCTTCGTAGAGCTCGTTGGGCTTGACGAGCCACACACCGTCCGATTCGGGATCATCCCAGTCGGTACGGCCGTGGCGGTTCTCGGCTTCCTTGGCCTTCTTCGGGCCGAAGATATCCTTGACCTTGATCTTCTCGGCACCGTTGTCGTCCTGGACGACAACCGCCTGCTCGATCGGGTTGGTTTCCTGCTGCAGCTGCAGCTCGACGTGGTTCTGAAACTTGACCTGAAAACTGTTGGGGACGTCCATGGTGCCCTCCGTTTTTGGTGTTGAAGCCAAAAGTCGAAGGGCTTGCCGGTCACCCGGGCCGCTCTATCGTTTTACGCCCGCGATCGGCGGCTGCTCCGCAGCTGGGCTCCGGGCCGGCGGATCGCACGGCTTGCCAGAGACTTCGATGTCGGGGGATCGAAAATGCGACCCCCCGCGCGCATCGGAGACACCAAAATGAATCGGCCGCGAATCTCTGTCAATCCCCTAACTGGCAGCGACGCGATCGGCGGCGCTGGCGACGATATCGAGCAGCCGGTTGAAGCGCTGATGCTCCGGCGTTCCGCGCACGACGATCTTGTCGGAGATCGACTTGTCGGCCTTCATCGCGTCGAGTTCCTTCTGCGCCTCCTCGGGTTTCATCCCGAAGCTCTTGCGGTCGCCCTCGATCAGCGTGTCTTCGTTGTAATTTTCCCCGGCCTTCGCCAGCATGTCGAGCATCTTCGCCGGGCCAAGCGCCGCGCGCAGGTTCGCCAGGTCGGGCTTCGTCAACCCGAGGGCCTTCGCCGCCGCGTTGACGCTCGCCATCTTCGCCTCGCGATCCGCGCCCCACGATTGCACGTGCGCGTTCGCCTGTTTGGTCAACTCGGCGACCTGCGCGTCATGCTCCTCGAGCTGGGCCTTGATCTCGCCCTCGAGCAGCTGCTCGAGCGCCGCTTTCGGCACGCCGATCTTGTGCGCGGCCACGGTGATCCGCTCGGTCATCGCCGTGTTGAGTTCGATCGGGTTGCCGGCCGCATCCTTGAACTCCGGGACGGCATAGTCGGTCGGCTTCTCGGGCACGCCGATCGCCTTCCGGTATTCGGCAACCTCCGCCTCGCTGGCACCTTCTCCGGGGATCTTAATCCGGCCGCTATCGTGCAGCCCCTTCTCCGCAGATCGGTAGGCCTTCACCAGGCCGTCGAGATCCTTGAACCCCTTCGCCTTGACGTAATCGAGGTTCGATGCCGTCTCACCCTCGCCGGTTTCCTGTGAGAGCGCGCTGTAGAAATCGGGATCTGCTCCGCCACCGCCAGCGCCGGCATCACCGCCTTCGCCGCCTGCACCGTCGCCACCCGCACCAGCATCGCCGCCCTCGCCGCCGCCGGCGCCGGCGTCACCGCCGCCACCACCGCCGAGGATATCGTCGACCGTGCCGGCCTCGCCGCCATTGCCACCTTCGCCTGCGCCACCACCATTAAAGTCCATCGTCGAGCTCCATCAGTTTTTGGACGCTGCCTTCGTCCAGGTTGAGGTAGTTGAAAATCATCTGCACCACGGCCCGCTTGCCCTCGCGGAAGGCCGTCAGCTGCGGATCGGGATCGAAGTTGGTCGCGCGGTTGTATCCCGCCTCGCGCCGCAGCTCGGCGAGCAAGATCTCGCCCGCACGGTGCGGCCGACCATCGGGGCCGAGGAACAGCCACCGCAGGATCGCACCGACCAGCCACCGGCGCGCGATCGCCACCGCGAAGCGCTCCGGAACGGCCATGAACAGAGCCTTCACTTCGCGGCTGACCTTGATCGCGCGCCAGCGCAGCCGGTTCGCTTCGGTGACGGCCATCACGCAGGCTCCCGGGACATGTCGACAAAGCCTTCGGAGACCAGAGCCGCACGGGCGAGCTCGACGTCGCGATCAGACAACCCCGACGGCCAAGTGTCGCGCACAGCGACGTAAAGTTCGCCGCTATCCGTTCCCCGCTGTCGCTCAATCCGACCAGCAAATTCCCCCAGCGGATGATCCACGGCGAACAGACGGCGCAGACAACTAGCCGCGGACTTCCGCTTGCTCGGCGGCACGACGAAGCCAACGAAGCTCCCAGTTGCGCCGCGAAATTCGGGCAAAGGCCCCATGAACATGCGAAACTGCATCACGCCGCCTCCGCGTAGCTGCCCGCCTGGGCGATATCCTTGACCGCGCCGGCCGACTTCTCGAGCAGCTCGGCGTTGATCGCCGCCGCTTCCTGCTCGGCCCGCTCGGCCTGCTCCTGCGCGATCTGTTCCTTGCTCAAGACGTACGCCGGGTTGACGCCGATTTCGGCGGCGCCCCCGCGCAGCATCTCGCCGACGTCGACGATCCGCCCCGCCGACGTCTGCTCGAGCGCGGTCACCTGCGTTGCGTACTCGACGAAGCGCATCGACTTCGCCGTGCTCTCGGCGCGCGCCATCATCGCCAGCGGGTTTTCGTAGTCGATGACCGGCCACGCCCCGGCCTCACGCACTTCCGGCGGGAAGGGATCGATCTGGCCCTCGCGCAATGCGAGGTCGAGATCCCGCTGGGTCATCGGATCCTGTTTCTCGGTCGCGTAGCGGCTCGCATAGGGGCGGACGAGCACGCCCTGCTTTGCCATGACCTCGAGCACTTCCGTCGTCGTCATCCGTGAATTCGGATCGGTCAGGATCTTGTAGAATTCCTCAAGGAAGGCGACGCGGATCGTGTTCTGTTCGTCCTGGATCATCTCCAGCGCGTAGGGGATGCCGTTCTCGCCGCCCGGCATGCGGTGGACCATCGGCCGCCCCATTTCGTCGACGAAGCCGGGATTCATGCCCCCGGGCTTGCTCGCGATCGAGGTCGCACCGCCATCGTTGAAGAACAGCAGCGCCGGGTCGACGGCCTTGTGCGCGGCGCGCAGCGTCGTGTGCTTCATCGCGTTGACGCCCTGAATGTTCGGCATCACCTTGAAGGCGGGCGATCGGCCGTAATTCTCGCCGGCGCTGGTCGTGTGGCGGCTGACCGAGACGGGCATCGTGTGGAAGCCCTTGCGCCGCAGGTAGATCTTCTCATCGCACGCGAGATACCGGCTCGCGATCGGGAACCGGTGATGATCCATGCGCTCGCGGTCCCAGTCGCGGTTCGGCGCGACGACATGCAGGATCGCGAATTTCTTGTCGGCATCGCCGCCCACCGGCTCCAGCGCCTTGAGCATCTTCTCGGTCAGCGCTTCGCGGCCGAACATCTCCTCGAGCTGCGCGGCCGTGCGTTCGAACTTGCGGTGCACCCGGTTGACGCGACCGGCGAAGTCGACGTCGATCCACGTTTCCGACAGGTGGATGCAGCGATAGCGCATACCCCGCGGCGTCGCTTCCTGCCACACGGCGCTGGTGCCGTAGCGGCCGAGCTGGTCCCAGTCCTCGTTGGTGGCGACGCCGAAGCCGGTATGGGCGGCATGGCGGATCGCGTAGAGACGCCGGCCGGCGTTGGCGCACCAGATCTGCACCGCGCGGATCTTCATCAGATCTTCGTCCAGGAATCGCGGCCGGATATAGTCCCGCTCCTCGGGCGTCGTGATCGCGACGCCGGCGGCGGCGAACCGCTCGAGCGCGGTGATATGCGTGCTGTCGTAGTTGCGGCCGCCCCGGATCGCGCCCGGAGTGACCTTGTTGAAGCCGCCCGCGCCGTTCGGGAAGCGATCGTCGATCTCGCGCCAGCTTTCCTCCCACGGCTGCCGCTCGCGCTCGAGGCGCTCCTGGTCCTTGAGGTCCTGCTTTGCCAGCGCCTCATCCTGAATGTTGTCGATCATCGTCTGTCAATCCTCTGGCAAACCGAAGGGGGAGAATGCCCGGGCGGAGCGGTGAGAGAGGCCCGCCCCGCCCGGACGCAAGGTCAGCGCGTCGCGAAGACGACGCTGTCCTTGAGCTCGTAGGTCTGGCCTGCGCCGAGCGAGAGCGGCGACGACAGCGGTGCCCAGGCCACCTGTTCGCCGTCTAGCACCAGCGCGAACCCCGCCAGGGATGGCGGGGCCTTGGCCGTGTTCGGCCCGGTCACCTGCAGGCTGTCGGTCGCAAGCCGCAACGTCCCACGCCGCAGCACCAACGGCTCGCCCGTCAGCCGCACCGGCGGAACGCCCGGGATCTCCGCACGCCCATTCGAGAATGCCAGTTCGACCTGGTCGGCATCGGCCACCAGCTCGAGCAGCTCCGCCGCCGTCAGCGGCACGCTGTCTGCAGGAATCTTCACAGGCCCGAACGCGCGCGGCCGCGACGCTTCCTTGAGCTGCTCGACCTCGTTGCGCGTCTTCGTCGTTGCGCCCTTCTGCGCCGACAGCGACCGTTTGAAGGCGTCACGTTCGGCCGTCAGCGCCTCGATCGCAGCATGATCCTCTCCAGCGTGCTTATGGGCAAGTTTGACGGCATCGTTGGCCTGCTCGAGCTCGAGGTTCAGCCGCTCGTTTTGCGACTTCAGTTTGTGGAGCTCCTCGGCATCGACCTCGAGCGGCTTGAGCAGCGGAGCGAGGCCGTGAACGATCGACCGGAACAGCGCGTCTTTGAACTGCTGCTCGGGGGGCAGCTTGTCGAAGTCGACCATGCACGGATGCAGCTTCTTCTTCGCGTCCTTTTTCTCGCCGTACTTCCACCCCTCCGCTTCCTTCGCCTTGCGCCAGTTGTCGTGGCTCGCGGCGTCGCCGGCATCCGGGTTCGCGAGATGGAATTCGACGCCGTTGACGGCCGACGACACCTGCCAATCCGGGGCATCTGCCCACTCGGGCTGACCGTCATCCCCGAGCGATCGGCAATACGCAGCGTTCGCAGCATGCGCCGCTGCAGCTATCGCAGTGACCGCCTGCATGCCGAGCGTAATCTGTTCCTCTTTACCGGACATATCTCGTTTCCTTTCCGTCATCCCCGCGACGGCGGGGACCGAGCTTCACTTGCGAAAATCAGCTGCCGACGATCAGCCTGCCGAGGCCGCCGGCGGGCTCGCCGCTCGCCCCCACGATGCGATCCGCAGCCGCCCCGCGCCTGGCCGCGAGTTCCTTGTCGCGCGCGGCCTCGATCGCCGCGTCGTCGCGCGTCGCCGGCCGCGGCAGCAGCGGCTGTTTCTTCTTCTTGCTGAAGAGGTTCACACCCAGCCCCAGCAGCCCGCCCCCGAGGAACGAACCTATCGCCTTGCCCACGCCTTTTAGAAAACCCATCGCCTTATCCTCCTGCAAAAACATCGAAATTGCTGTCGAGCCGCACCGTGGCGCCGCCGCGCGGCGTGCCCCGAATGTCGGCAATGACGTGTTCGCCCTCCAGCGCGGCGTACTGCTCGCCGTCGCAGACGTGCGTGTGGATCGTGTCGGCGATCTCGAGGTGCCCGCGGGTCTCACCGTCCGAGATCTCCGCCTTGCGGTAGTGGTATCCGCCCAGGTGCCCGCGAATGAGATGCTTGCAGCTCTCGTCGACGGCGTAACCGTCGCGCTCGCCCATCGCCCGCCAGATCGCTTCGTTGCGCAGCGCCGCCTTGTTGGTTTTCGCGCGGTGCACCGGCAGGCCGAGCGCCTTGCGGAAGGCCTTGATCCAGTCGAGCTCCGAATCCTCGCGGTCGCTCGCCGCCCACGCCGCCGGATCTCCGACGACACGGATCATGTCCGGGTGCAGATCGAAGAAATGCTCGTTGAGCATCGCCTTGCACATCTGCCCGAAGGCGGTCGGGCCGATCTTCGCCAGCGTCTTGCCGTCTTCGCGGAACATGACCGCCTCGCGCAGCGTGCGGAAATGCCCCATCGTCGTCCGCTGACTCGCGACCGCGGCCGCGAACAGGCCCTGGTCGAAACCTAGGATCAGCTTGCGCGAGCGGTCCCATTCGAGCTTGCGGACGTGCGTGCGGTAATCGAACTGGGGGTTGACCGGCTGCCCGTGCTGCATCGGCACGAACTTGTTGTCGATCATGCGCGCGACGTAATCCGGCCGGTGTTTGTTCGCCGCTGCCTGCACCTGGTAGTAGCCCTGCGGCAGGTTGTGCAGGTTCTCCGCGTCCGGTTCGCGGCCGCCGGGTTGGATGAAGACCTCGAGCAGCTCGCGATCGCCGAGCACTTCGCGCAGATCGTCGGTCATCTCGCCGAGGTTCTTCTCGATCGCGAGGCCGTAGACCCAGTTGTCCATGTACGGCGCGTTGAGCGAGAGGATTATCTGCGGATCCACCATCATCGCCGCGTCGATGCCGCCGCGGCCGACGCGGCCGGTCAGGAACGCCAGCAGCTCGGGCGGCTGCAGGTCGGCTTCGTCGACCATCACGGCCGCGACCTGCCAACCGCGGCAAGCTTCCTCGACGCTGCGGTCGCCGATCGCGCGGAATTCGATCTCGAAGTCGACCACGTCGATCGCGTTGCCGTCTTCGTCCTCGGCGAGGATCAGCTGCAGCCGGTGCGTGTAGGGCGCCTTCCAGGTAAACTTGCCGAGCTCTTCCGGGAACACGTCGAACCAGCTGGGCAGCGTGTTTTTCTCGATGTTCGGATAGGTCTCGCGGATCACGCCAACGCGCGCCTTGCGCCACAGCACCCCGCGCCCGTCGACCCGACCTTTCTGCCGCTTCGCGACCTCGACCAGCGCCCGCAAGGCCGTCATCGTCTTGGCCGAACCGACCGGCCCGATGATGATCTTGATAAACGCCCGCGACAGCAAAAACGCGTCCGAGATCGGACCCGGCGAGTTGAGAACGCGGGTTTCGATTTCGAGGCTCATGACCCGAAGCCCAGCCCGAGCTGATTATCTGGCACCGCGACGGCCTTCGGAGCCGCCCGGTTGGGCCAAGCGCGCATCCATGGGAGAGGCTCGGCAGCGGCATCGCCACGCTTCGCGCGCTGCTCCCAGAAAAACAGCCCCAGGGAACCCGGAACCGCGATCGGATCGACCGCTTCCGGGCGCTCCAACTCGAGCGCCCAAGGACCGAAGAACCAAGGGCTGCCACCGTCTTTCGCGATCCCCGTGACGTAGACCGATCCGATGATTGCGCCGCGCACCAATACATCAGGGCGTGGGCATTCCACTCCGATGCCAACCATGAAATCCCGGGCGTGCTCGTACTCGTCCCGCGTCATTCCCTTCGCGGCGTGGATCGCGATTTTCCTGCCCACAGCCGCAGCGATGCCGCCCTTCGTAATCGCCAGCTTCGTGCGGTTTTCGACGTCTTTCCCGCCATGGACGATCGCCCATGCCCAAGGCTGGCGAACCGACAGCGCGTGACCAGGCAAAAACCCGCTCATCGTTCATCCTCCCCATCTTCGCGGAACGGCAGAACGCCCTTCACGGCGCCGCCGAGCGTGCTGCCGCCGACGCTGCGCATCTCGCCGATTTGGTTGATCAGACGGACGCCCTTGATCGTGTGATCGACCTGCACCGGCTGTTTGCCGTGGAAGTACGGCGCCAGCGTCTCGGCTACGCGGATCCGCATCGCCCTGGCCTCGGCGAGCGATAGGCGTTTCTTGACTGGATCGACCTGTTGGCTGCGCGCGATCATCGCCTCTTCGCTTTCGGCGAGGATCTTCATCATCGCGACCAGCGGATCCGGCCCGAACTGCGACAGGTACTTGAGCGTGTCGGCCGTGCGCCGGTTGCGCACGCCTGCGGGCCGCCCCCTCTTTCGCTTCTCGCGAGCGTGACGGAGGACCGTGAGCGGCTTTGCGCCCTCTCCGAGATCCTCATAGGCCTCGGCGGCTTCCTCCGCCGTGATCGGTTCGAGGTCGAGCTGCTCGGCCTCGCGTTCCTCGGCCGCAGCTTCGTCGAGCAGACGCTTGCTCTCGGCCGCGGCGTCCTCCAGCGCGGTCTTTCCACCGGGATCTTCGTGGTCAATTGACACGGCCGCGCCTCCCGCTAGCTTGGCCGGCCCGACGCAGCGCCGATCCCTCCAGGAAGGCTCTCTCACCCCGACCCGTGGCGCGATTCCGGCGCTGGTGCGGCCTCGCTCCCCCACCCCGACCCGTGCCGCCCGCTTCTACGTTGGCGAGCCTCCGGTCAGCGGTGCCTTGCCCTGAATTCAGGATCGACGATCCAAATTCCGACACGGTCGCGCGCCGTGGTGCAAGAGCGCGAGCTCCGCGCAATGGGGGCAAAGGGGGGTGCCGCCCCGATCGGCCGAGGGGGGCCCTCTCCTGGCCGGCGCGCCGCAGCCTGACAGGCTGACGACGACACCGGAAAACCGCTGCGATGCCAAGGCCTTGTGCCTTGCCTTCCAACATCGCCCTTCCAACATGGCCGACTCCGCGCCCCGAAAAGCGCAGAATTCCGCCATTCCGGCCGACCAGCTGGATCTCGACCAGGCCGACCCGATCGAGCCCGGCGGCCACCCCGAAAACCCGGAAACTTTCGCCGGCCCTCGGCATCAAGAGACCCCAGATCGGCCGATCGGCGAGGCCGGCGCGCAGCTGCGCGGCATTTCCACCCGCCAGAATATTGCCAACCCGCTGAAATCGCACGGCTTCACCGGCCGCGCCCTCGGCGGTTCCTAGCTGGAACCGCTGGGAACCCTCTCTGGAACCTCTATCTATCTGATTTAGATAGAGAAGTTCATGTGGTTCCACGGTTCCAAGGATTTCCCCTCGCGTATATGCGCGCGCGGCCACGCACACGGGCGCACGCGCATCACGCGAGGCTTGGGCGCGGAACCGTTGGAACCGCGACGATTGGCTAGTGATTTCAAGAGGTTGTTGGTTCCGCGAACGGTTCCAAGCGGTTCCAGCTAGGAACCTGCCCCCGGGCCCGATCGGCAAGCCAAGATGGCGCAACAAGCTTTTGGCAAGCCAACGGGTCGGGGTCAAGGGTCGGGACGCGGAGGCAGCGCCACACAATCGTCGCGGCAGCGCAAACGTGCGAGTAGAGCGCTCGCTGTTCGCGTCCGCTTCGCGGCCGCTGCGAGCGCGCGTTTTCTGTCTTGACATGGCGGTTTGCCGCCATGTCAGGGCCCATGAATGGGCCGGGGTGAGAAGCGAGATATGTTCCACATTTGAGAACATAATCGCGGGTCGGGGAGCGCTCATTCAGCGCCCCCTTTCTTCTGCGCCAGCACCCACGCCGCGGCCTCTTCCGGCCGGCTAGCATCGGGCAGCTCGCTCTCGTCGACCACGGCGGCCAGCGGCACCAGTACGGCGCGCTGGCTCTGGTGGCCGAACTTCACCTTTGGCCCGTCGATCGCCGACAGCTGCCAGCCATCGCCCTTGAACGTCGTACGGGCGAGCGATTGCCGCCACACGCCGTCCTGCCACGTCTGGCCCTCGTAGATCTTCGCCAGGGCCTGATGCTTGCCGGCGACGGCCAGCCATATCGGATCGTCCTTGTCGAACGCCTCCGTGCCCCAGCGGGCCGCTTTGACGACCTTCCCGGCCCGATCCCGCTCTTCCGGATACCAACGTGCCTTGACGAGCTTGAGCCCGAGCTGCTGCAGCCGTGCGGCCGCCCGGCTGTCACCTTCGCGATCGCCGTTCTGCAGCAAGGGCGCGCACTCGTAGGCGATCGCCTTGCCGATCCAGCTGCCAAGCGATTCCCGCTCGTCGCCGCCGCGCGCCTGCACCTGGGCGGTGAGGAGATGATCGATGCACGCCACGTGATCGGCGGTCGCCTCGGAGATCTCCGCCATCTTCTCCGGCCGGCACATGTCGGCCCAGTGGGCGACTTCCTCGTCGTCCGGCAGGCCGTCGTCCATCTCTTCCCAGTCGAAGAGCGCGAGATCCGCGCACGCCAGCAGCGTACCAAACTGGTCGCAGGCGCGCGGTTCGTGGCCGACGTCGGCCAGCGCCTGGTGATAGCGCGCCTTGGTCGCCTCGAGGCGCGCCCACCCGTCGACCATGCGGCGCTGCAGCTTGCGGCCGAGCTCGGCCAGGTGCCAGTCGGCCAGCACCGGCGGCGGCGCGCCATCCTCGAACGGCTGCAGCTCGAGGATGCCGAGGCGGCTGCGATCCTGCGCCTGCAGGGGCGGGATATTGATCGAGGAGAACCAGAAGCACGATCGCAGCGTGAATTCCTGCGCCGTCCCGTCCGCGCTGCCCCTGTGCGCCTTCTCGCCGCTCGAGGCGACGCGCGCGAGCTCGATCACGTCCTGCACGCGCCGGTTGTCGGCGCTCGCCTCGATCTCGTCGAACAGCACCGGTACGGTGGAGTTGCGCAGCGTCTGGCGGATCGCGGCCGCGCTGGCGTTGCCCGTGCGGAACAACCCCTCGCCGTAGAGCTGGTGAACCACGCCCTCTTCGCCGTTGAGCGTCGACTTGCCGGTGCCGCGGCCGCCCGTGATCCAGATATTCGGCCGCCACTTGAGCGCGCCGCCGACCATGCCGGCGCAGATCGCGCCGAGCAGCAGCCGCACGTCGAGCGTCTTGCGCTTCCAGTTCCACGTGGAGAGCAGCCGCACCAGCTGCTGCGCGGCCTCGGGCCCGGCCCGATCGGGCTGCGGGCGCGGCAGCTTCTCGCCGCCAGGATAGACGTGCACGCCATGCAGGCCGCAGTCGATCCACGTCCACCCGCGTATCGTGCCGTCGAGGTTGTGCACGCTGGTCAACAGCTTGTCGCCGCAGTGGAGCACCAGGCCGTTGTTCTCGTGCCGGTGGGCGCCGTTGCCGCGCATCTTGTTCGCCGCGGTGAAGATCCCGCGCCGCACGCATTCCTCGATCAGCGCACGCGAGGCTTCGGCCTGGTCGAAGCCAATGATCTCGCTTTCCTTCACGCACACCCGGTTCGCGCCGCGGCCTTCGAAGACCGGCTTCGACCACTGCGGGAAACTCTCCTCGAGCCAGTCGCTCGCGGGCCCGAACAGCGCGATCAGGCTGTTCTTGCCGTGCCGGTTGCCGGCCTCGAGGCCGACCAGCTGCTTGTTGAAATCGAGGTAGTAGCAGGCCTGGCTGCCACCGATATCGCTCGACATGCCAAGCGGCACGATCGGGCACCCGGGCGGGAACGGCGGCCGCTCGGCCGCCCGCTTCGACGTCGCGCTGCCCGGCGCCACGAGCTGGGGCGCGTTCTGCGGATGGTCGAGCGCATCGCGGATCGGGTTGGGGGCCGGATCGCTCATGCGCAGTCTCGCAGCGAGCACCACTTGCTCGCGCACGCTTGCGCCTCGGCCGGGCGCACAAGCCTGTCGCATTGTTCGCAGAACTCGGCCTTCGCCTTCTTGCGAAGCTCATACCTGTCGAGCGACGACCCGGTTCGCGCAGGCCCGCGCATTACAGGCCAGCGGGGCTTCGCAACGATTGGTGCAACCGCCTTGACCGCGTCGCCTTCCCACACATTGAGCACGGCTTTGGCGGCCGCCTCTGGCCGAGAAACGGTCGGGTCGGCACTCAACAGAACGATCTGGCGGCGCAGTTCCTCCTGCCCCAATCGCCCGAGCTTGGCGGTGAAATTGGCAAATCGTGCCGGCACGAATGCGCGGCTTTCTGCACACTCCTTGACGCACACCGCGACGATGCCAGGATAGATACTGCCAGCGTAACGTAGCACCTGCCCGGCAAAGGCGGTGGATAGGCACTGCAGCGCCTCCGCTGCGACATGGGCACCATACCTCTTCCAGGTGGCTTCGATCCCGCCGATATTCCCGATCATTCCGGGCTTCCACCCTGCGGCCGTCATATGTGGCGCGACTTCCAGGCCGGCAGCCTCGATCGCGTTGCTGATCGCCACCGCCTGTTCATCGCCTGCCGCGACAGCCGCCTTGAACAGATCGATCTTCGCCAAGGGGCGACGCCGCTGGTTCAACCGGACAAAATTGGCCGCCTCCGTTGCCGCGTCGCCGTAGTTGCCGACGACACAGGGAAGATGGGTGATATCGCCTCGCAGCCGCGCCGCCTCGAGCCGATGCTGCCCGTCGATCACGAACAGATTTCCGTCAGGGCGCCGCGAAACCACCAGCGGGAGGCAGAGGTCCCAGTTCCACTCACGCGCGATCGATCCAATCAGACGCTGCGAATCCTCACCCTCGATCGATCGCTGATAGGTTGGATCGATCGCCAGTTCGTCGGGCGCCATGAATTGCAATGCGGGCAGGCGCCCGCGCGCCGGTGCGAACTTGTCTGCTGTCTTGCTCACGCCCGCCTCCGCTTCTCGGCCGCGCGCTCGGATATCGCCAGCGCCTGCAGCCATTCGTTGATGTCCTTGACCGGCAGCCCCGCGACCTTCTCCGGCGGCAGCACCAGCTGCACCTGCCTGCCGCGCGCCTGTTGCTTGGCGATCGCGCGCTCGAGCGTGGCCTGCGCCTGCTCGCCGGAATCGCGATCGGCCACGATCACCATCGGGCCGGCGCGCGGCGGCAGCACGATCGCGCCCATGTTGCCGAGAGAGATCGCGCACAGGATCCGCGCGTCGGGCTTCATCATCCGCACGCACACCGCGTCCTCGGGCCCCTCGGTCACATAGACCGGCTCGCCCTCGGGCATCGCGGCCATGGACTTGCGGCTCTGGCCCTTGTTGATCGGAATGAACCCGCCGCCCATGTTGCCGAGCACCATCTTCGGCTGCGCGGTCGCGAGCTTGCGCCAGCGCCCTTCGTCCTTTTGCAGGTAGATCCGGTGCGTCCCGATCTGCCGCCCCTGCGGATTGAAGATCCCGCACAGCAGCGCCGGCACCTTCACCCGCTCCGCCTTGCACCAGACTTCGTCATGAAACCGCAGGCTGCCGGGCCACTGGCCGCCGGTCGGGCTGTCCGCCGCACCGGGGCCGAGGCCGCGCCCGCGCAGATAGGATTCCGCCGGCGTCCCGGCGATCGGCACGCCCTGCAGGAACAGCGACCGCGCCCCACGCGCCTTGGCCTCGCGCTCGACGGCCAGATCGGCCTCGCGCCTCTCCGCGCGTGCCTGCGCCTCGGCGGCGCGCTTCGCCCGCTCGGCCTGGCTCATAGTGGCCCCGGGAACGAAGCGATCCTCGATCCCGAGTTGCTTTTTCGCCCAGTCGACCGCGGCGCGCATGTCGCCGCCGAACAGCTTGTGCCGCGCGAGGTCGAGGATATCGCCCCGCTCCTCGCCGCTGCGCGCGTTGCCGTAATCGGTCCAGCGGCCGATCTCGGCGCCGGCCAGCGTCACCGCCAGGCTGCCGCTCTTGCCGGTGTCGTCGATCCCGCTCGCCATCCAGTAATTGCCGCTGCGATGCCCGTTCGGCAGCAGCTCGGCCGCATAGTGCGCGGCGTTCCGGTTGAGCCGATCGGCGATCTCCGAGACTTCGATCACGGCAACACCGCCCCGGCGGCGATATCCGCCATCCGCTCGATATCCCGCGCCAACGCATAGGCCCGCTCGGGGGTGACGCAGGACTGCGCGGCCACGCCGTCCGCACCGCGCACCATCAGCAGCACACCCCAGTCGGCGCCCTCGAGGCGAGCCCCGACGACATAGATCTCGCCGCCCGACAGGTCGCGTGTGGCTTCAAGGTACCCGGGCCGCTGGTCGAAGCGCGCCTCATGCAGTGTAGCGGCAGGCGCAGAGATCATCTCGCGCCGCTCCTCGAGCGAGCGGGCGATATCGCCCAGCGTCAGGCAACGCGCGCCCCCGCAATCGCAGTCGGTCCCCGGGATGCAGTCCCGCGCCGCAGGAATATCGCCCCCCGCCGCCACGTCAGTGCCCGCCTGTTATCAGATTAACCAGACGTAACATTTTGTTAACGCCCACTTGCGAAGCAGGTGAAGGGGTTACGGATGGACGGGGGAAAACTGGCTTAACCATGCACGACAACCACACGTCAGGCCGCGGCGCGCGAAAGCGCACCGAGGTCGGGAAGGTCGTAGAAATCGTTAGGCTGAACGGCGCCTCCGGTGAGCACGAAGACCTCGATCATCAGTGCCGGCCCGGGAATCTGGGGATCGACCCCGCGCTCCATCGTGCTGACGTAAGGCTGGGTGACGCCGAGCTCGGCGGCAAGGCGAGCTTGGGTCCAGCCCCTCTTCTTGCGCCAAGCAGCAAGCTTCATGCCACGCTCCGAATACAGCTACGATATTCGGTTAACTTATATTTTTTTGCTCGACATAAGCAAGACGCGGGCGCAATTTATAAGCAGATGACATATCCGCTCGCCATGCATCCTCGCACACGCCTTCGCGAACTGCGCAAAGCCGCCGGTTTGTCCCAGGCGCAGCTGGCCGAGAAAACTGGTGTGTCGCAGTCGGCGATCAGTCAGATCGAGAACGACGTCATCGCCATGGATACGGCGTGGATGCGCGCCTTCGCCCGCGAGCTGAAATGCGCGACGGCCGACCTCCTGCCCGACGAGGACAACCCCGATCGGCTGACCGAGGAGGAGCGCGACCTTATCCACAGATATCGCGCCGCCCAGCTCGAGCAGCGCGCGATGATCCGTCGCGTCGCCGAGCCGCTGCACGAGTTTCAAGGTGCCGGGAACGACGAGGGGCTGCGCAAGCGGGCATGAGCGACGGTCTTCAGCGACTGCTCTGGAGCCTCTATTTCCTCGCGGATCTCGCCACGACCGGTTTTCTCATTTGGGAGGATTGGGACGACATGACCTGGTGGAACTGGATCATCATTGTCCCGATCGACATCTTCCTTGGCACGATCTGGCCCATCTACTGGCTGATCCTCCGGCCGTTGACCGCCTAGCCGGTGCTCGGCCGCCTCGCCTCGACCTCGCATCATCGCTTTCAGCGGAATGTAACTGCTTGGTCGGACACGCTTCCTGCCGCAGATACGCGCACCTGGTGGGAAAAGCTCTCGACGCTAGAAGCCGGACTGCTCATCGCCGCTGCGATAGCCGTCGTCATCATTGCCTTGGCGGGTTTTCTTTGGGTATTGCGACGTATCAAAATATAAGCCATTGACATAATATAAGCTATGGCAATATGCAGGCCCCGTTCACACGAACGGAGGCCTGCAAATGTCCGCCATGTTCAGCCTTCTCGCCGCCAGCGGCGACGATGAAGGCACCACCTGTACCTTCTACTGGGTCCGCCGGCAGTTCGGCCAGGGCGCCCGGAGCCGCTGCAGCGACAACAAGTTCGGCGCGTTCCTCGAGGACCTGATCGAGAACGAGGGCTTTCCCCGCCCTCTCCCCCATCCGAAGCACGGCGGCGGGATCGAACGCGGCGTCACCAACCGCAGCCAGTGGATCCGCGCCGGCGTGGTCGAATGGCTTGGCGACTACCTCCCGCCCAGCGCCGCCACCGCGATCGACGCCCAGGCCATGCGCTCCGCCGCCGACGACATGGACGCGGCCGCGCGCAAGCTCTGCCTGGTCGTGAACAACTCCGCAGGTGCGGCGTGAGCCTCCTCCGCACCAGAACCCGCTACTACGCGACGCCCTGGGGCATCCGCCGCGTGAAGGTCTGGAAACTCGGCCCGTTCGTGATCTGGCGCAAGCTCTGCCGCGACAGCGAAGGAGCCGCATGATGGCCGACCGATTCCATGCCCGCTATGCGCCGGATTGTCTCCACTCCGATCCGACGGAGGCCAAAACCGATCTATCGGCAGAGCCGTTCGAGCTGCAGGGCCGATTCTATGCGCCCGCCCGCGCCGCCATGATCGGCATCGCCCAGGGCGAAGACAGGGCGGATGACATGTTCGTCCGCGTCATGTTCGGCGCCGGCACCGCCGGGCTGTTCATGGCCTTTACGCCCGACGGTGCCCGCGAATTCGCGCGAAGCATGACATTGGCCGCCGGCCAGGCCGAGGCCAACGGCGCAAAACGCACCAACGCTGCCCTCGAACCGCTCGTAGAGCGCGCGCGCCAGGCACGCGATCCTCTTTCCCAAACCGACCGCCGGGTTTCCCCCCTGTTGCCCCGGCGTTCGGAGGCCGCGCGGCGGGCGCCGCGCTCAAGCAGCGACGCGGTAGCGCTGCAAGAGCGCCCCGTTCGCCGCGCGGCCCAAGCCTTCCCGCGGATCCACACTGCGCTCGATCGCTTCGCGCGCTGGTCCCCGCTGATCGCCCTTCTCACCCTGGCGCTGGTCGCCCGCGCCGTCATCGAAGGACTGCTGGCATGATCCCGCATGAGATCGCCGAACTGGCGCAAGCACTCCAGGAGGAGTTCCAAATCGACTTCGACGCCGCGGTCGATGCTGCCTGGCGCGTCTATCGAACCCTCCAGACTGCAGGGCTCACCCTGCGAGAGCAGGAAGCGGCCCAATGACCGCCCTGTTCTACTTCCCCTCCCGCGCGGAGCGGAAAGCCATCGCCGCGGGCGAACTTGTGCTCGCATCGAACGGAACGCTCGCCGTCGCCGGATCCCAATCTCCCGGGGTTAAATGTTGCCCGGCGGCGGCGGGCACCCCGCAGCAAGAGCTTCCCCTGTCCGGCGCACCCGACGCGCCGGCACTCGCCGATGCCGGCGCATCTCCCGGTTACACGAAGGGTCCGGCATCGGCGGGAACCTTCCATGGCAATACGGGCGTCCCCGTTCGCGCCATGGAGGACGTCCTGACGGAGCGCATGCGCGCGATCCACGATTTCGGTCACACGCCGGAGAAGGACCTGCAGTTGCCACTCGCATGGCTGCCGCGGGAAGCCCGCAACTATCTGACCGACGCGATCGACGAGGCCCGCCGCGGCTCCGATCGCCACGCGATCGCGCGCCGCAAGCTCCTCAAGGCCGGGTCGCTCCTGCTCGCCGCCATCGATCGGCTCGACGCCGAACCCGCCCACCGCGACCAGGAGGCCGCATGATGCACCAGGACCACCGCGAGCTGCCCGAGTACCTGCAGCGCGAGATCGCCCCGATCATCCGCCGCGAGCGGCGCCAGCGCATCTTCGCCGGCATCTGCGCCTCGCTGATCCTCGGCGGAATCGTCATCACCCTTTCCGCCCTCGCCATGCTCTCGGCCGAGCTCGTGCAGATGGAGCGCGCTGCCGACGAAACGCCGATCGCGCCGTGAGCCTCACCACCGCCGCCAACAGATCCAGCGCCGTCATGCAGCAGCGCGCCGAGCCGCACGACAGCCTCGACTATTTCCCCACCCCGCCCTGGGCCGCGCGTGCCCTGTGCGATTTCCTGCAGGCCGAGCTCGGCGAGCGACTTCACCGCCAGAGCGTGTGGGAACCTGCCGCCGGCGAGGGCCATCTGGCGCGCGGACTCGCGGACTATTTTGGGTGCACCCACTGCTCGGACGTTCACGATTACACGGGCGATGGGCGCCACCTGCAGCACGATTTCCTCTTCGGCGGCAGCCTGTGGCCCGGGGCGATTGACTGGATCGTCACCAATCCACCGTTTCGGCTCGGGCGGCAGTTCATCGAAACCGCACTGCCCCTGGCCGGCGTGGGCGTCGCCATGTTCGTCCGCTCGGCCTTCACCGAAGGCGGCGAGCGCTACCGCGAGATCTTCGAGGCGAACCCGCCCGCCTTCGTGCTGCAGTTCGTCGAACGCGTGGTGCTGCTCAAGGGCCGCCTGATCCGCAGCAACTCGCTCGATCCGTTCAACCTCGACGCCGACGGCAAGCCGGTGAGAGCGAGCTCCGCCACGTCCTACTGCTGGCTCGTATGGATCACCGACGATCGCTGGATCGAGGAGGACAAGCGCGACACCCGCCACCGCTGGCTCGGCACGCCCCGCGCCCAGCTCGAGCGGGACGGCGACTACCCCGCCTATCCCGAACAATGGGCGAAGATCGCCCGCAGCGAAGAAGGAAGCCTGCTGTGATCCTCCAGGGCAAGGAAATCCACGTCGAGCCGCGCCTCTACGGCAGCGAGTTCGCCGTCTACCTGGTCGACTACGACGATCGGGGGGAGCGCATGCTCGGCCGAGAAGCCGAAGACGGCTCGATCGTCTTTGCCAACGTCGATCGAAGGCTGCCCGCACCAGTGACATTCACGCTGTTCGAGGATCGCGCCCAGCGGCTGCTGGACGAGCTCTGGCAGGCGGGTCTGCGCCCATCTTCCGATCGCCAGTCCGAAGGCGTGATCGCTGCACAAGCGCATCACCTGAAAGACATGCGCGCGATCGCCTTCGCGAAGCTTGAGATGGAGAGCCCAGAATGACCGGCCCCGGCCACAACAGCGGCGACGCCGCCGCCACCGACGATCGCCTGCGCCTGCTGACCGAGCGCATCGAGCGACTCGAGGAGGAGAAGAAGGGCATCGCCGACGATATCCGCGACGTCTACGCCGAGGCGAAGGCGGTCGGCTACGACACCAAGATCATGCGCCAGATCGTGCGGCTTCGGAAGATGCGGCCCGACGATCGCGCCGAAATGGAAATGGTGCTCGAAACCTACAAAGCCGCGCTGGGGCTCGGCTGATGCGCCCGCACCACGCCGGCACCTTCACCCGCTCCGAGGCCGAGGCCCTGCGCCTGTGGGATCTCGGCTACAGCAAGCAGCGCATTGCCCGCGAAACCGAGATCGATATCGTCATCATCGATCGCGCGGTCGGTTGGACCAGCGAGCACGATACCCGCGCGATGCACCGCAACACGCGCACCGGCAGCGCCCAGCTGCTCGCCGCTCTCAAACGTGAAGGGATGGCCGCATGAGCAAGAAGCGCGACATGACCTTGATCGACCTCAACGGCAACGAGCCCCTGGCCGTCGTTGCGCGCGAGCGGCTGCAGCAGATCACGCGCGAGGGATTTACCCCCGTAAGGGATGTCGGTCGCGCGAGCGAGCTCGCCGCCGCGGCGGGTTGCTATCTGCTCTATGCCGACGCCTATCCGAACCCGGGTCAGCCGCCCGAGGCTTGGCCGTGGGAGGCGCGCTGGTGGAAGCCGAAGAACTGGCGCCGAGACTTCACTCGCGCCGGCGCACTTGTCCTGGCCGCGATCGAAGCCGGCGATCGGCAAGAGGGCAAGGCAGAATGAGCGACTATCGCGTCATCTTCTCGCACGAATTTGAGGACGGCCATTCCGGCCCGGCGCGCAGCTACTGGAATGTTCTCACGGCGACCGGACTCAAGCTCGGCACCGTCTGTTTTCACCACCGGGGCGAGCACCCCAGCGTCCAGAGCTACGCGGAGAACGTCGGACACATGCTTGCCAAGGCCCACCAGCGCGGCCGCGAAGAGATGCAGCGCGAGATCCGCAAGGCGCTCGGGCTATGAACGCCCACTATCTCTTCCCCGGCGTCACCCTCGCCGCGATCGCGGCCGAGCTGGCGCGCGAGCTCGACGCGCGCCTGCGCCTCTACCCGCGCCGCGTCGAAAGCGGCCGCATGACGGAGGACGAGCGCGATCGCGAGCTCGCCATGTGCCGCGCCTGGGCCGGCGACGTCGCCCTGATCGTCCGCATGCGCGAGAGCGCGGCCGAAAACTGGCGTCGCTTCCTGGTCGGCCTGCCCGAGCAGCCGCTGCCGCGCCCGGCGCACACCTTCACCTGGCACCAGCGCCGCCACGCGCTCGATCGCGAGCTCGGCCTCCGCCACCGCTTCTACCCGGAATGGATCGGCAACGGCCGCCTGGCGAAGGCCGACGCCGACCGCCGGATCGCCTGCCTCGAGGCGCTCGCCGCGATCTACGACGACGGCTTCGACTGGCGCGCCAGCAACGGCCTGCCGCCGTCGTTCAAGGCCTGGAACGCCGCGCCCGACGTCAAGCAGGCCAACCGCGAATGGGATCAGCACATCGCCGCCGTGCTCGAGCGGCGCGCGCCCGCAAAGCAAGAGGAGATGGTCCTGTGACCTATTTCAGCCGTCAGCGCGACGTGAAGAAAACCCGCAAGGTGCATCCTTGCGAGGCATGCGAGCGCCCGATCGCCAAGGGCAGCAAGGCGACCTACTTCGCCGGCACGTTCGAGGGCGATTTCTATAGCGCCCACTACCATCCCGACTGCCGCGAGGCCGAGAACGCATGGAACGCGGCCGCCGGTTTCAGCGGCGACGAACACACCGTGCTCTGGGTGATGTTCGAGGAAGGCGACAGCGACCCGCACTTCTTCGACACCGACGAAGCCCGCACCTTCCGTCGCCGTCTCTCGCAGGACTGTCCGGCCGTGTTCACCCGCCTGCTCGAGCGCGAAGCCGCCCGCGCAACGGGGGAGGCGGCATGAGCGACAAGCAACCGCTCTGGCGTCTTGAGCCCACCAACGAAATGATCGCTGCCGCCTGCCGCGCCGGCGCTGCCTGCAGCGGCAAGAGCTATCCCGAAGATTTTTCGGTCGAAGAGCAGGCGCATGCTCGCCATACGGTGCGAGAGGAACTGGAAGCCGCGCTTGCCACCCAAGGCGAGGGCGACGGCCTTCCTGCCCATCATCCCGGCACTTGCGGCACCGGCTATCTTACCGACGAACGCGCGCTCCGCCTGATCGAGCGCCTGGCGCAACACGGCAAGGTCGACAGCGAAGCCATGGAAGTCGTGATTGGCTTGTGCCGCGACGCCGGCGTGCCCTTCGCCCGAATGGCGCTTCGGCGGCAGGAAGCCGCGCGCGACGCGACCGCGGCGCTCTGGGGAGTCGACGAGGACGATCTTCCGTTTTGACCCCGCGCGCGGCGGTTCCGCGCCCAATCTGAAAGGAGACACTAGATGCACATTTCCCATTGGAGCGCGAGCCGGAGCGGCGCAGCGATGACCGTCCGTGGCAAGGCCGAAAGCGACGGCAGCACGGTCAAGGTCCCCAACGTCAAGAAGATCGAGGCGCGCGGCCGCATGGTGGTCGCCGTCGATGCCGAAGGCGAGGAGCACATTCTCCGTCTGATCTAGAGGAGGGCAGCATGAAGTAACCGAAACGAACCTATCCGTCCCAGGGGCGGGCTTGACCCGCCCCACATTTCGGAGTCACACCTCCGCCCGCGCAGGCGCTGCCGTCCGGCAAGCTGATCCGCGCTATGGTCGACCAAAGGACCGCCCGATGCCAAGAGATCCTCGCCCGATCGAACCCGACGCGCAGCTCGCCCTTTGGCGGCAAGGCGTCACCGCCCTCGGCGGCAACCGCCCCGCCGCCCGCAAGCTCAAGATCCACGAACGCCAGCTCCGCTTCCTCAACGCCGGGCAGCGCCCGCTGCACGACGGATTCCTGCGCGAGATGGCCGCCGCCCTGGTCGACCACGCCGACCACTGCCGCGCGCTCGAGCGCAAGCTCTCCCCCGCCTTCTCCGCCAACCTCACCGGCGACCAGCGCGAGCTGCTCGGCAAGCGCGACGGCCGCCGGCGCGACGCGCGGGAGAAGGCAGATGGCTAAGGTCAATATCCCCTGCCTGGTCGGCCGCACCAACAAGGCCAAGGTCACCAGCTGGTACTGGCAGCCGAGCAAGACCCTGCGCGATGCCGGATGGGAACCGCTCGCCCTGGGCAAGGACGAAGGCGCCGCGATCGCCGCCGCCCGCGCGCGCAACGCAGAGGTAGAGCGGTGGAAGCTCGGCGACCACCGGCCGCAGACGGTGAAGCGCCACGCCGCCACCGGCACGCTCTCCGCGCTCATCAAGCGCTATCGCCGCGAAGTGCTCGAGGGGACGAAGCCGGACGGATCGCGCCGAATCGCGCGCAGCACCGCGCGCACCTACAGCAGCTCGCTCAAGCATCTCGAGGAATGGGGCGGCAAACACCCGCTGCCCTACATCACCCGCTCGCGCGTCCGCGTGCTGCGCGACAACGCGCTCAAGGGCCTGGGCGAACATGCCACGCACCAGATGCTCAAGATGGGCCGCCAGCTCTTCGCCTGCGCGATCGATTGGGAGCTGGTCGAGCAGGGGAAGAACCCGTTCGAGAAGTTCGGCATGGCGCAGCCCGCGCCGCGCGGCGTCATCTGGAGCCCGCCGGCGCGCGAGCTCATGGTCCAGACGGCCTACGACTGCGGAATGCCCTCTGTTGCTCTGGCGATCATGCTCGGCTTCGCGATCGGCCAGCGGGAGGGCGACCTGCTGGCCCTGACACAACGCCAGTATGTCGCGATTCCAGAGCATAAGATGCAGCCGGAGGATTTCGCCACGCTCGCTGCGATCGCGCCCGACGGCGTGCCCCGTGGCATCCGCGTGCGGCAACAGAAAACCAAGGCTTGGGTCGAGGTACCGATCGTAGGACTCGTTCGCTGGGCCGTTGAATCCAACATCGAAACTGCGCGCGCCGGCGCCGCCACCACGATCCTCCTCGACGACACGCGTGGCTCCACGAAACGCGCAGCGCTCTACGCGGGCGAGGCCGGGCAGACGCGGTTCCAGCGCGACTTCGCCAAAGTGCGCGAATGGGCGATCGCCACCGCGCTGTTCGAGGGCGACGATGTGCTCGCGGAAGAACTCGGGACGGTGAAGTTCCACGACTTGCGCCGCACGTGCGTCGTCTACCTGGGCGAGCTCGGCCTCGAGGATCACCTGATCGCCGCGATCACCGGCCACGATATCGACGAGACGCGCCGGATCCTGCGCACATACATGCCCCGCACCACCGGCCGCGCCGCCCGCGCGATCGCCCTGGCCGCCGCGCGCCAGGCGAAGGAAGCCGAGCGAGCCGAGGAGAAGAAAGCGTGAGTAGCGACAAGGTCGAGCTCAATCGTGCCGTCCTAGAGTTCCCCGAAGGGGGCATCTGGGATAACGGCGTCTGGTCCATTCAGTTCGACCGAAACGCGGGTCCTCCTTATCTTGAGTTATGCCGTCACTGCCGACCGGTGGATGGACGTAAGCAATCCCACGTCTGCCCCAAGGTTGTCGTCGCCCAGAATGAAGGGGGGCACAATTCGACCGGCGTGTGCCTCGATTGCATACTGGAGGCTGCTCGCGAGCACGGCCTTATTGATGGCGAGGAGGAGAAGGCGTGAGCACCGACAAACCCGACTTCGAAGGGCCGTGGTTCGATGAAGCCGACAGGATTCCCGAGGAAGTGTGGAAGCGCTGGCCCACCGTGCCTCTCGCCGGCGAATCCTGGAGCTGGCCAGAAGCGCACTTCCACGTAGACCAACGCTTGCCCGTCGACCTTCACGCATACGGTGTCGCGATCGTCGACCAGGATGGCAACCGGGTAGCGCCCGAAGAGTTCTACGATAAAACCCTTCCAACACGGACGCCAAAAACGCCTGATGTTTGAAGGTTTCAGGCTAGAAAACCGTTTGTTTTCAAAGTCGGGCGCACATTGGGAAGCTGCTGCTCTACCATTGAGCTACACCCGCGCGGTGAGCGCCTTTGCCGTAACCGCGCACGCGGGTCAATCGGGCATCAGCACCTTGCGGCCCGTCCGTACGCAGTCGAGCAGCCATTCCTTGGCGAGGCGCACGCGGGCCAGGTTCTGGGTGTCGCGGTGGGTTACGATCCAGAAGCTGCGGCGGATCGAGCGGTCCGGGCAGACGGGGACGAGGTCCGCACCGCGGTCGCCGATGAATCGCGGCAGGACGCCGATCCCCACTCCTTCCTCGATCAGGCGGTTCTGCGCGTTGATGCTGGACGAGCGGATGTGCGCCGTCAGCCCCGCATGGAAATCGTCGAGATAGTTGAGTTCGGGCGCATAAAGCAGGTCGGGGATGTAGCTCACCAGCGTGTGGCCCTGCGCAAGCTCGCGCGGACGCTGCGGCGTGCCGTGCACCGCCAGATAGCGGCGGCTGGCATAGAGCATCAGGCTGTAGTCCGAGAGTTTGCGGCAGATGACCGGCCCGGCCTTGGGGCGCGAGAGCATGACGGCAATATCGGCCTCGCGCTTCGAGGGACTCAGAAACCCGCTGTTGGCGACCAGTTCGATCGAAAGGTTGGGATGGGCGCGGGCGAAATCGGCAAGATAGAGCGTCAGGAACTGGCTGCCGAAGCCTTCCGAGACGCTGAGACGCAGATTTCCCCCGAGGCCGGTCTGACGGCTCTGCACTGCGTCGATCGAGCGCGCGGCCTGGGCCATGGCCTCGGCCTTGGCGAGCAGGCTCTCGCCTGCTTCGGTCAGCGTCTGGCCTTCGCGCGTGCGTTCGAACAGCGTGATCTCGAGTTGCCGCTCGAGCCGTCGCAACCGGCGGCCGAGGGTGGTCGGATCGAGCCGGAGCGCACGCGCGGCGCGGCCGATCTGGCCCGCTTCCGCCACCGCGAGGAACACGCGGATGTCGTTCCAGTTGGGATCCTGCATATTTGCAGGCTTTACCTGCGATATTGAAGGTTGTCTGCAAGCTTGCAATCGGCACGATCCGCGCCCAACGATTGGTAGAGGAGATACGTCATGCGTCAGGTCGACCATTTTATCGCCGGAGGAGCCGGCGGCGGGTCCGGGCGCACGCACAAGGTGTGGAATCCGTCCACCGGCGAGGTTCAGGCCGAAGTAGCGCTGGGCGATGCCGCTCTGCTCGACCGCGCGATCGAGGCGGCGAAGAAGGTCCAGCCCGGCTGGGCGATGACCAATCCGCAACGGCGCGCGCGGGTGATGTTCCGCTTCAAGGAACTGATTGAAGCCAACATGCAGGAGCTCGCCGAGCTGCTTTCCAGCGAACACGGCAAGGTGGTCGACGACGCCAAGGGCGACGTGCAGCGCGGGCTCGAAGTGATCGAATACGCCTGCGGCATCCCGCAGGTGCTGAAAGGCGAATACACGCTGGGCGCCGGGCCGGGGATCGACGTCTATTCGATGCGCCAGCCGATCGGCATCGGCGCAGGCATTACGCCGTTCAACTTCCCCGCGATGATTCCGATGTGGATGTTCGGCATGGCGATCGCGGCGGGCAACGCCTTCATCCTCAAGCCCAGCGAGCGCGACCCGAGCGTGCCGGTGCGGCTCGCCGAACTGTTCCTCGAGGCCGGCGCACCCGAGGGGCTGCTGCAGGTCGTCCACGGCGACAAGGAAATGGTCGACGCGATCCTCGATCACCCGGACATCGCGGGCGTCAGCTTCGTCGGCAGCAGCGACATCGCGCACTACGTCTACAAGCGCGGGGTCGAAAACGGAAAGCGTGTCCAAGCGATGGGCGGCGCGAAGAACCACGGCATCGTGATGCCCGACGCCGATCTCGATCAGGTGGTGAACGACCTTGCCGGCGCCGCCTTCGGTTCGGCCGGCGAGCGCTGCATGGCACTGCCCGTGGTGGTTCCGGTGGGCGATGACACCGCCGAGCGGCTCAAGGAAAAGCTGATCCCCGCGATCAACGCCTTGCGGGTCGGCGTGTCGAACGATCCCGATGCACATTATGGCCCGGTGGTCACGCCCGAGCACAAGGCGCGGATCGAGCAGTGGATCGACACCGCCGAGCAGGAAGGCGCCGAGATCGTAGTCGACGGGCGCGGGTTCAGCCTGCAGGGGCACGAGAAAGGCTTCTTCGTCGGCCCGACGCTGATCGACCGGGTGACGCCGCAGATGAAGTCCTATCAGGAGGAGATCTTCGGCCCGGTGCTCCAGATCGTGCGCGCCACCGACTTCGAGGAAGCGGTGCGCCTGCCGAGTGACCACCAGTACGGCAACGGCGTCGCCATCTTCACCCGCAACGGCCACGCCGCGCGCGAGTTCGCGAGCCGGGTCAACGTCGGCATGGTCGGTGTGAACGTGCCGATCCCCGTGCCGGTGAGCTATCACAGCTTCGGCGGCTGGAAGCGTTCCGGCTTCGGCGACACGAACCAGTACGGCACCGAGGGCCTCAAGTTCTGGACCAAGGTCAAGACCGTCACCCAGCGCTGGCCGGACGGTGGGGGCGACGGTTCCAACGCCTTCCTCATCCCGACGATGGGTTGATGCGGGATAATCCGCAGGGTTCGCGAGTTTAGGGTGCGCAGCAAAGACTGGAGGACTTCATGCGACTGATGATTGCTCTTGCCGCCGCGCCGGCGTTCGCGCTCGCGGCCTGCGGCGCGCCTGCGGACGATAGCGCCGATGGCGCAGATTCCGCCGCCGAAACCCCGATGCCGGTCGAGCCCGATGGCGGTATCGGCGACGGAGCAACGCCGCCCGCCGGGGAGACCTCCACGCCAGATGGCGACACAGCTTCAATTCCCGCCGCGCTACAGGGCCGCTGGGGTCTCGTCGCGGCGGATTGCACCTCCACCCGGGGGGACGCCAAGGGGCTGATCAAAGTCACCGGCGACACGGTCACGTTCTACGAGTCGCGCGCCACGCTGGGCGACATTGCCGAGCGCAGCAGCGATAGCATCCGCGCCACCTTCTCGTTTACCGGGGAAGGCATGACCTGGACCCGGGACATGGCGCTCGCCGCACAGGACGGCGGAGAGGCGCTCGTCCGCACCGAATACGGCGAGGACGCCATGGCCGACCCACTGCGCTATAGCCGGTGCTCCGAAGGAGACGCATGATGATTCACATTGGAAAACTGATCGCCCTCTTGCCCGCCGCGGCGCTCGCGGCTTGCGCCACGACGTCCGCCAATGAGCCCGGCACGCCGGGCACCGAAAACGGGGAGACCGCCATGTGCGATCCCGCAGCAGCGCAGATCTACATCGGCCAGAAGGCGACCGGGCAGATCGGTGAGCAGATCCTCGACGCGACCGGCGCGCGCCAGCTTCGCTGGGGCCCGCCCCGCGCCGCCTTCACGATGGATTTCCGGCAGGACCGGGTCAACGTGATGTACGACGATGCAATGACCATCACCAAGATCACCTGCGGGTGAACGATGCACCGGCGGAGGTTCAGGCTGAGCGGCTCGGGAAGCAGCGCATGAGACACGCGCTGCCCCTTCTTCTCGCGCCGCTCGCGCTCGGCGCATGCCAGAGCGTGCCCGAACCTCCGTCGGAGAGCTTCCGCGAAACGCTGAACCGCCACGTCGCCGCGATCCAGTCGCGCGATTATCAGGGAATCGTCGACACGATCACCACAGGCGACACGCTCATACTGATCTTCCCGAACGGCGAGCGCTACGGCACGCGCGAGCAGTTCCTCGGCTTTCACCGCGAATGGTTCGCCGATCCTGCGTGGGTGATGGTGCTGGAGCTGGTGAGGGTGCGGGAGGGGCGCGATTACGGCTATGCGCTCTATCGCACCAGCTACGACCCCGATGGCGCCGGGCCAACACCGGGACGCCCCGCGTATCTCTCGCTTGGCTTCCAGCTCGAGGATGGCCAATGGCGGCTCGTGCACGACCAGAACACGCGGATCGACACCGCGACAGACTGAACAGGGCCAATGACAGGACAGTTCCAGCTTACCGACGATCAACTCGCGATCCAGGAAATGGCGCGCCGCTTTACGGCCGACCATATCACGCCGTTCGCCGCCGAGTGGGACGAGAAGCACCACTTCCCGCGCGACGTGATCCAGAAGACCGGCGAGCTCGGATTCGGCGCGATCTACGTCTCGGAGGAAAGCGGCGGGATTGCGTTGGGCCGGCTGGAAGCGGCGCTGATCATGGAAGCGATGGCCTACGGCTGCCCCGCAACGAGCGCCTATGTCTCGATCCACAACATGGCCGCATGGATGATTGACCGTTTCGGCGGCGATGAGGTCAAGAAGAAGTTCCTGCCCCGACTGGTGACGATGGAGCAGATCGCCAGCTATGCGCTGACCGAGCCGGGCTCCGGCTCGGACGCGGCCGATCTCAAGACCACCGCGCGGCTGGACGGCGACCATTACGTGCTCAACGGCACCAAGCAGTTTATCTCGGGCGGCGGGTTCAACGACGTCTACGTCTGCATGGTCCGCACCGGCGAGCACAAGAGCCGCGGGATCACCTGCCTCGTCGTCGAGAAGGACACGCCGGGCGTCAGCTTCGGCGCGCCGGAGAAGAAGCTCGGCTGGAACGCCTCCCCCACCGCGCAGGTGATCTTCGAGGACGCGCGCGTGCCGGTGGAGAACCGCGTCGGCGCGGAGGGCGACGGTTTCCGCTTCGCCATGGCCGGGCTCGACGGCGGCCGCCTCAACATCGGCGCGTGCTCGCTGGGCGGCGCGCAGCGCTGTCTGGATGAGGCGATCGCCTATACCAAGGAACGCCAGCAGTTCGGCCAGCCGATCGCGGACTTCCAGAACACCCAGTTCACGCTCGCCGACATGGCGACCGAACTGGAAGCGGCGCGCGCGCTGCTCTACCTCGCAGCCGTCAAGGTGACCGACAACGCGCCGGACAAGACGCGCTTTTCCGCGATGGCCAAACGCCTCGCGACCGACAGCGGCAGCAACGTCGTCAACAACGCGCTCCAGCTCTTCGGCGGCTACGGCTATCTGAAGGACTACCCGATCGAGCGCTTCTGGCGCGATCTGCGGGTGCATTCGATCCTCGAAGGCACGAACCAGGTCATGCGCATGATCGTGGGCCGGGACCTGTTGCGCCAGTGAGTAGCGAACCGATGACTGAAGACGTGAACATCCATACCCACGGGAAAGCCGGGCACATATCGCTCAACCGGCCCAAGGCGCTCCATGCGCTGACGCTGGAGATGTGTCATGCGATGAGCCGTGCCTTGCGGGAGTGGGAGAGCGACGATGCCGTCGAAACGGTGATCATCGATCACGCCGAAGGGCGCGGGTTCTGCGCCGGCGGAGATATCGCCTTCCTGCGCAACTCCGCACTGAACGATAATGGCGTGAGCGGGCGGAAGTTCTTCCACGACGAATACCAGCTCAACCACCAGATGTTCGCTTACCCCAAGCCGATCGTCGCCTTCATGGACGGGATCACGATGGGCGGCGGCGTCGGCATCGCCCTGCCCGCGAAGTACCGCGTCGCGACCGAGAACACGCGCTTCGCCATGCCGGAAACGGGCATCGGCCTGTTTCCCGATGTCGGCGGGGGCTGGTATCTTGCGCGGCTTGGCGGGCGGCTCGGCCAGTTCCTTGCGCTCACCGGCGCGCGGCTCGACGGCTCCGAGTGTCTCTGGGCCGGGCTTGCCACCCACTACCTTCCCGCCGCGAAGCTGCCCGAGGCCAAGGCGCGCATCGCCGAACACCCGGACCGGATCGGGGGCATTCTGTCCGAGCTTTCGGTCACTCCGCCCGAAGCGCGGGTTGCCGCCAACGCCGACCGGATCGCCAAGCACTTCGCCTCGGACCGGCTCGAGGACATTCTCGCCAGCTTGGAGAAGGGCGCCGAGAGCAATGGGGGCGAATGGGCGGAGAAGGAGCTCGATGCGCTGCGCGCCAAGAGCCCGCAGACCTGCAAGGTCGCGCTGCGCCAGCTTGCCGAGGCGAAGGACTTCACCGATTTCGCCGACAACATGCGCAACGAATACCGGATCGCCAGCCGCGTGATCGTCCGCCCGGACTTCGCCGAAGGGGTGCGCGCGGTGATCGTCGACAAGACCGGCGATCCCAAGTGGGACCCCGCGACGCCCGAGGGTGTGACCGGGGGCCTGCTCGACAGCATCTTCGCCCCCCTGCCCGAAGGGGAAGAATGGGTGCCGCTGCATTAGTCGTCATCCCGGCGAGCGCTGGGATCGCTGTCCGCCCGGTCGGACCTAACCGATAACGATCCCAGCTTGCGCTGGGATGACGGAGGGAAAATTGGATTACGAAACGATCACCGCCGAACAGCGCGGCGCAGTCACGCTGATCACGCTCAACCGCCCGCAGGCGCTGAACGCTCTCAATTCGCAAGTGCTCGAGGACCTGATCGCCGCCTTCGCCGCATTCGAGGCCGATGACAGTCAGCGCTGCGCGGTGCTCACCGGCGCGGGCGACAAGGCTTTCGCAGCGGGCGCCGACATCAAGGAGATGGCCGACAAGGCCGCGGCCGACTTCTTCCTCGAGGATTTCTTCGCCCGCTGGACCAGCCATCTGGTCAAGGCGACCCGCAAGCCGTGGATCGCGGCTGTGAACGGCTTTGCGCTCGGGGGCGGGTGCGAGCTTGCAATGATGGCGGACTTCATCATCGCCAGCGACAAGGCGAAGTTCGGCCAGCCCGAGATCAAGCTCGGCGTCGCGCCCGGCATGGGCGGCAGCCAGCGCCTTACCCGCGCGGTCGGCAAGGCCAAGGCGATGGAGATGTGCCTGACCGGCCGCATGATGGACGCCGAAGAGGCGGAGCGTTCGGGCCTCGTCGCGCGCGTCGTGTCGCACGACAGCCTGCTCGACGAAGCGCTCAAGACGGCAGCAGCGATCGCAGGAATGCCGCCGATGGCCGCGATCGCGAACAAGGAAATGGTCAACGCCGCGTTCGAAACCACGCTCGATCAGGGACTGATCGTCGAACGCCGCATCTTCCAGATCCTCGCCGCATCGGAGGACAAGGCCGAGGGCATGGCCGCCTTCATCGAGAAGCGGGAAGGCCAGTGGAAGGGGCGGTAATCCTCAAAGGCGCCGGACTGCTTGTCTTTGGCGTGCTGTTCATCTGGCTCGGCATCTCGGGCTGGAAGCACCGGCGCGAGGCGCGGGTAAGCCTGACAGAAGCAACCATACTCAAGGCGGCCGATGCTGATCCGCTTCCGTTGAGCCGATGGGACCGAGCGATGGCCTACGTGCAGCCGATCCTAGCGCTGATTTTCGGGCCAACTATGGTTTTCCTTGGCCTGGTTCTGCTGTTCGCTTGATTGGAGAATGAAAATGAAAATCGCCTTTATCGGCCTCGGTAACATGGGCGGCGGGATGGCTGCCAATCTCGTGAAGGCGGGGCATGAGGTCCGCGCGTTCGACCTGGCGGAGCCCGCGCTCGCCGCGGCGCGCGAGAACGGGTGCGAGGCTTTCACCGATGCCAGAGAAGCGGTCGGCGGCGCCGAGGCGGTCGTCTCGATGCTGCCCAACGGCGGGATCGTGAAGGCGGTCTACGAGAACGACGTGTTCGGCCATGCGCCCGAAGGCACGGTGCTGCTCGACTGCTCGACCATCGACGTCGCTACCGCGCGCGAGTTGTCCGAAGCTGCTGGCGCGAAGGGCTATGTGATGGTCGATGCGCCGGTTTCCGGCGGCATCGCGGCGGCCAATGCCGGCACCCTGACCTTCATGGTCGGCGGCAGCGACGAGGCGTTCTCGCGCGCGGAACCGATCCTCTCGGCGATGGGCAAGGCGGTGATCCATGCCGGCGATTCGGGCGCGGGCGAAGCGGCGAAGCTGTGCAACAACCTGATCCTGGCCGCGACGATGATCGCCACTTGCGAAGGTTTCACGCTGGCGGAAAAGCTCGGGCTCGACCCGCAGGTCTTCTACGATATCTCGTCGAAGGCGACGGGGCAGTCGTGGTCGATGACCAGCTACTGCCCCGTTCCCGGTGTCGGACCGCAAAGCCCGTCGGACAACGGCTACCGAGGCGGTTTCGCCACGGCGCTGATGCTCAAGGACCTGAAGCTGGCGATGGAAGCGGCGGAAACGTCCGGCACCCCCACCCCGCTCGGCGCCCACGCGAAGGAGCTTTACGAAACCTTCGCGGCCGAGAACGGCGGGCTCGACTTCTCGGCCATCATCAGGACGCTTCGATAGCCGCGATCACCCGCGCGAGCCATTCGCGCGGCGCCCTGCGGCGGCCGATCTCGGCCACGAACTCCTGACCTCGCGAAACCGCGCGCAGCCGCCCGCCCCGGAGCCAGCGGTCGGCGCGGTCATGATACGAAAGCCCGCCGCGCCGCAGCCAGGCGGGCCGGCGCCACAGGCTCGGCGGGCCGCCTGGCATCGTCAGCCGCAGGGCATCCCCGGCGCGCGAAGCCGCCCCGCCCGGTCCACGGTAGATCGCATCGTTGCGGCCATGCATCGCGATCGCGTGCGGGTGGCCGTGTTCGCGCAGCGCTGCGAGCGTCGGAGCGTCGCAGCAGGCCAGATCGATCCGCCGCTCGACTTCGAGGTAGCCGAAGATCCGGTGGTGCGGCTCACCGCTCTCCTCTTCGCGGAAGAGGCCGAAGAAAAGGAACACGTCCCCCGCCCCGACGCCGCGGTTTGCGAGATGCGTCTGCGCGGCGCCGCACTGGCCGAACAGGCAGGTGCCGTCGGCCAGGAACATCGGATCGTGGTGGCACAGATCATCCGCGCCGACCCGGCCCCTGCTGGCGCGCACGACATGCTGCCCCAACTCCAGCGAACCATAAGTCGTGCGCGAATGCTCGGCCGCCGGGATCGGCAGGCTGAGCGGCCGGCCACCGACGATCGGGGATGGTCCGCCGCCCGAAGTGCTGTCGAAGCCTTTCCTGCTCAGGACGATCCGCATCAGGCGGAGTCGGGATCGCTCCAGGCCAGCACCGGCTTGCGCGCCGCGAGCGTCTCATCGAGCCGCCGGCGAGGGGCGTAATAAGGCGCCTGCTTCATCGACACGTCCCCGGCCCTGGCGCGTTCGGCAACGCTGCGCAGCGCGGCGATGAACTGGTCGAGGCCAGCCTTGCTCTCGGTCTCGGTCGGCTCGATCAGCATCGCGCCGTGGACAACGAGCGGGAAATACATGGTCATCGGATGATATCCCTCGTCGATCAGCGACTTCGCCAGATCGAGCGTGGACAGCCCTTCGCCGAAGCCGCGATCGCCGAACAGCGCCTCGTGCATGCACGGCCCGCCCTCGCCGAACGGGGCGTGGAGCAGATCGTCGAGACTGCGCAGGATATAGTTGGCGTTGAGCACCGCATCCTCCGCCACCTGCCTGAGCCCGTCAGCGCCGTGGCTGAGGATATAGGCCAGCGCGCGGGTGAACATGCCCATCTGCCCGTGGAACGCGGTCATGCGGCCGAACGCACGCGTATGGTCGAACTCGGCCGCGTTCTCCTCCTCCACGAGATGGACGACGCCGTCGGCGGTGCGCGCGGTGAACGGCAGCGGGCCGAAGGGGCTCAGCGCCTCGCTCAGCACCACCGGACCGGATCCCGGCCCGCCGCCACCGTGCGGGGTGGAGAACGTCTTGTGCAGGTTGATGTGCATCGCGTCGACGCCGAGGTCGCCGGGGCGGACCTTGCCGACGATGGCGTTGAAGTTCGCGCCGTCGCAATAGACGAAGCCCCCGGCGGCATGGACCGCGTCGGAGATTGCCTTCATGTCACGCTCGAACAGGCCGCAGGTGTTCGGGTTGGTGATCATTACCGCCGCCACGTCGGGCCCGAGGCGAGCCTTCAGCGCTTCGAGATCGACCCGCCCTTCGGCGTTCGCAGGGATGTTCTCGACACGGTAGCCGGCGAAAGCCGCGGTCGCGGGATTGGTGCCGTGCGCGCTTTCGGGCACGAGGACCACCTCGCGCGGGTCACCCCGCGCCTCGAGCGCGGCGCGGATACACAGGATCCCGCACAGCTCGCCGTGTGCGCCGGCCTTTGGGCTCATCGCGACGCCGTGCATCCCCGTGAGATCGATCAGCCAGAACGCCAGCTCGTTGATCACCTCCAGCGCCCCGCGCACGGTGGAGACCGGCTGCAGCGGGTGCACGTCGGCAAAGCCCGGCATGCGCGCCACTTTCTCGTTCAGCCGCGGATTGTGCTTCATCGTGCACGAACCGAGCGGGAAGAGGCCGAGGTCAATCGCGTAGTTCTGGCGGCTGAGACGGGTGTAGTGGCGCACCGTCTCGGGCTCCGACAGGCCGGGCAGGCCGATCGCCGCGGTTCGCTCCATCCCGCCAAGGCGGTTCGGACCTAGCTCGATCTCCGGCAGGTCGACGCCGGTCGTGTCGGTGCCCGCGAGCTCGAATATCAGCGGTTCTTCCAGCATCAGCGCGCGGTTGCCGGTGACGGTCCGCGGGCCATTGTGCATCCCGTCGTCGGCAGCGGTCATCTCGGGCTTCCAGCCGGACTTGTTGGGGGCGTTCATGCCAGCGCCTCCTGCAGCGCGGAGGCAAGCGTTTCGACGTCCTCCTCTGTGGTGGTTTCGGTGACCGTGACGAGCAGGCCGCCCTTGAGCGCATCCTCCGCAGGATAGAGGCGACCCAGCGAGACACCCGCGAGAATCCCGTCGTCGGCGAGCTTGCGCACGATCTCGCGCGCGTCGCCGTCGATCACCAGCGTGAACTCGTTGAAGAAGCTGTCGTTGAGCAGCCGCACACCCGGCACGCGGGCCAGCCGGTCGGCCGCCTTGCAGGCAAGCGTGTGGTTCCAGGCGGCAAGCCGGCGCAGCCCCTCTTCGCCGAGCAGGGTCATGTGGACCGAGAACGCGAGCGCGCAGAGCCCCGAATTGGTGCAGATGTTGCTGGTCGCCTTCTCACGGCGGATATGCTGCTCGCGGGTCGAGAGCGTGAGCACGAAGCCGCGCTTGCCCTCCGCATCGACGGTCTCGCCGCAGAGCCGGCCGGGCATCTGGCGCACGTGCTTGGTATCGCGCACCGCGAACAGGCCGAGATAGGGCCCCCCGAACTGCAGGCCCACGCCGATCGCCTGTCCTTCGCCGACCACGATGTCCGCGCCCAGCTCGCCTGGCGCCTTGATCGCGCCCAGCGCCACCGGCTCCGTATTGACCGCGATCAGCAGCGCGCCCTTGTCGTGCGCCGCCTCGGCGATCGCCGCAAGATCCGGAATGCGGCCGAGAATGTCCGGATACTGCACGACGACGCAGCTCGTGTCGTCGTCGATCCGGGCGATCAGGCCCGCGTTGTCGGGCGCGCCCTGCAGCGAGGGGAGCGCGTCGGCGATCTCGTCCTCGGTGAACTTGGCCATCGTCCGCACGACCTCGGCGTAATGCGGGTGCAGCGCGCCCGAGAGCACCACGCGCTTGCGCCGGGTGACGCGCCCGGCCATCGCCACCGCCTCCCAGCAGGCGGTCGAGCCGTCATACATCGAGGCATTCGCCACCGCGCAACCGTAGAGCCGCGCGACCTGGCTCTGGAACTCGAACAGCATCTGCAGCGTGCCCTGCGCGATTTCCGGCTGGTAAGGCGTGTAGGCGGTCAGGAATTCACCGCGCTGGATAATGTGGTCGACGCTCGCCGGAACGTGATGGCGGTAAGCCCCCGCGCCGAGGAAGAACGGCGCGTCGGCGGCGGCGAGGTTCTTCTTCGACAACCGCCGCATGTGCTTCTCGACCGCCATCTCGCTGGCATGGAGCGGCAGCCCCTCGATCGGGCCGGACAGGCGCGCTTCTTGCGGGACGTCGACGAACAGGTCGTCGATCGACGAAGCGCCGATCTTCGCGAGCATCGCGCTGCGGTCGGCGTCGGTCAGGGGTAGGTAGCGCATTCGAACTCCTAACCCCCTCCTCTTCACAGGAGGGGGCTTTTGTTTACAGTCCGTCGACGAAGCTCTTGTAAGCCGCTTCGTCCATCAGCCCTTCGAGCTGCGACTTGTCGGCGATGGTTAGCTTGAAGAACCAGCCGTCTTCCTCGGCGCTCGAGTTGACAAGGGCCGGATCGTCCTCGAGCGCCGCGTTGGCCTCGGTCGCTACGCCGCTGATCGGGGCGTAAACGTCGCTCGCGGCCTTGACGCTCTCGACCACGGCGGCGTCCTTGCCCTTCTCGATCACGGTGCCGACGCTGGGCAGCTCGACGAAGACGATGTCGCCGAGCTGTTCCTGCGCATAGTCGGTGATGCCGACGGTCGCGGTATCGCCTTCGACGTCGATCCATTCGTGTTCTTCGGTGAAATAGCGGGCCATGTTCAGTTCCCTCGGTAGTAGCGGTGGGGGACGAAGGGCATGGACGCGACCCGGGCGGGAAGGCGCTTGCCCCTGACTTCGATTTCCAGTTCGGTGCCTTCGGCAGCATGCGTGCTGGCGACGTAAGCCATCGCGATCGGGTGGCTGAGCGTCGGCGCGAAACCGCCGCTGGTGACGCGGCCGACTTCCTCGTCACCGAGATAGACCAGCGCGCCTTCACGGGCGGGCAGGCGGCCATCGAGCGTGAGACCGACGCGCTTGGTTTCGGTTCCGTTCTCGATCAGGCTGAGGATGCGCTCGGCACCCGGAAAGCCGCCGTCGGCGCGGCGACGCTTGCCGATCGCGAAGCCCAGGCCGGCGGAGATCGGGTCGGTGTCGGGCGAAAGATCGTGCCCGTAAAGCGGCAGCCCCGCCTCCAGCCGCAGCGAATCGCGCGCGCCGAGGCCGATCGGCTTGATCTCGATCTCGGCACAGAGGCGACCGGCGATCGTCTCCGCGTGCTCCGCCGGAACCGAAAGCTCGAACCCGTCCTCGCCAGTATAGCCCGAACGGCCGATGCCGATCTCGATCTCGCCGAAGCGGAACGCGGTGCCCTGCATGAACTTGAGGTCGCCCATCGCGTCGCGGAACACCCGGCGCAGCGCGTTCGCCGCTTCGGGCCCCTGCACGGCGAGCAGCGCCTGATCCTCAAGATGGGTCAGCGTGATCTCGTCGGGCAGATGCTCGCGCAGATGGGCGATGTCGTCCCACTTGGTCGCGCCGTTGACCACGACATAATAGGTGGGCGTGCCCCCCTCGGGCGTGACGTTGGTGACCATCAGGTCGTCGAGAATGCCGCCATTCTCGTCGAGCAGCATGGAATAGCGGATGCGCCCCGGCTTCAGCGACAGGACGTCGCCCGGCAGCAGCGCCTCCAGCGCCTCGGCCGCACCTTCGCCCGAGACGAGGAGTTGGCCCATGTGGCTGACGTCGAACAGCCCGGCGTGGGTGCGCGTCCACTCGTGCTCGGCAACGATCCCCTGGTACTGGATCGGCATCCAGTAACCGGCAAAGGGCACCATCCGCGCGCCCTGGGCGCGATGCCAGGCATCGAGCGGGAGTGTCTGCGGTTCCGCGGTTTCGTGATCGTCGCTCATCAATTGTCCCGACTGGCCGGCAACGCTTCGCCGCGAAGCGCCGTTCCACCTGCCCCCTCTGTCGGGAAACCTGAGAGCTTGGCCCGCGCTCCGCTCTCACGAGAGCGCGGATTACCCCTTCGGTGGCCCCCGCTTGCGCAGAGACGCTTTCCAGAGTGCCTTCACCGCGCGGTCCGGTGGCCTGAGAGTTTCCGGGGCGGTTGCTCCTTCGGCGCCGCGAACCCGAAGGCCCGCGATCTCTCCCGCGCGACGCTTCCGAAGAATCGCTCCTCCGGATGACGGACGAGTCCCTGCGCGATTACGCGCGCCCGGTCAATCGAGATTGGGCCGCAGCCAACGCTCGGTGGTGGACAGGTCGGCCCCGCGCCGCGCTGCATAGTCCTCCACCTGATCGCGGCCGATCCGCGCGACGCCGAAGTACTCGCTTTCCGGGTGCCCGAAATAGAACCCGCTCACCGCCGCGGTGGGCAGCATGGCGAAGCTCTCGGTCAGTTCCAGCCCTGCGTTCCCGCCTGCGTCCAGCAGGTCGAACAGGATCGGCTTCAGGCTGTGATCGGGACAAGCGGGGTAGCCCGGCGCAGGCCGGATGCCGCGATACTGCTCCTTGATCAGCGCCTCGTTGGTGAGCTGCTCGCCTTCGGCATAGCCCCACAGCGTCGTGCGCGCGTGCCGGTGCAGCGCTTCGGCGAAGGCCTCTGCGAAACGGTCGGCCAGCGCCTTCAGGAGAATGTCGGAATAGTCGTCGTGCGCCGCGCGGAAGCGTTCGGAGTGCGGTTCGGCCCCGTGGATGCCGACCGCGAAGCCGCCGATCCAGTCGCCAGCGGGATCGATGAAGTCGGCGAGGCAGAAGTTCGCCCGGTCGCGGCTCTTGCGCACCTGCTGGCGAAGGAACGGCAGGCGTACATGGCGTTCTTCCTCGGCGAGATGAATCTCCACGTCGTCGCCGTCCCGCGCGCAAGGCCAGAAGCCGCACACGCCCTTGGCCGTCAGCCATTTCTCCGCGACGATCTTCTCCAGCATCGCCTGGGCATCGGCGAAGAGCTGGCGCGCGCTTTCGCCCACCACTTCGTCGTCGAGGACGGACGGGTAGGTTCCGGCTAGCTCCCAGGCGCGGAAGAACGGCGTCCAGTCGAAGTACTCGACCAGGTCCGCCAGCGGCCAGTCTGCGAAGCTGTGAATGCCCGGCTGCAGCGGCGGCGCCGGCTTGTCGCTGTAGTCGATCGCTGGCGCATTGGAGCGCGCGTCTTCGAGGCTGAGGAGCACGCTGGCGGTCTTGCCCGCGCGCACGTCGCGCACATGGGCGTAGTCCGCCGCGGTTTCCGTAACGAAGCCCTCGCACTGCGTGTCCGAGAGCAGGCGACTGGCCACGCCGACAGCCCGGCTCGCGTCGAGCACGTGGATCACGGGCCCTTCGTACGCCGGATCGATCTTGAGCGCCGTATGCACCTTGCTCGTCGTCGCGCCGCCGATCAGCAGCGGCATGGTCATGCCTGCGCGCTGCATTTCTTCGGCGACCGTGACCATCTCGTCGAGCGATGGCGTTATCAGGCCCGAGAGCCCGATCATGTCTGCATTGCCGTCTTTCGCCGTCTGCAGAATCCGGTCCCAAGGCACCATCACCCCCAGGTCGACGACGTCGTATCCGTTGCACTGGAGCACGACGCCGACGATGTTCTTGCCGATATCGTGAACGTCGCCCTTCACGGTCGCCATCACGATCTTGCCCTTGGCCTTGCGATCCTCCGGAGCGAGCTTGTCCTTCTCCGCCTCGATGAACGGGATGAGGTGGGCGACGGCCTTCTTCATCACGCGCGCGGACTTGACCACTTGCGGCAGGAACATCTTGCCGCTGCCGAACAGGTCGCCGACGACGTTCATCCCGTCCATCAACGGCCCTTCGATCACTTCGATCGGGCGGCGGCCCTCGGCGGCGAAGGCCGACCGCGCCTCCTCCGTGTCCTCGACCACATCCGCGTCGATGCCCTTCACCAGCGCATGCTCGAGCCGCTTCTCGACCGGCCAGCTCCGCCATTCGGCCGCCTCCTTGTCGGCCTTGGGGTCCTTGCCCTTGTAGCTTTCGGCGAGCGCGATCAGCCGCTCGGTCGCATCCGGGCGGCGCATCAGGATCACGTCCTCGCACGCGTCGCGCAGTTCGGGGGCGATCGCGTCGTAGACGTCGAGCTGGCCGGCATTGACGATCGCCATGTCGAGCCCGGCCGGGATCGCGTGGTAGAGGAACACCGAATGCATCGCGCGGCGCACGGTCTCGTTGCCGCGGAAGCTGAACGAGAGGTTGGACAGTCCGCCGCTGATATGCACGTGCGGACAGGCGGCCTTGATCTCGCGCGCCGCCTCGATGAAGTCCAGCCCGTAGCGGTCGTGCTCCTCGATCCCGGTCGCCACCGCGAAGATGTTCGGGTCGAAGATCACGTCCTCCGGCGGAAAGCCGATGCCGGTCAGCAGCTCGTAGGCCCGCTTGCAGATCTCGACCTTGCGCTCTTTCGTATCCGCCTGGCCGGTTTCGTCGAACGCCATGACGACCACGGCGGCGCCATAGTCCATGCACTTGCGCGCATGCTCGAGGAACTGCTCCTCGCCTTCTTTCATCGAGATCGAGTTGACGATCGGCTTGCCGGAAACGCACTTGATGCCCGCCTCGATCACTTCCCACTTGGAGCTGTCGATCATCACCGGGACCCGCGCGATGTCGGGCTCCGCGGCGATCAGCTTGAGGAAGGTCGTCATGGCCTCGACAGCGTCGAGCAGGCCTTCGTCCATATTGACGTCGACCACCTGCGCGCCGTTCTCGACCTGCTGGCGCGCGACTTCGACGGCGGCGGCATAGTCACCGGCCATGACCAGCTTCTTGAAGCGGGCCGATCCGGTGACGTTAGTGCGCTCGCCGATATTGACGAAGCGGGCGGAGGAAAGATTGTCTGTCATCAACGGGTCCGTTTTGCCGATCGCTCAGCGCAGGCTGCGCGCGAGCACGGCGTCGTCGTAGAGCTTGCCGCCGACGTCGAAACGGCGTTCGCCGATCGGTTCGAAGCCCTGCTTGCGATAGAATGCGATGGCCCGGGCATTGCCGGCGTAGACGCCAAGCAGGAGCCGTTCGTGGCCCGCCGCCCCCTCGACCGCTGCTGCCATCAGAGCGGTGCCGAGCCCGCTGCCGTGAAAGCGCGAGAGCGAATAGATGCGCTTCAGTTCCCGATCGCCTTCGCGCGCACCCGGCAGATCGGGCTCGGCCGAGAGCGCATAGCCCACCGGAGCCTGACCGGGCTCGACTTCCGCAAGCCAGGCCTGCCCGCCGGCGTCGAGATAGGCTTCATAGGTCGCGCGGCTGTGTGCGCGCTCGCAGTGCGCGACGATCGCCGCGCCATCGAGCACGTCGGCAAAGGTCTCGAGAAAGGTCGCCGCGCCGATCAGTGCCAGCGCGCCGGCATCCTCCCGCGTCGCCTGGCGGATGCGCCATGGGACTGTTTCCGCCACGATCAGGCCGCCATCGTGAAGGGCTCGAGCCCGGCGAGCCGTGTGCCTTCGGGCGCTTTGGGGATGCGGCGCGGCGCCACGCCTTCCACGGCCTGCGCGATGGCGGCGATATGCTCTGGCGTCGAGCCGCAGCAGCCGCCGAGGATGTTGGCACGGCCACTCTCGGCCCAGCTCTTCACCAGCGCTGCTGTCTGTTCCGGCGCCTCGTCGTACTCGCCGAGCTCGTTGGGCAGGCCGGCGTTCGGGTAAACCATCAGCAGGGTGTCGGCGATGCCGGAAAGCAGTTGCACGTGCGGGCGCAGTTGCTCGGCGCCGAAGCTGCAGTTGAGCCCGATCGTCGCCGGCCGCGCGTGGCGCACCGTGTACCAGAAGGCCTCGACCGTATGGCCTGAGAGATTGCGGCCCGACAGGTCGGTGAGGGTCAACGAGAGCATCAGCGGCAGTTCGTGCCCGAGCTCGCGCTCCAGCTCCTTCACCGCCATGATCGCGGCCTTGCAGTTGAGCGTATCGAACACGGTCTCGACCAGGATGAAGTCGACCCCGCCTTCGACCAGCGCCGCGGCCTGTTCGCGGTAGACGTCCTTGACCTCGTCGAACGTGACCTCGCGAAAACCGGGGTCCTCGACGTCGGGACTGAGCGAGAGCGTCTTGTTGGTCGGCCCCACCGCGCCGGCGACGTAGCGCACGACGCCGTCCCGCGCGGTGGCCGCATCGACCGCTTCGCGGATCACCTGCGCGGCGGAGACGTTGATCTCGCGCACCAGCGCTTCGGCGCCGTAATCCGCCTGACTGATCCGGTTGGCGTTGAAGGTGTTGGTCGCCAGCACATGCGCGCCGGCATCGATGTAGCTGTCGCAGACCTGACGGATGAGCGCCGGCTGTGTCAGGTTGACGAGGTCGTTGTTGCCCTTCTGGTCCTGCGACAGGCCCGTGTCCCCGGCATAGTCATCCGCAGATAGTTTCGCGCGCTGGATCGCGGTGCCGTAGGGGCCGTCCTTGATCAGGATGCGCTTCGCCGCTTCGGCGAGCAGGCGTTCTCTAGCGGTCATCGGGAATCCCTTTCGGCCGCAGCCCGAGCATGTGGCAGATCGCGTAGCTCAGCTCGGCGCGGTTCAGCGTGTAGAAGTGGAACTGGCGCACGCCCCCGGCATAGAGCCGGCGGCAGAGCTCGGCGGCGATCGTGGCCGAGACGAGCTGGCGCGCGGCCGGCCGTTGGTCCAGCCCTTCGAACAGCCCCTCCATCCATGCCGGGATCGCCGTGCCGCACAGGCCGGCCATGCGCTGGACGCTGGCGAAGCTCATCACCGGCATGATTCCGGGCACGATCTCGCTGTCGATGCCCGCCGCCACGGCCTTGTCGCGGAAGCGGAAGAAGCATTCGGGCTCGAAGAAGAACTGTGTGATCGCGCGGGTGGCCCCGGCATCCAGCTTGCGCTTCAGGTTGTCGAGGTCGGCCTCGGCATCGCGCGCGTCCGGGTGGACTTCCGGATAGGCGGCGACCGAGATCTCGAACGGCGCGACGGCCCGCAACCCGGCAATCAGCTCGGCAGCATTGGCATAGCCGCCGGGATGCGGCGTGTAGCGCGACTGACCGTCCGGCGGATCGCCGCGCAGGGCGACGACGTGGCGAATGCCGCTTTCCCAGTAATGCCGCGCGACTTCGTCGATCTCCTCGCGCGTCGCCTGCACGCAGGTGAGGTGCGCGGCAGCGGGGATATCGGTCTCGCGGTTGATCCGGACGACCTGCTCATGCGTGCGCTCGCGCGTCGAGCCGCCGGCGCCGTAAGTCACCGAAACGAAGCGCGGGCCAAGCGGTTCAAGCGTCTTGACGCTTTCCCACAAGGTCTGCGCCATCTTCTCGGTCCGCGGCGGGAAGAACTCGAACGAGACCGCGATGTCACCCGGCAGGCCGGAGAACAGCGGCGCGTCGAGCGCCATGCGCGCTTCCTGCATCTGACCCAACGTCGGGCTCATCTCGCTGCTTTCCTTCCCGCGCTGGCGGGAGCGCCCTGCCGCGTGCCGAGCCAAATCTTGACCACCAGCTCGCCGCCTTCCAGCGCGATCGGCGGCGCGGGGGTAAACCCGGCTTCAGTCAGCAGCGCGCTGATCGCGGCATCGGTAAAACCGAGCCGCGCATGCGCATGGCGGTCGCGCAGCTCCTCGCGCTGGTGCGCGTCGAAATCCACGATTGCGATCCGCCCACCCGGCCGCGTGACCCGCGCCGCTTCGGCGAGCGGAGTTGCCGGGTCCTGCGCGAAATGGAGCACCTGGTGCAGCAGCACCGTGTCGAACCCGCGCGCCGGGAAAGGCAGGGCGGCGAAATCGCCTTGGACGAGTTCTACTGCGCCGGAGGGTAAGTTTTGCAACTTTGCGCGTGCGAAGCGTAGCATGTCTAAACTTTTGTCGAGCGCCACGACCCGCTCGGCCCGGCCGGCGAAGAGTTCGGCCATGCGGCCAGTGCCGGTGCCGATGTCGAGGACGTGGCCGAGCGGCGCGTCGCCCAGGGCCTCTACGAGCTTCGCCTCGACCAGTTCGTCGGAGCTGTGGAGCTGGCGCAGCTCGTCCCAGACTTCGGCGTGGCGCGCGAAGTACGTCTCGGCGCTGCTTTCTCGGGCGGCGCGGATCGCGGCGAGCTGGCGGCGGTCTTCGGCGCAGGCGGCGGCGAAGTCCGCGTCCTCGCGCTCGGCGGTGGCGAGCAGCCGCGCGACCGCCTCGCCCACCGGCGTGCCGCGCTCCTTGCCGACGCTGGCGCGCAAGAAGACCCAGCTCCCCTCGCGGTGCCGCTCGGCCAGCCCGGCATCGCACAGGATGCCGACGTGGCGCGAGACGCGCGGCTGGCTCTGGCCGAGGACCTGCGCCAGTTCGCCCACCGCCAGTTCCATGGCAGCGAGCAGCCGCATGATTCGCAGCCTGGTGGGGTCGGCAAGCGCCCGCATGATCGTCTCGATCCGCATGCGGGCTACATATAAAGATATTGTTATATGTGCAAGCGCGCAGAATCCCTGCCGCTGCCGTGCTCAGGCGGGGCTGTCGCGCGCGATCCGCTGCAGCAGCGCGAGCTGCGCCTCACCCTGCCCGGTCAGAACCCATTTCCCGCCACTCTCCCGCAAGAGGCCGGAGGCGACGAGCTGCGCGTGGTCCTGCGGATCGAGCTCCTCGCGCGTCGGCGGCATGACCCGGCCGTAGCGGCCGCCGTGATAGATCAGCGGATCGGCCTCGCTGCGGTCGAAATCGACCACTTCGCCGAGGAAGATCGCGTGATCGCCGCCCTCGTACTCGAAGCGTGCGCAGCAGCCGAAGCGCGCCGCGCAACCCTCGATCAGCGGCGCGCCCTCGGGCCCGTCGGCCACGTCGAGCCCGGCGAACTTGTCGGCCCCGCGCCGCGCGAACCGGTCGGACATTTCCTGCTGCCCGGAGGCGAGGACATGGACCGCCCAGCTCTGCGCGTCGCGAAAGGCCGCCAGATTGCCGCTGTCGAGCGACAGGCTCCACAGCACCATCGGCGGGTCGAGCGAAACCGAGTTGAAGCTGTTGGCGGTCAGGCCCACCGGATGGCCCGACGCGTCGCGGGTGGTGACGATCGTCACGCCGGTCACGAAGCTACCGAGCGCGTTGCGGAAAGCGGCCTTGTCCAACACGCATCCGTCGCTAATCTCGCGGGGGAGGAAGAGCAACCGCGATGTCCGAAATCCACGAGCTGACACCCGTTATCGTCGGGGTCGGGCAAGCCTCGGAGCGTCCCCAGGACCCGGGCTATCGCGTGCTGTCCTACATGGATCTGGCCGGCGAAGCGCTGAAAACCGCGCTTGCCGACACCCGTGCCGCCGGCGACGCGGCGCGTGCGATCGATACGATCGGCGCAATTCGCCAGTTCGAAATCTCGCGCCCCGATGCGAAGACGCCGTTCGGCCGGGCGGACAATCCGCCGCGCGCGATCGGGCGCCGGGTCGGTGCCGACCCGCGGCGCGCCATTCTCGAGACGACCGGCGGGCAGACCAACCAGAAGCTGGTCGGCGAGTTCGCCTCCGCCATCGCTCGCGGCGAAAGCGAGATGGCGGCGATCGTCGGCGCGGAGGCGATCTCGACCGTGCGCGCGCTGCTCGGCGCCGGCGAGACGCGCGACTGGTCGGAAGAGGTCGGCGGCGCGCTGGAGGATCGCGGCTACGGGCTGGAGGGCATGTTCGATGCCGAACTGCTCCAGCACGGTGCGATCGGCGCGATCGCGCACTACGCGCTGTTCGAGAATGCAAGGCGCGCGCGGCTTGGGCATTCGCTCGACGCCTACCGGACGGAGATCGGCGAGCTCTTCGCCCCGTTCACCGAAGTGGCCGCGGCCAATCCGCACGCCGCCTCGCGCGAGGTGCGCAGCGCTGCCGAGCTGGCGCGCGTGACCCCGCGCAACCGGATCGTGGCCGAGCCCTACGCACGGATGACGGTCGCGCGCGACCAGGTGAACCAGGCGGCCGCGATCGTGATCGCATCGGCCGGCAAGGCGCGCGCGCTGGGAATTCCCGAGGACGTGGGTCCATATCCATGCGGTCGCCGACGCGAAGGAACTGCCGGTGATGGCCCGGCCCGATCTCTCGCGCAGCCCCGCCTCGATCGCCTCGATCGAGACGGCGCTGGAACGCAGCGGCCGCGCGCTCGGCGATATGACCCTGCTCGACCTCTACAGCTGCTTTGCGATTCCGGTGTTCAACGTGACCGACCATTTCGGCCTTGCGATCGACGACCCACGCGGGCTGACGCTGACCGGCGGGCTGCCGTTCTTCGGCGGCGCAGGCAACAACTATTCGGCCCATGCGATCGCGGAGGCGGTGCAGCGCCTGCGGGAGCGGCGGGGCAGCTATGCGCTGGTCGGCGCGAACGGCGGGTTCATGAGCAAGTATTCGGCCGGCATCTACTCGACCGAGCCCGCCGACTGGTCGGGCGCCGACCGCTGGATCGCGGTTCCCTCGCCTGCCGAGGCCGTGCGCAAGGCGAAGACCCTGCCCGCACGGCTGACGGTTGAAACCTATACCGTGCTGGAGAGCCGCTCCGGCCCGGTCGCGATCGTGCTCGGGCGCAACGAGGAGGGCGAGCGTGTAGCGGCGAACGCCGATCTCGCGCACGCCCCGACACGTGCGCTTCTCGAGACTGGCGAGCCCTTCGGCGCGCGACTTGCGCTGTCGGCAGCAGCCGACGGACGGTCCATGGCCCGCCACGACGCAGACAACGGGTAGGAATGCGCGGCGCATAGACCCGGGCGAGCGTCGCAGCGCCCGATCGTCCCGGTGCGGAGCAAACGCAGGGTGCGTCTGCAGATCGCGCCCGCAAGCCTTGCAGGCGTTGTTGTATTGAAGCCTTCCGGAGCCGGACCAGCCGGCCCCGGAAGGCTCCACAGCGTGCCCCCCTAGAACCCCTTGGTCACGCTGAAGCCGATGATGCGCGGATCGAGGGTGAAGACGTTGCTCGTCAGCCCCGTGTCGTCGCTGTTGGTGAAGAAGTCGGTGATCGGCGTGTCGTTGAACACGTTCTTCACGTAGAGCTGGAAGGCGAGCTGGGACTCGGGACGCTCCAGTGTCACCGCGAGGTTCAGGTTGTCCCATGCCTTCAGCCGGTCGTATTCGGTGTTGTAGATCCGCGCGTAGCTCTTCGCCTGGCGGTAGTAGTCGCCGCGGAAGGTCAGCTCCCAGTCGTCGTCTTCCAGGAAGAAGGTGTACTGGGCGCCGAGGTTCATCGTCCAGCGCGGGGCATTGGGCAGCTCGTTGCCGGACAAGTCGGCATAGAAGCCGCGCCCGCCGTTGGGGGCGCCGCTGCCGCCGTCGGCGATATTGAGGCCCACTGTGTCCGGATTGTAGGGCGCGGACGGATCGTAGGTGAAACCGTAGAAGAGATTGAGCGGGAGCAGGCCCGGGGCCTCCGGATTGAAGGTACCGGCGCGATTTGAACCCGGGCAAAGCGCGGCAAGCGCGAGATAATGAAACGCCGCCGGGCCCGCGAGAACCCTTTCCACCAGCGACGTGGGCGCGATGCAGTTGGACGGCACCTGAAGCCATGGACGGAGCAGCATCCAGTCCTCGTCACCCTGGGTGCGGTTCATCACGTCGATCGACTGCGACCCGTCGGCCAGCTTCGTTTTGAGATAGCCGAAGTTGGCATCGAGCCTGAAGTTGCGCGAGGGACGCCAGGCCGCTTCGAACTCGAGCCCCCAGGTCGTCGCATCGAAGTTCTCGTTGTAAGCGATACGGTCGACGATCTGCGAGATCTGGTAGTCGTCGTAATCGTAGTAGAACGCCGTTGCGTTGAGGATCAGGCGGCCATCGGCGAAGGTGTTCTTCATGCCGATCTCGAACGCGTTGAGGAACTCGGGCCGGAACGTCTGCGGCAGCGGCTGATACTGCACGACGTCCGGATTGAAATCGACCCGCGGTGGGTTGGTCCCCCCGCCCTTGTAGCCCCGCGCGAACGACGCATAGATCAGCGTATCGTCGGTGAAATTGAGCACCGGCTGCCAGTCGAGGACCGCGCGCCCGGTGAACTCACCCCACTTCTGCTCGATATCGGGCAGTGCGGGATAGCCGCTGTTGACGCTGCCGCCGGTGACGGCGCCGGGGAAGTCCAACTCCGTGCCACCGCCCAAAAGCAACTGACTCGGGATCTGATCGGATACCTTCTTGTCGCGGGTATAGCGGAGGCCGAGCGTCAGCTTCAGATCATCCGCGACGTTCCAGTACAACTCACCGAATGCCGCCCAGCTCTTGGTCCGGACGCCGTTTTGGCTGAGAAAGTAGTTGTGCCCCTGATTGTTCAGGCTGCCCATGGGGTTGGGGTCGATGTATACGCATTCGTACCCTTCAAATCCTAGCTCGCAAGGCCTGTCGCCCAATATTCCCGTATTATAGAAATTCTCTGCCAAAAACGTGAATGTGTTGTTGAAGACGTAGTAATCGTCCCGGGATTTGAAATCCAGGTAGTTTACACCGAGATTGAAGTTGACTGGCCCATCGAAGTCCGACTGCAAGCGGATTTCCTGCGACCACTGCCGGTTACGCGAACGGCTGAGATCCGCCGATATCATGCGATCCGAGCATCCAAGCTGCGGGTCGCAAAAGAATCCGCCCGGCGTCGGCCCTGGATCAGCCGCAGTGTCGATCGGATTCCCTAAACTATCAACGAGCGGCTGGGTCGAATCGTTGAAGATCGGGTTGGTGACGAATCGGCTATAATCCTGCGTCGAGAAGTAGCGGTCGCGCGAGTAGGCGGTCTGCGACACCAGTGTCAGACCGTCCGCCGGCTCGAACTCCAGATTAAGCTGCACCACGTCGTTCTTGGCGCGGAAACGAGGATCGTAGCTGGTCGAGATTTCTCGCAGATTGCGGGACTGCGTCACGCCTTCATAGGGATCCCCTGGGAGGATCATACCTACCGGTGCCCCGGCGCCGCCGCCCGGAAGCGGTTCGTAACCGAGAGGACGGAGTTCGCTTGCGAGAAGAATATATGCGAGGCTGTAGCCATTCGGCACGCCGTACGCACCATCGTCATAAAGCGAGCCCGGCAAGCACCCCTGGCTCATCCGTCCGCGCATCTTGGGATCGGTGATCGCGATGTCGCCGACCATCTCGGGCCCCGGATCGGTGTGGCAGAGCTGCTTGCCGGTGCGCGAGCGGTTGTCGTCTTCCTCGAAATGCTGCCAGATCACGTTGGCGCGGAAGCGGTCGCTCGGTTCCCATTCCGCGATCGCGCGGGTCGACCACAGGTCGCGGCCGTTCACGCGGTTCTGGGTGAAGGTGTTGTAGTCGAACCCGTCGCGCTTGGTCCACTGGCCGGCGACGCGCACCCCGAAAGTATCGCCCAGCGGCACGTTGAGCATGCCGTTCAGCCGGCGGGTGGAATAGCTGCCCACCTCGGCCTTGACCGAGCCTTCCAGTTCATCGGTCGGCAGCGCCGGGATCAGGTTGACCACGCCCGCCGTGGCGTTGCGGCCGTAGAGCGTGCCCTGCGGCCCGCGCAGCACCTCGATCCGCGCCATGTCGAAGAATTCCGACTCGAACAGGCGGTTGCGCGCCAGCGCGGTGTTGTTGAAGCTGACCGCGACCGCGGGATCGCTCGCCGCCGAGATCGCCTTGGTCCCGACCCCGCGGATCGAGAAGTTGTACATGCTGAAGTTGCTTTTGGAGAAGTTGACGTTGGGCACGGCGCGCAGCAGTTCGGCGCCGGTTTCGATCTTGTAGTCGTCGAGCCCCTCGCCGGAAATCGCGGTGACGGCGATTGGCACGTCCTGGATCGATTCCTCGCGCTTCTGCGCGGTGACGATGATGACCGCGCCGTCGGCCGTCACCCCGCTCGCGGTCTCGGGGGTCTGCCCCTCGTCATCGACATCCTGCGCCAAGGCCGGCGATACGCCCGCTGCGACCAAGGCCAAGGTGCTGCATGCGCAAAGACAACTACGGGCGATCCCCATATTCCCTCTCCCCATTTTGTCGCGGATCTTGATGACCCGTCGCTCAAATCCGATGTCGCTTCTAGCGTAACTGACATTGATGTCAATGTTAACGGACGTTCATACACGCAGCTTGATCCATTTCGGCGGAAACTGCGCAGTTTGTCGGCCTGTTCGCGTGCGACTTGTCGCGTGATTCGAAGTCCCCTTTACCCCCGATGCAGCGGCATCGTGGGCACGCTCTGCAACGCTCGCAGCGGACTTACGCCAGGCCGGCCATCGTGTCAGGGAAAGTGGGTCGGGAACGGTGCCGCTTCGGCGGCAAAGCGGCACCTAGACTGCCGGCGGGTCTTCGGTGACGAGAATGTGGAACAGGCCGCCGCCCGCGTCGTGAACGTGGCGGATCTCGGGCCTTGAGCGCAGGGCCAGAACGTCGATCACGGCGGGTTCGGCGAGGCGAACCATGATGCGTCCCGGGGCCTGTGCCATGTCGACGACGTTGGCCGTTCCGCCGAGGAATTCGTACAGGTCCGGCGAGGCGGGATGCGGTGCGTGCGGCGGCGATGGCGCGGCTGGTGCCGCCATATCCTCGAGGGAGCGGTGTCCCGCTTTGCCGATCTCGGCGCAGAGCAGTTCCGCCGTCGGCCCCACGATCACCTGAAGCGTATCGGCGGTCGGCCGAATCGTGCCTCTGGCGCCGAGCGCCGTGAGCGCGGCATGGTCGACGCGCTCGGGATCGCGGAGGATCAGCCGCAGCCGCGTGGTGCATGCGCCGAGCTGAACGATGTTGGCGGCCCCGCCCAGCGCCTCCAGCCAGGCATGGCCCCTGGCGCCCTCGCCGGCTTGCATGTCGGCAGACGGCGCGGGGGTCGCTTCGGCGCCGCGCCCAGGCGTCGCGAGGTCGAAGCGCCGGATCACGAAGCTGAAGGCGAAGTAGTAGATCGCGAAATAGACCAGCCCGACCGGCAGGAGCAGCAGCGGGTTGGTGGCGATGCCGTAGTTGAGAACGTAGTCGATCAGCCCGGCGGAGAAGCCGAAGCCGAGCTTGACCTGGAGAAGGTCCATCACGACCATCGACAGCCCGGTCAGCACCGCGTGGACGAGGTAGAGCAGCGGGGCGAGGAAGATGAAGGTGAATTCGATCGGCTCGGTGATCCCGGTGAGCGCGGAGGTCAGCGCCATCGAGAAATAGAGGCCCGCGACCTCCTTGCGCCGGGCCGGCGGGGCGGCGCGGTACATCGCGAGGCAGGCGGCGGGCATGCCGAACATCATCACCGGAAAGAACCCGGCCATGAAGCCGCCGGCGGTGGGATCGCCGGCGAAGAACCGCCTGAGATCGCCGGTCGTGCCCTCGAAATCGCCGATCACGAACCAGGCCACGTTGTTGAGGATGTGGTGCAGCCCGGTGACGATCAGCAGCCGGTTGAGCGCGCCGTAGAGGAACAGGCCGATCTCGCCCGCGCCGACGATCGCGCGGCTGGCGTGGTCCATCGCGCTTTCGGTCTCCTGCCAGAACTCGCCGAACAGGAAGCCGAGCGCGAGCCCCGCCGCGCCGCTGACGATGGGGACGAAGCGGCGGCCGCCGAAGAAGGCGAGGAATTCGGGCAGGCGAATGTCCGAATAGCGGTTGAACAGCATGCCCGAGAGAATGCCGCACAGGATTCCCATGGGGACGCCGAGCTTGGCCATGGCCGCGTCGCGGTAGTCGGCGAGGGCGCGGGTGACCTCCTCGGCAGTTCCTCCGTCGAGCGTCCCGGGCGGCAGGTCGATCAGCATCTTCGCGCTGTTGGTGGCGACGAGAAAGGCGACGAGCCCGGCAAGTCCCGCGGCGCCGTGGTTGTCGCGCGCGAAACCGATCGCGACGCCGACCGCGAAGATGATCCCCAGATGCGCGAAGATCGCCTCGCCGGCGGCGGAGATGAAGCCGATGTCGAGCAGGTCGGGCTGGCCGAGGCGCAGCAGCAGCCCGGCGATCGGCAGCACCGCGATCGGCAACATCAGCGACCGGCCGAGCTGCTGGATGCCTGCAAACAGCCGCCTCATTCCGCCCTCCCCAGGAGCCGGCCAAGCTCGCCGCGTGCCTCTTCCGCCGAAGCGGCGGCCAACGCCGCTTCGGCAGCGGCATGGCATTGGCCGAGCGTGAGCGCGGAGAGCCACTGCTTGACTTCCGGCACGCGCGCGGCGCTGACCGACAGCTCGCGCGCGCCGAGGCCGATCAGGACCGCCGCTGCCAGCGGATCGCCGGCCGCGCCGCCGCAGATGCCCAGCGGCCGGCCGTGTGCCCGGCAGCCCTCGGCCGCGAACCCGACGAGACGCGTCACTGCCGGATGCAGCGCGTCCAGGTCGCGCGCGAGTTCGGAATTGGTGCGGTCCGCCGCGAGCGTATATTGCGTGAGGTCGTTGGTGCCGACCGACAGGAAGTCGGCCTCCCGCGCGAGCGTGCCGGCGATGAGCGCCGAGGCGGGCGTTTCCACCATGGCCCCCAGCCTGACCGGCGCTGCATGCCCGGTCTCCGCGAGAACGCCATCGAGCATGGCGCGCAATCGCGCGAACTCGCCGGCGGAGGACACCATCGGCGCCATGATGTGTGCGGTGCGCGCGCCCGCCGCGCGCAGGATCGCGCGCATCTGCCCGGCGAGCAGCTCGGGATAGCGCAGACCGACCCGTATCCCGCGCACGCCGAGCGCCGGGTTGTCTTCCTTTGCGAGCGGCAGATAGGGCGCGGGCTTGTCGGCCCCGATGTCGAGCGTGCGGATGATGACCGGCCGATCGCCGAAGCGCTCGATGATCGCGGCATAGATTTCCGCCTGCTCCGCCTCGCTCGGCGGCTCGGCGCGGTCGAGGAACAGAAACTCGGTGCGCAGGAGGCCGGAGCCTTCGGCACCCAGCCGAACGGCCTCCTCGGCGTCGGCAATGCTGCCGATGTTGGCGAAGACCTCGATCCGTTCGCCGCTGGCAAGCCGGGCTTCGCGCTGCGCCGTCGCAAGCGCGGCGCGGTAGCTCGCTTCGCGCTGCGCCAGATGCTCCCGCAGCCCCTCGGCTTCACCTTCCGCCATGGCATGACGCAGCGTTCCCGCATCGCCGTCGAGATAGACGAGTTCACCCTCCTCGACCCGGCACAGCGGCTCGCCGAATGCGACCGCCATCGGAATGCCCGCCGATGCCGCAAGAATCGCCAGATGCGAGGTCGGCCCGCCGGCGAGGGTGGCGATGCCGGCCACGCCCGCAGCCTTGAGCGGCTTGAGATCGGATGGGTAGAGATCGCTCGCGATGACGACCGCGCCCGCCGGCGCCATGGCTTCGCTGTCTCTGCCGAGCAGGATCCGCAGCACGCGCTGTTCGAGATCGAGGAGATCATCGGCGCGCTCGGCAAGTCGCGCGTCGGACAGGGCGCGGAGAGCCTCGGCTTCGCGCTGCATGACGGCCTGCCAGGCACCGGCGGCGCTCGCCCCGGCGTCGATCTGCGCTCCCGCCGCGGCAACCAGCTCCTCATCGTCGAGGATCGCCAGTTGCGCGGCGGCGATAGCTGCACCGGCGCTATCGTCTTCGTCCGCGAGCCGGCCGCGAAGCACCGCGAGGGCACCGCCGAGCCGCGCCCTTTCGGCCGGCGGACTCTCGGCATTGCCGGTGACTTCGATGCGCGAGCGATGAACGTAGTAGGCCGGCCCGATCGCCTTGCCCGGCGCGGCCGCGACGCCCCACAGCAGGCCCGGCTCCGCGGACCGGGCGGGATCGGCACGGCGCAGGACGACGGGCTGCTGCGGCGCTTGCGGAGCCTCGCTTCGTCCGGCGATCTCGTCCCCCGCCCCGCGTTCGATCAGGGCGGCGATGGCCTCGGCCGCGGCTTCGGCTTGCTCGCCGCGCGCCTCGATCTCGACCCGCGCGCCCAGAGTCGCGCCGAGCTTCATCAGACCCACGGTGCTCGCCGCGGCCGCGATGCGCCCGTCGATGCTGAGCGTGACCGTAGCGCGCCAGCGACGCGCCTCACCGGCAATGGCCGCGCAGGGACGCGCGTGGAGCCCGTGCGGGAGCGGCAGGATCACCTCGCGCGTCGCCACGGGCCCGTTCTCGACGCGCCGATTGCCGCTCGCGCCGCCAGCTCCCGCGCGGTGTAGCACGAACAGTTCGGCCCCGGCTTCGACCAGGCCGTCGAGGTCGGAGCGGAGGCTGAGCGACCAGCCGCCCGCCTCGACCAGCACAATCGGTGTCGCGGCGCTCTTTCCGGCGGCCACGAGAGCCTCCAGATCAACCCGCAGCAGCGGATCGCCCGTCTCCACGCGGTCGCCCACCGCGACCAGAGGTCCGAAGGGTTCGCCTTTCAGGGAGACGGTGTCGATCCCGCAATGGATCAGGATCTGCGCCCCATTGCCGCAGTCGAGCGTGACCGCATGGCGCTCCCCCGCGACCGCGGCCACTTCGCCGGCGCAGGGCGCGCGGATCAGGTCGTCGAGCAGTTCGAGCGTTACCCCGGGACCGAGCGCGCCGCTAGCGAAGGCCGGATCGGGCGTCGCTTCGAGCGGCAGGAGCCAGCCCTTCGCCGGCGCGTGGACCTGCAGCCTCACGAATTCGGCCGCCGATCCGCCACGCGCCACACCTATCTCCATCATGCTCGACCCCAGCGGATCCCCGCGAAGCTTTGCGATCCGCGGGAAACCCAGCCCGTCAATACTCGAAACGGGCGCCGAAGAAGAAGTAGCGGCCGTTGTCGTAGATCGCGCGCGGGCGGAAAGATTCGCCCGCGAACTGAACGATTTTCTCGTTGGTGAGGTTGACCGCGTCGAAGGTCAAGCTCGCCCACTCGGTCAGCCTGAAGTCGAGCGAGGCGTCGAGCGATCCGAAGCCTTTCTGGTTGAGCGGCGAGGCACGGTCGAAGGTGATGAAGAAGTCGTCGCGCCAGTTGTAGGTCAGCCGCGCGCTCAGCCGTTCGTCTTCGTAATAGCCGCCAACCTGGAACGCGTGCTTCGAATTGCCGGGGATCGGATCGCCACTGTCTGTCTCGGCATCGGAGAAGCTGTAGTTCGCGTTGATGCCGAAGTTGCCGAACAGCGGGGTCTGCGCGATCAGCTCGACCCCCTTCACTTGCGCGGTGCCGCCATTGGTGCGTCGGTTGATCGCGAACTCGCAATCGTAGAGATCGGGATTGGTCGAGCCCGGCGTCGGTATGCAGCGGGTCAGATCGGGCGCGCTGGTTTCGATCGAGAAGACTTCGTTGACGATGCGGTCGGTGACGAAGTTCTGCACGTCCTTGTAGTAGAGCGCGATCGCGAACAGCGCGTTGTTCGGCGCGTAGTATTCGAGCGACAGGTCGAACTGGTTCGCCCGATAAGGTTGAACGTCGGCGTTGCCTCCCGAGCCGGTCAGCGCGCCCGGATTGAGCGCCACGCGCGGGGCGATATCGGTAAAGTCCGGCCGGGTAATGGTCCGCGCCGCGGCCGCGCGCAGCACCAGATCGTCGGTCAGATCGAATGTGACGTTCAGGCTCGGCAGGATGTCGGTATAGCTGCGCTCCTCGGTTACCGGGAGGAAGGCTCCGAAATCATTCGAGACCTGGCCGGGCCCCTCAGCGCCCTGGACGAAGCCGCGCGAAACCTGATCGGTGCGCACCACGCGCACGCCGAGATTGCCGCGCCATCCTTCGCCTGCGAGGCGCCCCATGACGTAGCCGCCGTAGGTCTTCTCATCGACCGAGAAAATCTCCGAGTAGAGCGGAAGCCGGTCGGTCGAGGCGGGGAAGCTGCCGATCAGGTCGCGGATGCGCGCGGGATCAGGCAGGAAGTAGTCGGTCAGCGTGCCCGAGATCGCAATATTGTCGAGGTAGTCGTCGGGGGTCAGCCCGCCGCCGAACGAGGCTGCGGTGCACACGCCGCCGTTGCAGCCGGTGTCGCGGAACGGGACGAAGAAGTCGCCGAAGGTGGTCGCCTGGAAGTCGGTCTTGCGGCTGTGGTCGGTGTACTTGACGCCGACCTTGATCGCTTCGAGCACCCCGAGCGCGACCTCCTGTTCGGCATCGAGGTAGGCGAAGAACTCGCTGTCGTCGTTGCCGATCGAGTGGTTCGAGGCGAATTCGAAGGCGAAGTCGTCCGGGTTGGTCGGATCGACGCTGTCGAACGATACCGTCGGCGCGTCGCCGGTCAGGTCGTAGCTGAAATCGCTCGAACCGAGAAATTCCACGAACGGCTGGCGCACGGTGTCGCCGTCGGCGTCGGTATAGCCGAGCTGCCCGCTGAGCGTGAGGCCGCCGTCGGTCTCGTAGGAGAAATTGCCCGCGATATAGCGCGATTCGGCATAGGCCTCGCGATCGATGATGTCGTAGACCTGCCCGAAGCCGCCGGCTTCTCCGACGTTGCGGATCGTGCCCGCGACGATGGTGTCGCCGACCACCGTCTCGTCGGTCAGTTCGGTGGTCCCGCCCCCGAGACCCGAGCGCGAGGGCCAGGCGAGGAAGTTATAGTTGGTGTTGTTGGCGTTGAAGCGCGTCCACAGCCCGCTGATGCCGAACTCCAGATTGTCGCTCGGGCGGAACTGGATCTCGAGATTGCCGCCGAGGCGCTCACGCTTCTGGAGGAACAGCGCCGAGCCGATCAGCACCGGCACCTGACGGCCCTGGCCGGTGGGGTCGAGCCCGGGATCGTAGCCGAGCACCTCGATGCCGTCGCGGCGCACTTCGCGCTGCTGGAAGACGCCGGCGGCGAGGATGCCGAAGGTGCCGGCCTCGTTCGACCAGCTCACGACGCCCGAGATCTGCGGATCGAGCGAGTCGGCCTTCTCGGTATAGGCGCCCTCGACCGAAAGCGCGGCGACGAAGGGATCGAGATCGAGCGGCTTGCGCGTCAGCACGTTGATCGTGCCGCCGATGCCGCCTTCCTCGATGTCGGCAGTCGGGCTCTTGAACACCTGGATCTCCCCGACGACGTCCGAGGGCAGCACCAGATAGTTGAAGTTCCGGGTCGCCTGTTGCTGATCGAGGATGAACCAGTCCGCAGTGGCGACCGCATGGCCGTTGACCAGCGTGCGCGTCTGGTTGGGCGCGAGCCCCCGCAGCGAAACGCGCTCGCCCTCGCCATATTCGCGGTTGGTCACCACGCCGGGGACGCGCTGGAGCGATTCGGCGACGTTGCGATCGGGGAACTTGCCGATGTCCTCGGCGGCGATCGCGTCGACGATGGCGTCGGCGTTGCGCTTGGTGTCGACCGCCTCGGCGAGCGAGGCCCTGATGCCGGTGACCACGATCGGCTCGCCGGTCGTGCCCTCAGGCGGCGCCGGGGCGGTCTCCTGCGCCAGAGCGGCGCCGCCGCTCAGCGCGAACGTCGAAACACCAAGCACCCATGCTACGGACTTCCTCATCGCTTCCTCCCCTTTGTCCGACGCTGCCGCAGAGCCCTTCCCACTCCGGAACCGGCGGTCGGTTCTCCTGCAGCGTTGTGTAGGACAACCTTGTTGCCAATTGCAATACCAAACTATAACCAATAGTTGTTTTTGAAGTGAATTGGTAATATTGGTCTTATATGGCTTTGTCGGTGGTTTCGTGCTGAAACGGCAATAAGCGACGACTTTCAGGGATTTGGACGGGTGAACGCACTTCAGGGCCTCAAGAGCACCTTCAATACCACGACCGGGACACCGCTGTACCAGCGGCTCACCAAGGTCCTGCGGGGCGCGATCGAGTCGAACCAGTGGGATGCCGACGACCCGCTCCCGTCCGAACGAGACATCGCCGAGACGCTAGAGGTATCACGAGTCACCGTGCGCAAGGCGATCGACGGACTGGTCGAGGACGGCTTGCTCGTACGCAAGCGCGGATCGGGCACTTTCGTCGCCGGCCGCGTGGAGAAGAGCTTCGCCACGCTGACCTCGTTCACCGAGGACATGGTCTCGCGCGGACGCAAGGTCCACAGCGACTGGCTGGTGCGCGAGCGCGGGCTGGTCACGCCCGAGGAATCGCTCAGCCTGTCGCTCAGCCCCGGCACGGCGGTGCTGCGCTTCCACCGCCTCCGCTGCGCCGACAAGGTCCCGATGGCGCTCGAATATGCAACCGTTCCCGCGGCGTGCCTGCCGTCCGAACACGCCGTGGAGGATTCGCTCTACGAGGCGCTTCGCACCCGCAATCAGCGCCCGGTCCGTGCGCTCCAGCGCCTGCGCGCGGTGCTCTTTACCGAGGAACAGGCGGAGCTGATGCTGGTCGAACCCGGCAGCGCCGGCCTGTTCATCGAGCGCATCGGCTTCAACGCGGCCGGCGCCGCGGTCGAGTGGACGCGTTCCTACTATCGCGGCGACGCCTACGACTTCGTCGCCGAACTCAATCTCGGCCACTGACACGGGGCAGGATCGCGAAATGACCCAGACCGCCCGCGAAAGCGCCACGCTAATGTTCGCCGAAGCCGGCGAGGCGCACGCCTGCGTCGCGTGCCAGGCCGTCGATTCGGCCGAGGCGATCGCGGAGATCGGCACGGCCTTGCGCGCGCTCGAGCCGCGACTGATCGCCACGGTCGCGCGCGGAAGCTCGGATCACGCCGCGACTTACGCCAAGTATCTGGTGGAGACGGCGGCCGGCGTGCCGGTGGTCTCCTGGGCCCCCTCGGTGAGTTCCCTCTACGACGCCGAGAGCGCGCTCGAACGGGCCGCCTGCCTCGCGATATCGCAATCCGGCCGCAGCCCCGACATCATTGCCGCGGCAGACAGCGCGCGCGAGGGCGGGGCACGGCTGGTTGCGCTGGTGAACGAAGTTGCGTCGCCGCTCGCCGGGCTGGCCGATCACGTGGCGCCGCTCCATGCCTTTCCCGAGACGTCAGTCGCTGCGACGAAGTCCTACCTCGCTTCGCTCGCGATGATCGCCCGGATCGTGGCCGCCTGGACGGGGGACGAGGAACTGCAGTCCGCGCTCGCGGCGCTGCCCGAGCGGATGGCGGAGGCCTGGGAGCTCGACTGGAGCGCGGCGGACGAGAAGCTGGCCGGCGCGCAGAGCCTGTTCGTCATCGGGCGCGGCATCGGGCTCTGCGTGGCGCAGGAGGCTGCGCTCAAGTTCAAGGAAACCTGCCGCATCCACGCCGAAGCCTACAGCGCGGCCGAAGTCCTGCACGGCCCGGCCGCGATCATCCGCCCGGGCTTTCCCGTCCTCGCGCTGGCGCAGGACGATGCGACGGCCGGCAACGTCGTGGAAACCGCCGAGAAGCTCGCGGAAATGGGCGCCCAAGTGATCATCGCCGGGGGTGCGGCGCGCGGATGCCTGACGCTGCCGACGCTGGCCGGCGACCCGCGCCTGCAACCGGTCCTGCTCGCCCAATCGTTCTATCGCCTCGTCAACCGGCGTGCGGTAGCGCTGGGCGAGAACCCGGATTCCCCGCCGCACCTCAGCAAGATCACGGAGACGACATGACTGTGAAAGCTTTGGTCGGCGGCAAGATCCTCGTCGGCGGGCGCTTCCTGGAGGGGCGCGGCGTGGTGGTCGAAGGCGATCGGATCGCTGGGATCGTCGACAAATCGGAAGTGCCCGGGGGCGCCGAGCGGATCGAGCTCGACGGTGCGCATCTCCTGCCCGGCTTCGTCGACATTCAGGTCAACGGCGGCGGCGGGGTGCTGTTCAACGACGATCCATCGGTCGCGGCGATCCGCACCATTGCCGAAACCCACGCGCGCTTCGGCACGACCGCGCTGCTGCCGACGCTGATCAGCGACGAGCTCGACAAAGTCGCCGCCGCGATCGAGGCGGTCGAGCTTGCTATCGCCGAGGGCGTTCCCGGTGTGATCGGCATCCATCTGGAGGGGCCTTTTCTCAGCACCGACCGCAAGGGCGTGCACGACGAAACCAAGTTCCGCCCCTTCCTCGAAGAGCACGTCGAGCTGATGTCGCGCCTGCGTGGGGGGACGACGGTCGTGACGCTCTCGCCCGAGCAGGCCGGCCCGCCCGTGATCCGCGCGCTGCGGAACCGCGGTGTGCGCGTCTGCGCCGGCCATACCAACGCGACTTACGAGGCGATGCGCGCGGCACTCGAGGCGGGGGTCACAGGCTTCACCCATCTCTTCAACGCGATGTCGCCGCTGACCAGCCGCGAGCCCGGCGTCGTCGGCGCGGCGCTGGAGGATCTCGAAAGCTGGTGCGGGCTGATCGTCGACGGGCACCACGTCTCACCCGTCACCTTGCGTCTCGCGCTGCGATGCAAGCCGCTCGACCGCTTCATGCTGGTGACCGACGCCATGCCCTCGGTCGGGATGGAGGACGGCTGCTTCTATCTCCAGGGCCGCCGCATCCATGTCGAGGCGGGCACCTGCCGCGCCGACGACGGCACCCTCGCCGGCTCCGACCTCGATATGGCGCGCGCGCTGCGCAATGCAGTGGAGACGCTCGGCGTCGACTTGGCGCAGGCGGCGGCGATGGCCTCGACCCACCCCGCGGCGTTCCTCGGGCGCGAAGGCGACTACGGGGCGCTGCGCGAGGGTGCGCGCGCCGATTTCGTGGTGCTCGGCGCCGGATTGCAACTGCACTCGACCTGGATCGGAGGGCGCAAGGTTCATGGCTGACTTGAGGAAACCCGGGGCGGCGATCGCACTGGTTGCGCTGGTCGCCGGAACCGGTGCGCTGTCGTCTCCAGCATCCGCCGATGCGCAGCGCCGGGCGCCCGCAGGCGACGCCGCGACGATCGGCGCCGAGCTCGATCTCACCTATCGCGTGCGTGCCAATCGCGGTGAGGGATCGTGCCGGCTTCCCGACGGCCGGGTCGGCGGAGAGCAGCCTTGCGCCGAGGCGGAGATCGTCCTCAGCACTTCGCGTCCGCTCGCGCTTGCCGGGCGCGACATCTACTTCAGCCAGGTCGATCCGGTAGCGCTCACGTCAAACGACGGCGCGCATGTCGAGCATATCAACGGCGATCTCCACGTCCTGCGTTTCGCTTCGGATGCGCCCCCGCTGCAGCCGGGCGAGAACCGCAGAATCCCCTTCGTCGTCGGCGGCGTGATCCTCACCCGGGCCAAGGTCATGCCCAATTACTACGTCGTCGATCCGCAAGGCGACGCGGTGATCATCGACAGCACGCGCGAGGTCGCGAGCGACTATCAGGGGCGGAAGGCTCTGCCGCATCTTGCGCCGCTACCCCGCCCGCTCCGCCAATCCAGCCGCGACCTGACGCCGATCGAGACGCCGGAACTGGTCGGTGCGGAAAATCGCGACGTCTCGTTCGTCGCCGAAGCGGTGGATAGCGGGATCATCCCCACGCCGAGCCAGGTCGAGCGCGACCCGGACGGCGCGAGGCTCGATCTCGCGCGCGGTTTCACCCTCCGGGGCGACGCCCGCCTCACCGCCGCGCTGGCGCCGGCCATGGCGCGCCTGGAGGCGCTCGGCGTTCCTCAGGTCGGTGACGGCATTCCGCTCGTCGTCCAAACCGATCCCGCACTGGGGCCCGAGGCGTACCGGTTGCGGATCACGGGCGAGGCCGTCTCGATCGCCGCGAGCGACACCGCAGGCGCCTTCTATGCGGTGCAGAGCCTCGCGGCGCTGATGCGCCCCGGCCATCGCGACGTCCCGGCGCTCGCGGTCGAGGATTCCCCGCGCTTCGGCTTCCGCGGGCTGCATCTCGACATCGCGCGCAATTTCCACGGGCCCGAAACGATCCGCGCGCTTATCGACCAGATGGCGGCCTACAAGCTCAACCGGCTCCACCTCCATCTCGCCGACGACGAAGGATGGCGGCTCGCCATCGAGGGCCTGCCCGAACTGACCGAAGTCGGCGCCCGGCGGTGCCACGACCTGGAAGAAGACGAGTGCCTGCTGCCCCAGCTCGGCAGCGGCCCGCTCGCCGAGGGGTCGGGAAGCGGCTACCTCTCCGCCGAGGACTATGTGGGCCTGCTCCGCTACGCCGCCGAGCGGCAGGTGGAGGTCATTCCCTCGCTCGACATGCCGGGCCACTCGCGGGCGGCGGTCCGGGTGATGGACGCGCGCTACCGCAAGCTGATCGCCGCGGGGCAGCCGGAGGAAGAGGCGGCGCGGTTCCTCCTGTCCGATCCGGCGGACACGACCCGCTATCGTTCGATCCAGCACTATTCGGATAATACGATCAACGTCTGCCGCCCCTCGACATACCGGTTCGTCGGGCATGTGCTCGACCGCCTGATCGCGATGCACGAGCAGGCCGGAGCGCCGCTGGAGCGCTACCACATCGGCGCCGACGAAACCGCGGGCGCCTGGGTCGAATCGCCGATCTGCCGGGAACTCCTCGCCAGCGGCGAAGGCCCTTCGAAGCTCGAGGATCTGGGCGGCTACTTCATCGCGCGCGTGGCGAAGATGGTAGCCGATGGGGGCGTGATCCCCGCGGCATGGAGCGACGGGCTGTCGCACGTCGATCCGGCCGCGCTGCCCGATCGCGTCCAGTCCAACGTCTGGGGCACGCTGGCCGGCGGAGGCGCGCTGACCGCGCACCGGCATGCGAACCTGGGTTGGGACGTGGTCCTCTCGATTCCCGACGCGCTCTATTTCGACATGCCCTATTCCGCCCATCCCGAGGAAGGCGGATACGATTGGGCGATCCGCCGCGCGCCGACGCGCAAGCTGTTCTCGATGATGCCCGGGAACCTGCCCGCCCTCGCTGCCTACTGGCGCGACCGCGACGAGCGCGCGCTGACGATCGACGACCGACCGGGCGGCGGCGACGCCGCGCACCGTCCGCTCGACGAAGGCCGCGCGTTCACCGGCATTCAGGGCCATCTCTGGACCGAGACGATCCGCGACCGCGAAACGCTGGGATATCAGCTCTTCCCGCGCATGTTCGCGCTTGCCGAACGCGCCTGGCACCGCCCGTCGTGGGAAGTGCCTTACGACCATTCGGGCGCACGGATCGGTTTCGGCGACCCGCTGATCGGTGCCGACCGCCGCGCCGCGATGGCCGCCGACTGGAACCGCTTCGCCAGCATCATCGGCGCGAAGGAACTGCCCAAGCTCGCCGCATCCGGCTGGAGCTTCCGGCTGCCGACGGTAGGCGTGGTGCGCGCGGACGGCGGATTGCAGACCAGAGTCGCGATCCCCGGCCTGCTGATCCAGTGCGACGGCGGAACGGGGTGGACCGATCTGGAGAGGTGTGCGCCCGGGCCGGACGGCAAAGTCCAATTGCGCACCGCGCTCACGGCGGACGGACCTTACGGCCGCGCGTTCACCGTCAAGATCGCCGCCGGCGAGCGGGTGACACGAGCCGAGTGACCGCCGGTCCGCCGGCCGTCCAACAACGATTTTGGAAAATGGTGCCGCTTAGGTGACTCGAACACCTGACCCCATCATTACGAATGATGTGCTCTACCAACTGAGCTAAAGCGGCACTGATCGCGGGCCTTTATCGGCACGGCGGGCGGGCCGCAATGCCTTGCTTCGCGAAGAGTGGAGGCCCGAGCCGGAATCGAACCGGCGTGCAAGGATTTGCAGTCCTCTGCGTAACCACTCCGCCATCGGGCCTCGCCCTTCCGCATCGCCGATGCGGACGGAAGCGGCCCCCTAGCGAGTCGGCCGCGCCAAGGCAATCGGTTAGGTGACTCGCCTTCCGTAACGTCAGTCTGGACCCCGCCCGGCGAAGCCGTAAATGCTTGCCGGCATGAGCATTGCCAGCCTGATCGATCCCGTCACCGCCGCCGGCGGCCCCGCCAACCTCTCGCAGGCGGACGCCTGGATGCAGGGGCGCACTCTCTACGGCGGGGCCTCGGCGCTCGTCGCCTATACCGCCGCCGTCCGCGCCTTCGCCGACCTGCCACCGCTGCGCGCGGGGCAAGTCGCGTTCGTTGCACCGGTCGGCGGGGAGATCGAGCTGAAGCGCGAGATCGTGCGGCAGGGCCGCAACGTCGCGCAGGTACGGAGCGAGATCTGGTGCGAGGGCGCCTGCGCGCTCACCGCGTTCTGGCTGTTCGGCACCGCGCGCGAGCCGAACGCCGTCCACCCCGCGGCCGAGCCGAACGATTGGCCCGGCGCGCCCGAGGACGCCGAGCCGGTGATGACCGACAAGGGGCCGGCCTTCATCCGCTACAATTTCGAGCTTCGGCGCGCGCAGGACGAGCGCGGCCCCGGTGCGCCGGTCGTGCGGCGCTGGGCGCGGCTGACCGAACAGGGGGTGCTCGATCCGATTTCCGAGCTGATCCTGATGGGCGATGTGCTGCCGCCCGGCGCCATGCGCGCCATGCAGCGGCAGGGGCCGGTCAGCTCGATCAACTGGTCGTTCAACGTGCTCGATCCCGCGCCTGCGACCCGCGACGGCTGGTGGCTGTCGGAGAACGCCAGCCAGCATGCGGACCACGGCTATTCGTCGGAGCGGCTGCGGCTGTGGAATGCGGACGGGCGGCAGATGCTCGAAGGAATGCAGGCGGCGGCTATCTTCGGGTAGATCAAATGTCCGCGAAATTCGGGGGGCGTTTTTCCATTCCGGCCATGACCGCTTCGACCTGGTTGGGCGTGCGCATGATCTTGTGCTGCTCCATGCTTTCCTGGAGCAGGATCTCGTCGGTCGTGCGCTCGACCATGGCGGCGGCGAGCCGTTTGGCGGCGCGGATCGCGTGGGGATTGCGGCCGGCGATTGCGGCGGCGATCGCGGTGGCGCGGGCGAGCGGGTCGGGATCGACATGGGTGGCGAAACCGAGGCCGAACGCGTCCTCCCCGGTGAATTCACGGTTGGTGTAGACGAGCTCGCGCAGCACGTCGTCGCGCACGAGACCGCGCCAGAGTGCGTAACCGCCCATGTCGGGGACTAGCCCCCACTTCATCTCCATCACCGCCATGCGCGTATCGGGCGCGGCGACGCGGATGTCGGCCCCGCTGGCGATCTGCAGGCCGCCGCCGAAGCAGACACCGTGGACCGCCGCGATCACGGGCACCGGCAACTTGCGCCATTGCATGGCGACCTGCTGGAACATGTTGGCGTTGCCATGCGTGCGATCGGTGATCCGCGGCCCGTCCGGATCGGGCGCCTTCGCGAAGTTCGACAGGTCGAGCCCGGCGCAGAAGGCGCGGCCTTCGCCCGACAGGACGACCACCCGCAGACCCTTCATCTCGTGCAGTGCCTGCCCGGCTTCGATCAGGCGGGCGAACATCTCGGGGTCGAGCGCGTTCATCTTGTCGGGCCGCGTCAGGCGGACCTGCGCCAAGCCGTCGCTACCCAGATCGATCGAAATCCGATCGTTTTCCCGAAACCCCATTGCCGTCACCTGCCGCCGATTGGATGGCGGCATCGTTGCCCAAGCGCGAGAGGCTGTCCAGCGCTTCCGCGCCCACCCGGAGGAGATAGCCGCGCTCGGGGATCGTCGCGATCAGCCCGCGGAGGCCCACGGCGCGCATCTTGGCGCGAATGCGGCAGATAGCCACCGCGACGCGATTCGTCTCAGGATCGAAGTCCAGCCGCCAGACGTCGCGCAGCAGGCGGTCCTGCGAGACCGGCTCGGGCGCGCATTCGGCGAGGTGCCAGAGCACCTCGAACTCGCGTGGATGGAGCCGCAGCCAGCGGCCGCGCACGAGCCCGTCCCGATGAAACAGGTCCAGCATGACCGGCCCCGCGGGGAAGCGGCGCGGCAGCACCGGCCGGCCCATGTCCTGCGCGCACCACATCACGAACCCACCGCCCCAGCGCTACCCATACATCCCCCGACCCGTTGTGTTTTACTGGAGGATGCTAGGAACGGGCGGATCGGGCAGTCAACGTGCAGTCGGTCCGATCCGGCGGCATTTTGCCGCGCGGAATGTCAGCCGGTGTGCGCGACCGTGTTGAGGCCGAGCGAGGCGAAGTAGCGCTTCACGTTGCGCGCGGCCTGGCGCAGGCGCTGCTCGTTCTCGACCATGGCGATGCGGACGTAGCCTTCGCCCTCCTCGCCGTAGCCGACGCCCGGCGCCACGGCGACGTCGGCATGGATCAGCAACTGCTTGGAAAATTCGAGACTGCCCATTTCCTTGAGCGCCGGCGGCAGCGGGGCCCAGGCAAACATCGAGGCGGGTGGCGGCGGAATGTCCCAACCCGCGCGGCCGAACGCCTCGACCATCACGTCGCGCCGCTTGTGATAGAGCTGGCGGTTGGTTTCGACGATGTCCTGCGGGCCATTGAGCGCGGCGCAGGCCGCGGCCTGGATCGGGGTGAACGCGCCGTAGTCGAGATACGACTTCACCCGCGACATCGCTGCGATGAGATGCCGGTTGCCGACCGCGAAACCCATCCGCCAGCCGGCCATCGAGTAGGTCTTCGACATCGAGGTGAACTCGACCGCGACGTCCTTCGCGCCCTTGACTTGCATGATCGAGGGCGTCGGATTGCCGTCGAAGTAGAGCTCCGAATAGGCGAGGTCGGACAGGATCCAGACCTTGTTCTCCTTCGCCCAGGCGACCAGCCGCTCGTAGAACGCAAGGTCGACCACCTCGGCGGTGGGGTTCGAGGGGTAGTTGACCACCAGCACGCTCGGGCGCGGCACGGTGAAGTGCATCGCCTTCTCGAGGCTGCGGAAATAGTTCTCGTCGGGCGTGGTCGGCACGCTGCGGATCGTCGCCCCGGCGATGATGAAGCCGAAGGTGTGGATCGGGTAGCTCGGGTTGGGCGCGAGCACCACGTCGCCCGGGGCGGTGATCGCGGTGGCGAGGCTGGCGAGCCCCTCCTTCGATCCCATCGTCACGACCACTTCGGTTTCGGGATCGAGATCGACCCCGAACCGGCGTCCGTAGTAATTCGCCTGCGCGCGGCGCAGCCCGGGAATGCCCTTCGACTGGGAATAGCCGTGCGCGTCGGGCTTAGCCGCGACTTCGCACAGCTTGTCGACCACGTGCTGCGGCGGCGGCTGGTCGGGATTGCCCATGCCGAGATCGATGATGTCACGCCCCGCTCGCCGCGCCTCGTGCCGCATCGCGTTCACTTCGGCGATCACGTAGGGCGGCAGGCGCTTCATGCGGTAGAAATCGGTATGCATCGACCTCGTCTCTGATGGCGGGGCGCGAGCCTTCCTCGCGACGCCGCGAACCTAACGGAATAGCGGTCGCAGTGGAAAGCGCTTTTCGCTATCACCGGCCGAGGCCGACCTTCAGGAGCGCATCGATGGCCGATCGGCAGGATCCTTTCGCCGCCTTCTTCGACATGCAGGGCGAGATGATGCGCGAGATGTTCGGCCGGTTCGCGCCCGATGCGCAGCAGCCGGGCGCGACGGGACAATGGGCCGAGACGGCCGAGCAACTGCGCGCGATGTGGCTCGACTTTGCCGAGGAACGGCTCGCGAAAGGCCCGGACCCCACGAATCCTTTCGATCCGGCACAGTGGGCGCTGCTGGCGCAGGGATGGGCGAGCGCCAGTCCTCCGCCGGATCCGGCAGCCGCGCAGAAGCTCATGACCGAAGGGCTGCAGCTCTGGCAGGGCGTGGCCCAGGCGATGCTCGGCTCTACCCCCGACGGCGAGAGCGCGGAGCTCGAACTGCCGCGGAAGGACCGGCGCTTCGCGGATCCCGCATGGCAGGAGCATCCGGCCTATCTGCTGCTTCACCAGACCTATCTCATGCTCGCCGACTATGTCGTTCACGCTGCGAGGAGCGTGCAGGGCGTGCCGGAGGAGCAGCGCACGCAGCTCGAATTCGCCACGCACACGCTGCTGCAGGCAATGAGCCCCGACAATTTCCTTGCGACCAACCCGGTAGTGCTGCGGCGCACGATCGAAACCGGCGGGCAGAACCTCGTGAAAGGCATGCGCCACCTGATCGACGATCTCCGGCGCGGTCAGCTCACCCATACCGATTCGGACGCCTTCGCGCTGGGGGAGAACATCGCCACGACGCCCGGGAAGGTCGTGTACGAGACCCCGCTCTACCAGCTCCTCCAGTACAGTCCGGCGACCGAGCAGGTCCTCACGGTGCCGCTGGTGATCTTCCCGCCGTGGATCAACCGCTTCTACATCCTCGATCTCACGCCGAAGAAGAGCTTCATCAAGTGGGCCGTGGAACAGGGCATCAGCGTCTTCGTGGTCAGCTGGAAATCGGCCGACGCGAGCATGAAGGACGTGATCTGGGACGATTATATCCGCGCGCAGATCGACGCGATCGATCATGTGCGCGCCCGGCTCGACCTGCCGGCAGTGCACACGATCGGCTACTGCGTCGCCGGCACCACGCTCGCGGCGACGCTGGCGGTGCTCGCCCGGCGGGGAGAGGCGGCGAAAGTCAGGAGCGCGACGTTCTTCACCGCGCAGGTTGATTTCGAGAAGGCGGGCGAGCTGCTCAACTTTGTCGGCGACCAGCAGATCGAGATGATCGGCAAGCTCGCGCCGGAAGGTTACCTCGACGGGCGCTATCTCGCCTTGACCTTCAACGCCCTGCGCAGCCGCGACCTGATCTGGAACTACGTGGTCAGCAACTACCTGCTGGGCGAGGACTATCCGGCGTTCGACCTGCTCCACTGGAACGGCGACGTTACCAACCTGCCCGCGGCCTGGCACGGCGCCTACCTGCGCGACCTCTACCGCGACAACAAGCTGGTCGTGCCCGACGCGCTGGTCGCCGACGGCACGCCGATCGACCTCACGCGAGTCCAGACCCCGGCCTATATCCAGGCGGGGCGCGAAGACCATATCGCCCCTGCCGAAAGCGTCTGGCGGGCCACCCGCCACTTCCGCGGCGACACCACCTTCGTCCTCGCAGGCTCCGGCCATATCGCCGGCGTCGTCAACCCGCCCGCGGCGAACAAGTACCAGCACTGGACCGGCGACAGCGCGGCGGGATCGCTGGAGGAATTCATCGAAGGCGCGACCGAGCACCCCGGGAGCTGGTGGCCGCACTGGCTGGCCTGGCTGGAAGCGCACGACGCGGCGCGCGTCCCGGCCAGGGGCAAGCGCAAGCCGGGCGGCAGAGGCGATCGGGTGATCGAGGATGCCCCGGGGCGGTACGTGAAGACCCGGTGAGAGTTGCCGCCGCTGCCCCGCGCCAGCCGAGGCTATGCGACTAATTGTGCACTGCACAAAATCATCTTGACTTCGCGCTTGCAGTAGCTATTTTGTGCACTGCAACATGAAGGGCATTGCGCCCGCAGGCACAGGATGACCGCGATGGCTACCGAGCCCGAAGCGATGACCGATGCGGCGGCCGAGAAGGCCTATGCCGAAGCCTCTGCCACGAAGGCCGAGGTGAAGACCGACGAGGCGGCCCCTGCCGCGGCTGCTCCTGCGGCCAAGGTGGCGCCGAAGCCGACGAAGACCGTGACCAAAGCCGCCGCGAAGAAGGCAGCGCCCGCGCGCAAGCCTGCGGCGAAAACCGCCAGCAAACCGATTTCCGAGGAACCCGCCATGACCAAGACCACGGACTACACCGCACAGATGACCGAAGGCCTCGCCGAGCTTCAGGCCCGCGCCAAGAACGCCTACGAGCAGGGCGCCGAATATGCCGAAGAGATGCGCGAGCTGACCAAGGGCAACTTCGACGCGTTCGTTGAATCTGGCCGGATCTTCTCCGCCGCGCTGCAGGACCTGACGAAGACGGCCGCCGAAGAGAGCAAGGTCGCGGTCGAGACCCTGACCGCCGATGCCCGCGAAATCGCCGCGGTGAAGTCGCCGACCGAGCTCGTCCAGATCCAGGGCAAGATCGCCAGCCGCAACTTCGACGCCGCCGTCGCGCAGCTTTCGAAGGCGACCGAGGTCTGGGTCAAGCTCGCCAACGACGTCGCCGCGCCGCTTTCGAGCCGCGTGAGCCTGGCGATGGAGAAGGCCCGCAAGGCCGCCTGATCCCCGCGAACTTCACGAGGCTCCGGCACCTCCTCTTCCTACGCGTCGGAGCCTTGATATGGGAGCCGGTCAGCGACCCGCTGGCCGGCTCCTTTTTCGTTTCGCCGCGCCGTCAACCCGCGTGCAATCGCCGCGCGCCATCTTGCGAATGCGCCCCTGTCATACGATATTGCCCACGCATGACGACCCCCCGCCCTACCGACCACCTTCTCGACTTGCGCCCGCGCAGCGCGGGTGACGATGATTCGGACCGTGCGGGCGATGGCCAGCTCGGCATCGCCACCAAGACCAAGGCCAAACCGAAGAAGCCGAGCCAGTACAAGGTGCTGATGCTGAACGACGACTACACGCCGATGGAGTTCGTCGTCATGGTGCTCAAGCGCTTCTTCCGCATGGACCTGGAGCAGGCGACGCGGGTGATGCTGCACGTCCACCAGCGGGGCGTGGGCGTCTGCGGCATCTTCCCGTACGAGGTCGCCGAAACCAAGGTGAACCAGGTGATGGACTTCGCCCGCCAGAACCAGCATCCGCTGCAATGCACGCTGGAGAAGGCCTGACTATCGCATTCGGCGCATCGGAGGCATGACCGGGCGGCAAATTCGCGCTAGAGCGCTTGAAACCTAGCTGCCGTTCGGGACCCGTGTTCAACTTCATCCCCTCTCTCGACCGCTACATCTTCCGGCTGGTGACCCTGCCGATGCTGGGGGTGTTCGCGATCGCGGCCTCGCTGCTGCTGCTCGACAAGATGCTGCGGCTGTTCGATTTCGTCGCGGTCGAAGGCGGCCCGATCGGCGTCGTGTTCAAGATGCTCGGCGCGCTGATTCCCGAATACGCCAGCCTCGCCATTCCGCTCGGCCTGCTGCTCGGCATCCTGCTCGCCTTCCGGAAACTGGCGATCTCGAGCGAGCTCGACGTCATGCGGGCGGTCGGGCTCAGCTACTGGCGGCTGCTGCGCGTGCCCTACATCATCACCGCCCTGCTGATGGCGGTGAACGTCGCGCTGGTGTTCTACGTCCAGCCGGTGAGCCGCTATTACTACGAACAGCTCGAGTACGAGCTGCGCTCGGGCGCGCTCGGCGCGTCGATCAAGGTCGGGGAGTTCACCACACTCGCCGACCGCATGGCGCTCAGGATCGAGGAGAGCGAGGATCAGGGCCGGCGGCTCCAGGGCATCTTCGCCCGCGTCGCCAACGACAAGGGCCAGGTGCTCTCGATCTCGGCCCGCGAGGGCGCCTTCCTCGCCACGACCGACAGCCCCGACACGATCATCCTGCGGCTGACGGACGGCACGATCGTGCAGGATACCGGCAGCAATACCCCGCGCGTGCTCAGCTTCACGCGCCACGACCTGCCGATCGACCTGCCGCAGGTCGAACAGTTCCGCGAACGCGGCGACGCCGAGCGCGAGTACATCCTGCCTGAGCTGCTCAAGATCGGCTGGAGCGACACGACCACCCAGGCCAAGCGCGACGCGAGCCAGGCGAGCTTCAACTTCCGCATGGTCGAGGTCGTGATGATGGCGTTGATGCCGCTGCTGGCAGTGGCGCTGGCGATTCCGCCCAAGCGATCGACCAGCGCGCTGGGCGTGTTCCTTTCGGTCGTGATGGTCGTGGCCTATCACAAGGTGAACCAGTACGGGGAGGACTTCGCCGCGCTCGGGCGCTTCGAACCCGTGCTCGCGCTGTGGGTCCCCTTCGCACTCTTCGCCGCGCTGATCCTGTGGATGTACTACAAGGTCGCGGTCGTGCCCGGCGGGCAGGCGATCGGCGCGCTCGAAACTGCGTTCGACAAGCTGGCCAAGCGCATCCGCAAGCTCTTCGGCCGCCGGCGGCAGGGCGCCCCCAGCCTCGCCCCTGCCGAATAGCGGCCCGGCCCGATGCAGTTCGACTTCTTCCCCTCGCGCACGCTGACGCTCTATCTCGCGAAGTTGTTTGCGGTGCGCATCCTGGCGATGCTCGCGATCCTCGTGCTGGTGCTGATGATGCTCGATCTCCTCAGCACCAGCGGCGAGATTCTGGCCGCGCCGGGCAATGGACAGGGGGAGCTCTGGACCTACGTTTCGCTTCGCGTGCCGCAGCTGGCGGCGCGGTTCCTGCCCTATTCGGTGCTGCTGGCAACGATCATCGCGCTGGTGACGCTCAACCAGAACAGCGAAGTGATCGCGATGAAGGCCGCCGGCCTCTCCGCGCACCAGGTGCTCGCGCCGCTGCTGCTCACGGCGGCGGCTGTGTCCGCGATCAGCTTCGCCTTCAACGAAGTGGTCGTCACCCGCACGACGGCTACGCTCAAGGCCTGGGAAGCGAGCGATTTCGGCCCCATTCCGCAGGAATCGGGCGTCCGGTCCAACGTCTACCTGACCGACGGCAACGACATCCTCACCGCGACCTCGCTCGCCGGCGAAGGGGACGACATCACCATGCGCGGCGTCACCTGGTATCGGCGCGGCGAGGGCGGAATGCTGGTGGAGCAAGTCCGCGCCGATGCCGCGACTTATGCCGGCCCCGGCTGGCGGCTCGAGAACCCGGCGCGTTTCGACGTCGCGACCGCCGATACCGCCCGCCTGCCCGAGCTGGTCGTGGCCGAAGGGCTGACCCCGGCGCAGATCGAGCTCGAAAGCGTCGATCCCGACACGCAGGACTTCATCGAGCTGTTTCAGTCGATCCGCGCCTACGAGGAAGCCGGTCGGCGGACGGCGGAACTGCGGGCTACCTGGTGGCATAAGCTCTCCGGCCCGCTCTCGGCTTTCCTCATGCCGCTTCTCGGGGCAATCGCCGCCTTCGGGCTCGCGCGATCGGGTCAGCTCTTCCTGCGCGCGATCATCGCGATGGCGCTCGGTTTCGCCTATTTCGTGATCGACAACGCCGCGCTCGCGATGGGCAGTTTCGGCGGTTACACACCGTTCCTTGCGGCCTGGGCGCCGTTCTTCCTGTTCCTGCTGATCGGCGAAACCGTGCTGATCCGCACAGAAGAATAACAGGCTGCGGGAACCTCCTGCCGGGCTGCGAGTCTATGCCACAATGTCGACACAAAGGAGACCTGGCATGAAGATCCTCGCCGTTCCCGCCCTCGCTGCCGCACTTGCGCTCGGCGCCTGCAGCGAAGCGAATGCTCCCGAACCGACCGAGACCGAGACCGTGGTCGAGGAAACGGTGGTGCCCGTACCCGCGCCCGAGACGACCACAGTCGTGACCGAAGACGGCGTTCCGAACGCGGACAACGGCGACAGCGTGACCGTCAACGAGGACGGCCTAGAGGCGAATGTCGGCGACGAGGATACGCGCGTGCGCGCCGACGTCGACGGCGACCCGTCGCTGACGGTCGAGGACGAATAAGCCCCTACGCAGGATAGAAGCGCGAAGGGCCGCTCCCCGGTGGGGAGCGGCCCTTCTTCTTTGCCTGTGATGCCGCTTAGCGCGGACGCATCGTGCTGCGAGCGATGCGCAGGACCAGCGGGACCATGCCCGGGTGGTTCGCCCCGTCGTAGGTCGAACCCGTGCCGAGATGCGCTGCGAGCCGCCGGTGCGCCTCGCCCAGCGAGTGGTAGGGCATGCTTGGCAGCAGGTGGTGCAGCGCATGGTAGCGCAGGCCCACCTGCTGCCAAGCATGC